>NZ_JBEZHQ010000008.1:0-265876 GCF_040650675.1 Streptomyces sp. NPDC048637
GCGGGGCGCCGGGGGGGGGGGGGGGCGGGGGGGGGGGCCCCGGGGGGGGGGGGGGGGGGGGGGGGGGGGGGGGGGGGGGCGGCGGGGGGGGGGGCCGGGCCCCCCCACGGCCCGAGTGTGCAGGTCAGTCGCGGGCGAGCTCCGCTTCCGCCTCCGCCAGCGCCGCGAACTCCTCCTCGGGCGCCGTGGCCACCAGCCGGTGCCGGGAGTAGAAGGCGAAGTAGGCGAGCGCCACGACGTAGACGCCGAGGGCGATGAAGGCGGCTTCCTTGTCGACCAGGAACGTCGCCACCAGCGCCGAGCAGGCCAGGACGAACGCGACGGACGAGGTCAGCATGCCGCCGGGGGTGCGGTAGGGGCGGGGCAGGCCGGGCTCGCGGCGGCGCAGCACGATGTGGGACAGCGCCATCAGCGCGTAGGAGATGGTGGCGCCGAAGACCGCGACATTGAGCATCCGGGCGCCGTCGCCGGTGGCCGCGGCCAGCGCGAAGCCCAGTGCGCCGGGCACCAGCAGCCCCAGGTAGGGGGCCTTGCGGCGGCTGGTCAGGGAGAGGAAGCGGGGCAGATAGCCGGCCCGGGAGAGCGCGAAGAGCTGGCGGGAACCGGCGAAGATGAGGGAGAAGAAGGAGGCCACCAGGCCCGCGAGCCCCGCGTAGTTGACGATCCGGCTGACGGTGGTCGGCTTGCCGTCCGGCTGCAGCGCCTGGACCAGCGGATCGCCCACCGACTGGATCGCCGCCGAGCCGCGTGCGCCGGTCGCGGCGACAAAGGTGATCAGTGCGAGCACCAGCAGGATGCCCATCGCGGCGGCCATCGCCTTGGGCAGCGAACGGGCCGGGTCCTTGGTCTCCTCGGCCGCCAGCGGTACGCCCTCGACGCCCAGGAAGAACCACATGCCGAACGGGAAGGCCGCCCAGATCCCCAGGATGCCGAACGGCAGCCAGGAGCTGGCCCCGAAGGCGCCGGCCTTGACGGGGATGTCGTTGAGCGAGTCGACATGGAAGTCGGTCAGTGCGGCGATCGCGAAGACGACGACCGCGGCGACGGCTATGGCGGTGACGATCAGGCTGAAGCGCAGTGCCTCGCCCACGCCCCACAGATGGATACCGATGAAGACCGCGAAGCAGGCGAGATAGACCGTCCAGCTGGAGTGCAGACCGAACAGGCCGAGCGATTCGACGTAGTCACCGATGAAAATGGAGATCGCGGCGGGCGCCAGGACATATTCGATCAGGATCGCGGTGCCGGTCAGAAAGCCGCCCCAGGTGCCCAGGGCACGCCGGGCGAAGCCGTAGCCGCCGCCCGCGGTCGGCAGGATCGAGGCCAGCTCCGCCAGCGCGAAGACCAGACAGGTGTACATCAGGCCCATCAGGACGGCGGCGATCGCCAGGCCGCCGAAGCCGCCCTGCGCCAGACCGTTGTTCCATCCCGAGAAGTCGCCGGAGACGACATAGGCGACGCCCAGGCCGGTCAGCAGCAGCGGTCCCGCGCTGCCCCGGCGGAGGGTCCGCCGCTCCAGATAGGTCTCGTCGGGCGATATACCGCCCGCGAACCCGAGGGGCGGTGCGGTCTGCGATTCCGTGTTGTCGGCCATGAGCCGCTCCTGCCTCGCCGAGGGGGGAAATCGAGCAAAGGTTCAGCGGCATACCTTTGCTCTCGGTGCCGCTCCAGCGCAAGACCTGTGCGTAAAAGAATGGTTAACGCGACCCCACGCGCCGGCCTCCTCCCGGAGCCTCACGGCGGCGGCGCGGTCAAAAAGCCCCGCAGCAGCGCCGCGGTCCCGCAGCAGTGCTCCCGCATCACCTCGCGCGCCCCGTCCGCATCGCCCTCCAGCACCGCCTCGACCAGCGCGGTGTGCTGGGTCTGCGAATGCTCCAGATTCCGGACGAGCAGCGGAATGCAGTCCAGGAGATCGTTCACGCTCGCCCGTACCGCGGCGTACTGCGCCGCCAGCGACGGTGAGCCGGACAGCTCCGCGAGCGTCAGATGCAGCAGGGTGTCGCGCCTGCGGTAGTCGGCGAGCGGGGCGTCCTGGGTCGCCGCGAGCGCCGCCCGCAGCCGGTCGCTCTGCGCGTCGGACAGCCCGTGCGCGGCGCACAGCCCGGCCGCGCCCACCTCCAGGACCTCCCGGAAGCGCAGCGTGTCCTCGACGTCGACCTTCTCGATCCGGCGCCGCAGCTCGGCCCCGCCCGGGTTCTCCGTGCGCACCCGTACGAACGTGCCGCCGTAGCGCCCGCGCCGGCTCTCCACCAGGCCCTCGTCCTGCAGGACCTTCAGCACCTCGCGCAGGGTGACCCGGCTGATCTGCAGCCGCTCCGCCAACTCCCGCTCCGCGGGCAGCCGTTCACCCTGGGGTACCAGACCGAGCCGGACGATCTGGAGTATCTGCTCCAGGGCCTCCTCGAAGCCGTTGCCCGCCCGTACCGGCCGCAGCACCGGTGCCAGCCGATCAGCCGCACTCTCCATCGATACCCCTTCCCAATCAATGGTTCGTGTGCCTACCTTATGACCTCCGGATGCAGTGACAGGAGGCAACACCGTGGCAGACCGCACGCCCCCACTCTCCGTCGAGGAGCTCAGAGTCCTCGTCGACGCCGGGGAGATCGACACTGTCGTCCTCGCCTTCACCGATATGCAAGGCAGGCTCCAGGGCAAGCGGTTCGCGGCCCGATATTTCCTCGACACCGTCCTCGAACACGGTACGGAGGGCTGCAACTACCTCCTCGCCGTCGACGTCGACCTCAACACCGTCGAGGGCTACGCCATGTCCTCCTGGGAGCGCGGCTACGGCGACTTCGCCATGCACGGCGACCCCGGCACCCTGCGCCGCACCCCCTGGAACCCCGGCACCGCGCTGATCACCGCCGACCTCGCCTGGCACGACGGCTCGCCGGTCGTCGCCTCCCCGCGGCAGATCCTGCGCCGCCAGCTCGACCGGCTCGCCGAGCGCGGCTGGAGCGCCCACGCCGGCACCGAGCTGGAGTTCATGCTCTTCAAGGACACCTACGAAGACGCCTGGTCGCGCGGCTACCGCGAGATGAACCCCGCCAACCAGTACAACGCCGACTACTCGGTCCTCGGCACCGGCCGGGTCGAACCCGTGCTGCGCCGGATCCGCAACGAGATGGGCGCGGCCGGCATGACCGTCGAGTCCGCCAAGGGCGAGTGCAACCTCGGCCAGCACGAGATCGTGTTCGTCTACGACGAGGCGCTCACCACCTGCGACCAGCACTCCATCTACAAGACGGGTGCCAAGGAGATCGCCGCCCAGGAGGGCATGTCGCTCACCTTCATGGCGAAGTACGACGAGCGCGAGGGCAACTCCTGTCATATCCACCTCTCGCTCCAGGACGCGGACGGACGGCCGGTGCTGGCCGACGACGACGGCCCGTACGGCATGTCGAAGACCATGCAGCACTTCCTGGCGGGCCAGGTCGCCGCGATGCGTGACTTCACGCTCCTCTACGCGCCCAACATCAACTCCTACAAGCGCTTCCGCCCCGGCTCCTTCGCGCCCACCGCCGTCGCCTGGGGACCCGACAACCGCACCTGCGCCCTGCGGGTGGTCGGCCACGGCCGCGCCCACCGCCTGGAGAACCGCCTGCCCGGCGGCGATGTGAACCCCTACCTCGCGGTCGCCGGCATGGTCGCGGCCGGTCTGTACGGCATAGAGCACGAGCTGGAACTCCCCGAGGCGACCACCGGCAACGCCTACACCGGCGACGCCGCCCATGTCCCCACGACGCTGCGCGAGGCCGCCGAGCTGTGGGAGAAGAGCCCGATCGCCCGCGCGGCGTTCGGTGACGAGGTCGTCGACCACTACCGCCACATGGCGCGCGTCGAGCAGGACGCCTACGACGCCGCCGTCACGGACTGGGAGCGCTTCCGCTCCTTCGAGCGCATGTAAGGAACCACCCGTGTTGCACGAGCTGAAGATCCTCAATCCGGCCACCGAGGAAGTGGTGGCCACCGTTCCCACCACCTCCCCCGAAGAGGTCGATGCCGCGGTCCGGCGGGCAGCCGGAGCCCAGGAGGCCTGGGCCGCCGTGGCACCCGGCGACCGGGCCCGGATCCTGCGCCGGTTCGCCGAGGTCGTCGACGCGCACATCGATCCGCTCGCCGAGCTCGAACTCAAGGAAGCCGGCCATCCGCTGGGCAACGCCCGGTGGGAAGCGGGCAACGTCCGCGATCTGCTGCACTACGCCGCCGGGGGAGTGGAGCGCCTGACCGGCACCCAGATCCCGGTGGCGGGCGGACTGAACATCACCGTCCAGGAGCCGCTCGGCGTCGTCGCCGTCATCGCCCCCTGGAACTTCCCGATGCCGATCGCCGCCTGGGGCACCGCCCCCGCGCTCGCGGCCGGCAACGCGGTGCTCCTCAAGCCCGCCGAGACAACTCCGCTCACCGCGCTCCGGCTCGCCGAGCTGGCCCTGGAGGCCGGGCTCCCCGAGGGCCTCTTCCAGGTGCTGCCCGGCGAGGGGCCGGTCACCGGCACCGCGCTGGTCGACCACCCCGGCGTCGCCAAGGTCGTCTTCACCGGCTCCACCACCACCGGCCGGCAGATCGCCGCCCGCTGCGCGGCACAGACCAAGCGGCTGACCCTCGAACTCGGCGGCAAGAGCCCCAACATCGTCTTCGCCGACGCGGATGTCGAGGCCGCCGCGGCCGCCGCCCCCGGCTCCTTCCTCGACAACACCGGCCAGGACTGCTGCGCCCGCAGCCGCATCCTCGTCCAGCGCTCCGTCTACGACCGCTTCATGGAGCTGCTGGAGCCCGCCGTCAAGGCATTCACGGTCGGCGACCCGGCCGATCCCGCCACGCAGATGGGGCCGCTGATCTCCGCCGCCCAGCGCGAGCGGGTGCGGTCCTATGTCCCCGAGGACGCCCCGGCCGCCATCCGCGGTGAGGCGCCCGCCGGAAAGGGCTTCTGGTACCCGGCCACCGTCCTGGAGGGGCGCCCCGACGACCGTACGGCCGTCGAGGAGATCTTCGGCCCGGTCGCCGTCGTCGTCCCCTTCGACGACGAGGCCGACGCGGTCCGGATCGCCAATGACACCGAATACGGACTGGCCGGCTCGCTGTGGACCCGTGACGTCGGCCGGGCGCTGCGCGTCTCGCGCGCCGTCGTGGCCGGCAACCTTTCCGTCAACTCCCACAGCGCGGTGCGCTATTGGACCCCCTTCGGCGGGTTCAAGCAGTCCGGACTCGGCCGCGAGCTGGGCCCGGACGCACTGACCGCCTTCACCGAGACCAAGAACATCTTCCTCAGCACCGAGGGCTGACGTCCCGGGGACACCCCCCGGACCCCGGCCGTCCGGGCCCGAGCCCGGACGGCGTGCCCAGCCACCCCCAGAGAAAGGCCCCCGAAGTGACCGACCAGACCGCAGTGTGCCGCCGCCTCGTCGGCCGTACCGCCGTGATCACCGGAGCCGGCAGCGGCATCGGCCTGGCCACCGCCCGCCGACTGTCCTCCGAAGGCGCCAACGTCGTCTGCGCCGACATCGACGAGGTGGCGGGCAAGGCCGCCGCCGAAGAGGTGGGCGGCACCTACGTCCAGGTGGACGTGACCGATTCCGACCAGGTCGAGGCGCTCTACAAGACCGCCTTCGACACCTACGGCTCCGTCGACATCGCCTTCAACAACGCCGGCATCTCCCCGCCCGACGACGACTCGATCCTCACCACCGGCCTGGACGCCTGGAAGCGCGTGCAGGAGGTCAACCTGACCTCGGTCTACCTCTGCTGCAAGCACGCGCTGCCCTACATGCAGCGCCAGGGCCGCGGCTCCATCATCAACACCGCGTCCTTCGTGGCCGTCATGGGCGCCGCCACCTCCCAGATCAGCTACACCGCCTCCAAGGGCGGCGTGCTGTCCATGTCCCGCGAACTGGGCGTGCAGTTCGCCCGCGAGGGCATCCGGGTCAACGCCCTGTGCCCGGGGCCGGTGAACACCCCGCTGCTGAAGGAGCTGTTCGCCAAGGACCCCGAGCGCGCCGCGCGCCGCCTGGTGCACGTCCCCGTCGGCCGGTTCGCCGAGCCCGAGGAGATCGCCTCCGCGGTCGCCTTCCTCGCCAGCGACGACTCCTCGTTCGTCAACGCCGCCGAATTCCTGGTCGACGGCGGTATCGCGGGCGCCTACGTCACCCCGGTGTAACCGTTCCCCGTTCACCTCCGCGTCAGCACCATGGCGGCCGGACGTCGCACGACGCCCGGCCGCCATGCGCTAGCGTCCGCCTTCGGTTCTTCGTTCGACAGGAGTGCGTTCCATGCTCAACAAGCATCGTTGGCTGGCAGCGGGTGCCGCCCTCGCGATAGTGGGAGGTGGCGTGGCCGCCGCTCAGACGGCCACCGCGGGGCCGGCCCCGCGCCACTGCCCCAGCCTCCATGTGTCCAAGGGCTGGTACGGCGACAACCGGGCCAAGCTGCAGAAGATGATCGATGAGCGGGGCAGCTGCTCCGGCTCCGACGGCGCCCGGCCGGTCGCGACGTTCGACTGGGACAACACCGTCGTGAAGAACGACATCTCCGACGCCACACTGGCCTGGATGCTCCGTCACGACAAGGTGCTGCGCCCCGCGAACTGGCAGGCCACCAACAAGTGGCTGACCGCGGACGCCGCCCGCGCCCTCACCAAGGCCTGCGGCACCTCCGTGCCCGCCGGCCGCCCCCTGCCGACGTCGACCGACACCGGCTGCACCGACGAGATCCTCGACGTCTACCAGGACGCCAAGACCTCCACCGGCAAGAAGGCGTTCGAGGGGGAGTGGAACCACCGCCGCACCGTCCCCGAATACGTCTGGATCACCCAGCTGTTCGCCGGCCACAGCCCCGCGCAGCTGACCGGGTTCGCCCGTGCCGCCCGCGCCGAGAACCTCGCCGCGCCGATCGGCTCGGAGCAGAAGGTCGGCACGCACACGATGGAGGGGTACGTCCGCTACTACGACCAGCAGCGCGACCTCATCCGCACCCTCAAGAAGGCCGGCTTCGACGTCTACATCGTCTCCGCCTCGGCGGAGCCGCTCGTCCGCGCCTGGGCGCCCGGCGTGGGAGTCGACCGCGCGCACACCATCGGCATCCGCAACCTCGTCCGCGACGGCCGGCTCACCACGGGCGTCCAGGGCTGCGGCGACGTCAAGGCCACCCACGGCGAGGTCCTGTCGTACATGGACGGCAAGCGCTGCTGGATCAACCAGGAGATCTTCCACGTCAAGGGCGCCAAGGCCTGGCAGAAGCAGGACCGGGCACACCGCCCCGCCTTCGCGGCGGGCGATGCGGAGACCGACGTGACCTTCGTCGCCGACGCCACCGCGGGGCACCTGACCATCAACCGCAACAAGCCCGAGCTGATGTGCCGGGCGTACGACAACAGTGACCACCGCTGGCTGGTCAACCCGATGTTCATCGAGCCGAAGAAGCGTCAGGCCGATCCCTACCCGTGCGCCACCACCGGCTACACCCGGCCGGACGGCACCCTCGGCCCGGTCCACCGCCCCGACGGCTCGGTGATCCCGGACCAGAAGGACACGGTGTACTGAGCGCACCGCTCGTACGGGGAGGGCCGCGCCGGTCACAGAAAGGCGTGGCCCTCCCCGCGGTACGTCGGCACCGTCGCCACCACCCGGTCCCCGTCGATCAGGTGCAGCTCGGTGAACCGCTCACACAGCTCACCGGCCTTCGCATGCCGGAACCACACCTTGTCGCCGATCCGCAGCCGGTCCGCGGCCGGCCCCAGCAGCGGTGTCTGCACCTCGCCGGGGCCCTCCTGCGGGTCGTAGCGCAGCCCGGCCGGCAGATACGGCACCGGCAGCCGGTCCGGACCCGCCACCCCCGACGCCGGATAGCCCCCGCCCAGCACCGTCACCACGCCAGGGCCCGGCCGGCGCACCACCGGCTGGGCGAACAGCGCCGCCGGACGCCCGCTGAACGAACGGAAGTTGTCGAACAGCCGCGGCACATACAGCCCCGACCCGGCCGCGATCTCGGTGACCGCCGCCTCCGCCGCGGTGTGCTGCACACTGCCGGTCCCGCCGCCGTTGACGAACTCCAGCCGCGGCGCCACCGCCCGCACCGCCCGTACGGCCTCCCAGCGCCGCTGCGCCAGCTCCTTGCGCGCCGCCGCCTGCATCACCCGGATCGCCCGCGAGAACACCGGCTTGCCGTCGACCTCGTCGCCGACACCCGCCACATGTCCCTCGTACGCCATCAGCCCCACCAGCCGGAACCCGGGGCGGCGCACCACCGACCGGGCCAGCGCGGCCAGTTGGGCGGGCGACCGCAGCGGGGAGCGGCGGGCGCCGACCCGTACCTTCCCGCCCAACAGCCGGTAGGAGGTGTCCAGTTCCAGGCACACCCGCACCTCCTCGCCCGCCCCGCCGGCCGGCCGGGCCGCATCGATCAGATCCAGCTGCACCGGGTCGTCGACCATCACCGTCACCGCGGCCGCGAGCTTCGGATCGGCGGTCAGCCCGGCGAAGCCCGCCCGGTCCGTCGACGGATACGCCAGCAGGATGTCCGGGAAGCCCGAGCGCGCCAGCCACAGCGACTCGGCGAGCGTGAAACTCATGATCCCGGCGAAGCCGTCCCGCGCCAGCACCCGCTCCAGCAGCGCCCGGCAGCGCACCGACTTGCTCGCCACCCGGACCGGCTTCCCCTTCGCGCGGCGCACCAGATCGGCGGCGTTGGCGTCGAAGGCCGGCAGGTCGACGACGGCCAGCGGCGCGTCGAGGGATGCGGTGGCCCGGTCGTACGGCGTCTCCCCTGCGCGCACACGGGGGAGCGCCCGGAGAGGGGCTTTGTCGCCATCCGCGTCGGATGTGTACTGGGACATGGCCGCAGCCTGCCAGACCCCACTACCACTGGGTAGGGGAGAGATTGCGACAGAGCGGACAAGGGTTGGAGCACCGGCTGCACCAGCCCTTAGAGTGGCTCGACACCGCAACCAGCAGGTCAGCGGCGTGTTGTCCGGATACGAACCTCCGTGCCCCGATTGCGGATCGGGCCCGGGGGACAGCGGTGCAAGGGGGAGCGCGGGTGAGCACCGACGCCGAATTCGCCGATGCCCGGCACATTCCACCGATACCCCCGCAGCCACCCCGGCGGCCCGTCCCGACCGGGACACCGGAGCCGGACGGGGATCCGCTGACGACCGTGCTGCGCCGGGTACCGGCCGAGCCGCCGGTACCGGCACCCGGGATGCCCGCCACCCCGAACCCCGCGCGCCCCGTCCCGCCGCGTCCCACCGTCCCGCCGCCCGCCGCGCCCCCTGTGCCGCCGCCCGCCGCCGGTGCGCAGCCGCCGTCCCGCCCGGACCGTGCGCCCGGCCCCCCGGCCCCCGCCGAACCGGCCGCCCCCACTCCGCCGCCCACCGGCCGCCCCGCCGCCTTCCGCGACACCGCCGCCTTCCACCTGGCCAACAGCCGGCAGGCGTGGAGCGACGCCCGCGAACGCGGCGCCGGCAGCGGGCCGGGCGCCCCGCCGGCCCCCCGCCACCCTGCCGCCACCGGCCCCTCGGGGGCGCCCGGCAGCGAGCCGTCCAGGACCGCGGCCGAGCTTCCGCCCCAGGTGCCCTGGCCCCCAACCGCCCCTCCTCACGGGGGAGTTGCGCCCGCCCCCGGCGCACCGGCGATGCCCCGGCACCCGTCCGGACGCCGTCCCGGCCCCCGGCTGCTCGGTGCCGCGGCCTGCCTCGTCCTCGGCATCGGCCTCATCGGCGGTGCCGCGGCCGGGAGCTGGCTCACCGACGAGGCCGACGCCGCCCCGCCCACCGCCGCGGCCACCTTCGCCAAGGGCCGCGACGTCTGGCACAACACCCCTGTCGACAGGCTCTTCCCGCGCACCGTCAACGGCCTGGGCGCCGGACCCGGCGGCGCCGACCGGACCTGGACCCGGATCGCCGTCGCCCCGGACAGCGGCTGCACCGGCGCCTACGATCCGAAGCTCGCCGCGGCGCTCGCCCGCGCCGGCTGCACCCGGCTGCTGCGCGCCACCTACGCCGATGCCACCCGCTCCGGCGTCATCACCGTCGGGGCGCAGATCACCAAGGCCGACCAGCCCGCGATGATGGCCCTCAACACCCGCTTCAGTACCAAGAGTCTGGGCAACCGCACCGACCTGCTGCCGCTGCCGTACGCGGCCAAGGGCACCCCGGCCGAGGACTTCGGGCGCCCCCAGCGGGCCAGCTGGACCGTCCGGATCCTCACCGACATCCCGGTCGTGGTCTACGCCGTCTCCGGCTTCGCCGACGGCCGCGTCGTCACCGAGCCGCAGCCCGCCGAGGCCGCGGTCCGGCCCGGCACCACCACCGCCCCGGCCGAATCCGGGCTGGGCCATGACGCGAAGGGCCTGGCGGACCGCATCGGGACGGACTTCCGCAGGGCGGCCGGCAGCCCCACGCAGACGACGGAGGCACCGTCATGACGCACACCGTGCTGCGCGGCACCGTCCTCGCGCTGGCCTCCGCGGCGCTCGCCGTACTGCCCGCCGTCCCCGCACAGGCCGATGCCCTCCGCGCCCAGCAGTGGGCCCTGCAGGCCGTCCACGCCCAGCAGGCCTGGCGTACCACCAAGGGGGAGGGCGTCACCGTCGCGGTCCTGGACACCGGCGTGGACGCCAACCACCCCGACCTGGAAGGACAGGTGGAGCCCGAGCGGGACCTGGTGGGCTTTGGGGCGGGCCCCGGGGACGCCGCCTGGGCCCAACACGGCACCGGAATGGCCAGCATCATCGCGGGTCGCGGCCATGGCGCGGACCGCGAGGACGGAGTGCTGGGACTGGCCCCGGCGGCAAAGATCCTGCCCGTCCGGGTGATCCTCGAGGACAACGACGAGCAGCGCGAGCGGGCCCGTACGGAGAAGGCGGGCGCGCTCGCCGACGGCATCCGCTGGGCCGCCGACCACGGCGCCGACGTGATCAATATGTCGCTGGGCGACGACAGCGCATCCGCGCACCCCGAGCCCCGCGAGGACGCCGCCATCCAGTACGCCCTCGGCAAGGGCATCCCCGTCGTCGCCTCCGCGGGCAACGGGGGCGAGAAGGGCAACCGCGTCTCGTACCCCGCCGCCTACCCGGGCGTCATCACGGCCACCGCCGTCACCCACCTGGGGGGCCGCGCCCGGTTCTCCACCCGCCACTGGTACGCCACGGTCAGCGCGCCCGGCTACGACATCATCATGGCCGACCCCGAGGACGACTATCTCTCCGGCTGGGGCACCAGCCCCGCCGCCGCCTTCGTCTCCGGCGCCATCGCCCTGATCCGCTCCGCGCACCCCGACCTGAGCCCGGCCCAGATCCGCCGGCTGCTCACCTCCACCGCGCAGGACAGCCCCGAGGGCGGCCGCGACGACGACTACGGCGCCGGCCTGATCGATCCCGCCGCCGCTCTTGAGGTGGCGGGAGATCTCCGGCCCACTCCTCAGAAGCCGTCGCCCGCCGCCTACGCCGACCGCTACTTCGGCCCCGGCCCCACCGCGGACGACACCGCGGACACCGACACCCCCTGGCTCCCCTGGACCGCCGGCGCCGCGGGCCTGGTTCTCCTCGCGGCCGCCGCCGTCCTCTGGCGCAGCCGGTCCCTCGACCGCTGACCCCCGCACGCTGGCCACCGGCCCGGGAGGTCCGCGGCGGCCGCGCTCCGGCGCCCCCGCGCGCCCGCCCGCACCCCCACGGCCCCGCACCCGCTGACGCCGGAAACCCACCCGATACCCTCGGGCGCGTGCAGAAGAACATTCCCGACCCCGGTTTCGCCGACGACGACGGCTCCGCCGACCCGGCACTGGCCGCGGCCCTGGCGGCCTACGACCGGGACCGCAGCGCCGAGCCCCAGCTGCTGACGGCGCTGGCCGCCGCACGCGTCCTGGTGCCCGTGGTGGCCGTCCTCGGTGAGGTGGAAACCGGCCCCGACGGCCTGCGCCGGGAGAAGTCCAGCGATATGGCCGTCCCCACCCTCCAGGCCCCGGACGGCCGCCGCGCGCTGCCCGCCTTCACCTCCACGGAGACCCTCCGGCGCTGGCGGGCCGACGCCCGCCCCGTCGCGGTCCCGCTGCCGCAGGCGCTGCTCGCCGCTTCCCACGAGCAGGCCGACACCGTGGTCGTCGACCTGGTGGGCCCGGTCACCTACCAGCTCACCGGCCCCGCCCTGCGGGCGCTCGCCGAGGGCCGCACCAGCACCGACCCGCTCGCCGACCCGGCCGTCACCGACGCCCTGCGCACCCTGCTCGACGCCGAGCCCGGCGTGCTCGTCGCGCGTCTGGAGCCGTCCGGCGAAACCGACGCCACCCTCTCCCTCGGCCTCGCCCCCGACGCCCCGACCGCCGAGGTGGCCCAGCGGCTGGCCCGGGCCCTGGCCACCGACGAGGTCCTGCGCGCCCGGCTCGTCCGGGGCCTGGACCTGGCCCTTCTGCCGCCCGGTGCCCCGGCGGCCGACGAGCCGTTCTACCGGCGCTGACACCCCACGGCCGGGGCCCGGAACCCCCGGCCGGGCGCCCGGCCGTCAACGGGCGGGTTCGTCTCCAGGGCCGCACAATGCGAGGAGAGCCCAAGATCCACGCGAGGAGAGCCCCCCATGGAGAAAACGGAGATCTCGACGGTACTGACCCGCACGGTCGTATCCGAGTTCCTCGGCACCCTGCTCCTGGTGTTCTTCGCCGTCGGCTCGGCAGTGCTGGCGGGCGAATACATCGGCACCTTCGGCATCGCCCTGGCCTTCGGCTTCACCATGGTGGCGCTGGCCTACGCCCTCGGCCCGATCTCGGGCTGCCACTTCAACCCCGCGGTGACCCTGGGCATGCTGCTGGCCCGCCGGATCACGCTGCGGACGGCCACCGAGTACTGGATCGCCCAGGTGGTCGGCGCCATCGCCGGCGCGGCCCTGCTCTTCCTGGTCGCCAAGCAGATCCCGGGCCTGCAGACCGATGCGTCCTTCGGCACGAACGGCTGGGGCGACCGCTCGGCGGTCCACCTCAACCTCGGCGGTGCCTTCGTCGCCGAGATACTGATGACCTTCCTGCTGGTCTACGTATGGCTGTCGGTCACCCACAAGGTGGCCGTGATCGGCTTCAACGGGATGGCGATCGGTCTGGCCCTGGCCGCCGTCCACCTCATCGGTGTCCCGCTGGACGGCACCTCCGTGAACCCGGCGCGCTCCATCGGCCCGGCGCTGTTCGCGGGCGGCTCGGCCATCACCCAGCTGTGGCTGTTCATCGTCGCGCCACTGATCGGCGCGGCCATCGCGGCGGTGGTGCACCAGATCACCCACCCGCCGCACGAGCCGGTCCTCGTCGCCGACGAGGCGATGCCCCACGAGCCCGCGGCGGGGCCCGACGACGGGCCCTGAGGACAGCGCTCACCCACGCTCTGCAGACGAGACGAGCCCCGGCCGTATCCCCGGCCGGGGCTCGTCGTCCGTGCGGCGGTCCGCCGCCCGGCTCAGCCGTAGACCGGGCCGGTGTACTTCTCTCCGGGGCCCTGGCCCGGCTCGTCCGGCACGACGGAGGCCTCGCGGAACGCCAGCTGCAGCGACTTCAGGCCGTCCCGCAGCGGCGCCGCGTGGTACGAGCCGATCTCGGTGGCGCTGGCGGTGACCAGCCCGGCCAGCGCCTGGATGAGCTTGCGCGCCTCGTCGAGGTCCTTGTGCGCCGCGCCCTCCTCGGCGAGCCCGAGGTTGACCGCCGCCGAACTCATCAGATGCACCGCGACCGTGGTGATCACCTCGACCGCCGGCACCTCCGCGATATCACGGGTCATGGCGTCGAAGTCGGGATTCGCCGCGTGCGCTGCGTCGGGCTGCTGCGGGGTCTGGTCACTCATGTCTTCGGACTTCTTCCTGCTGAGGGGTCGGCTCCAGCCTATGGGCAGCGCGTCCGGACCCCGCGTCCGGGAGTGTCATCCCGGTCCCGGGGCACGTCCCTGGCTGCACAGAAGTGGGTGTCACCCCTTGACTCGTGTATTCTGGTGTTCCGACCGGCCGGACACGCATGTGACCGGCCCACAAGTGGAGGCTCCGATCTCCCACCCGACCGACCTCACGGTTGGCGGGTCAATGGTCCGGCTGCGCCCCGCGGAGACTTCGCGGCGGTGCTCCAGATCCACGTGGAGCCCCGCCTGTGTCCCGTCCGGGGCATTTTTCATGTACCGGCGCGGTTGGTCACACCGAATAAGACGTTACGCGGCAGTCCGCCAGGCCGTCGCGTGGTGCTACCGAGGAGGATCCATCAGCGCCGAGCCCCGCATCAACGACCGGATTCGCGTTCCCGAAGTGCGACTTGTCGGTCCCAGCGGCGAGCAGGTCGGGATTGTTCCGCTTGCCAAGGCCCTTGAGCTTGCTCAGGAGTACGACCTCGACCTGGTCGAGGTGGCGGCGAACGCTCGCCCGCCCGTCTGCAAGCTCATGGACTACGGGAAGTTCAAGTACGAGTCGGCCATGAAGGCCCGTGAGGCGCGCAAGAACCAGGCGCACACGGTCATCAAGGAGATGAAGCTCCGGCCGAAGATCGACCCGCACGACTACGACACCAAAAAGGGTCACGTCGTCCGGTTCCTCAAGCAGGGTGACAAGGTCAAGATCACGATCATGTTCCGTGGTCGCGAGCAGTCCCGCCCCGAGCTGGGCTTCCGGCTGCTGCAGCGGCTCGCGTCCGACGTGGAGGACCTCGGCTTCATCGAGTCGAATCCGAAGCAGGACGGCCGAAACATGATCATGGTCCTCGGTCCGCACAAGAAGAAGACCGAGGCGATGGCCGAGGCCCGCGAGGCGCAGGCCGCCCGCAAGGCGGAGCGCCAGGGTGGAGTTCCCGCGGACGAGTCCGTGGAGGAGCCCGCCGAGGAGCCCACCGAGGAGCACGCCCAGGCGTGATCCCCGAGGCGTGAGCCCCGGTTCGCGCCGGGGCACCCCGCCCCGGACATCAATCGATACACATGACGCTCCCGCTTGCCGGATCCCTGCCTGCGGGAGCGCCACTGACGAGGAGAGTACGGCGCATGCCGAAGAACAAGACGCACAGCGGTGCCAGCAAGCGCTTCAAGATCACCGGCTCCGGCAAGGTGCTCCGCGAGCGCGCCGGCAAGCGCCACCTGCTCGAGCACAAGTCGTCCCGCGTGACGCGTCGCCTCACCGGCAACGCCGAGATGGCCCCGGGCGACGCCGCGAAGATCAAGAAGCTTCTCGGCAAGTGAGCCGCCGCGCCCCACTGACTGGAGGGGGCGCGCGACTCGGACCGGGACACACATCGATTCGGGCCGTGTGACGACAACCACGGCCCCGCTACAAGGAGTTAACAAGTGGCACGCGTCAAGCGGGCAGTCAACGCCCACAAGAAGCGCCGGGCGATCCTCGAGCAGGCCAGCGGCTACCGTGGCCAGCGCTCCCGCCTGTACCGCAAGGCGAAGGAGCAGGTCACCCACTCCCTCGTCTACAACTACAACGACCGCAAGAAGCGCAAGGGCGACTTCCGTCAGCTGTGGATCCAGCGCATCAACGCCGCTGCCCGCGCCAACGGCATGACCTACAACCGCTTCATCCAGGGGCTGAAGGCCGCCAACATCGAGGTGGACCGCAAGATCCTGGCCGACCTCGCGGTCAACGACGCCAACGCGTTCGCCGCGCTCGTCGAGGCCTCGCAGAAGGCGCTTCCGAGCGACGTCAACGCCCCGAAGGCTGCCTGAACTTCAGCCTGACGACGTGGTGACGGACCCGCAGGCCCCGGCCTGCGGGTCCGCCGCTTTTCCGGACCCGGCCAGGTCTGTGCGGACGGACCGGGCCCCCTACGCACCGAACAACAGAAGCGAGCCGCCGCCCATGGGCACCCCCGAGCTGATCTCCCCGCGTTCCCCGCGTGTCGTCGCCGCCCGGCGGCTGGCGCGCCGCGCCTTCCGCGGCAAGGAGCGCCGGTTCATCGCCGAGGGCCCGCAGGCCGTACGGGAGGCCATTGCGCACCGTACGGGCGAAGTGCCCACGCTGATCGAGCTGTTCGCCACCGTCGAGGCGGCCGAGCGGCACACCGAGATCGTCGAGGCGGCCCGCGCGGCCGGGGTGCGGGTCCACTACGCCGACGACAAGACCGTCGCCGACATCTCCCAGACCGTCACTCCGCAGGGGCTGCTCGGCGTCTGCGGGTTCCTCGACTCGCCGTTCGAGGAGATCCTCGCCGCCCGCCCGCAGCTGATCGCGGTGCTCGCCAACGTCCGTGACCCCGGCAACGCCGGCACGGTGCTGCGCTGCGCGGACGCCGCGGGCGCGGACGCCGTCGTGCTGACCGACGCCTCCGTGGACCTGTACAACCCCAAGTCCGTACGCGCCTCGGTCGGTTCGCTCTTCCACCTTCCGGTCGCGGTGGGCGTTCCGGTCGAGCGGGTGGTGAGCGGACTGCAGGCCGCCGGCGTACGGATCCTCGCCGCCGACGGCGCGGGCGACCGCGACCTGGACGCCGAACTGGACACCGGCTCCATGGGCGGGCCCACCGCCTGGGTCTTCGGCAACGAGGCCTGGGGACTGCCGGAGGAGACCCGGGCGCTGGCGGACGCGGTGGTACGCGTCCCCATCCACGGCAGGGCCGAGAGCCTCAACCTCGCCACCGCCGCCGCGGTCTGCCTCTACGCCTCCGCCCGCGCCCAGCGCAGCCCCGGCGGATGCCGTGCGGTGTCACCCGCCTGAGGGGTGTCCCCCGGATCTTCGGGGCACTTCCGGTGTGAGCTAGTAGGCTTGCGTGCTCGGGGCCCGGAAGGGGGGAACGGGGATGAGTGTGCGGACTTCCGGCACCACAGTCACCGCTGACAGCCGCCGGTCCGACGGGCCGGTGCGCGGGCCGTCGCCCGCTCCGGCCGGGGGACCGGACGCCCTGGGGACCGGTCTCGGCCTGGACCCCGACGATCTGCCCGACGGCCTGGTCGTCGCCGATGAGACCGGCCGGGTGATCTGCTTCAACGCCGCCGCGGCCAAGATCACCGACATCGCTCCGGAGGACGCGCTGGGCCGCCCCCTCGAACACGCCCTGCCGCTGCAGGACATCGAGGGCCGCCGCTGGTGGCGGCTCACCGACCCCTACGGCGGGCTCGCCATCCGACGCGGCCAGCCCGAGCGCAATCTGCTGCTCGGCGGCCGGGAGGTGCTGGTATCCGCCCGCTACGTCCGCAGCCGCCCGACCGGGCCCGTCCAGCGGCTGGTGATCGCGCTGCGCGGCACCGAGGCCCGGCGCCGTACGGAGCTCAGCCA
This sequence comes from Streptomyces sp. NPDC048637, assembly GCF_040650675.1. NCBI lineage: Bacteria > Bacillati > Actinomycetota > Actinomycetes > Kitasatosporales > Streptomycetaceae > Streptomyces > Streptomyces sp. NPDC048637. The sequence goes on from NZ_JBEZHQ010000008.1 coordinate 17,204, forward strand.
CGCCGAGCTGATCGCCACCGTCGCCCATGAACTGCGCTCGCCGCTGACCTCGGTCAAGGGCTTCACCGCCACCCTCCTCCAGAAGTGGGAGCGCTTCACCGACGACCAGAAGCGGCTGATGCTGGAGACGGTGGACGCCGACGCCAACCGCGTCACCCGGCTGATCGCCGAGCTGCTGGACATCTCCCGGATCGACTCGGGCCGGCTGGAGGTGCGCCGGCAGCGGGTCGACATGAGCGCCGCGGTCCGCCGGCACGTCCAGGCGCAGACCACCGCCGGCCAGCGCCCGGACCGCTTCCTGATCCGGATGCTGGAACCGCTGCCCGATCTGTGGGCAGACCCGGACAAGGTCGACCAGGTCCTGGGCAACCTGCTGGAAAATGCGGTGCGCCACGGCGAGGGAACCGTCACCATCGAGGTCGGACCGGTATCGGACGAGACCAGCACGGAGGGGACGAGCGTCACCGTGAGCGACGAGGGCCCCGGCATCCCGGAGGAATCGATGAGCCGCGTGTTCACCCGCTTCTGGCGGGGCAGCAAGCGCGGTGGCACGGGCCTGGGCCTCTACATCGTCAAGGGCATCGTCGAGGCCCACGGCGGGACGATCACGGTCGGCCGGGCGCCGGCCGGCGGCGCGCAGTTCCGATTTAGCCTGCCCGTCGCGGCCCCGGCCTTCATGGCCTGATGACCAGGAGGAGCCGCGAAGCGTCCTGCGAAGGGCGGTGGTGGGCGACGGGTGGGAGGGCGCCCCGCGGGGGCGCGGACCGGCCGCGCGGCCCGTCCCCCTTAGACTTGACCTTTGGCACCTTTGGCGCACAGGCATCGCGGGCACACGCGGGCTCGGCATCCCACGTTCGTGATCGACGTTCGTCATCGACGTTTGTGATCGAACAGCCGAGGCGACGCGAGCCAAGCCAAGCCAGTCCACCGGAAGCACGGGAAGAGATGTCCGCACCCAATAAGTCGTACGACCCTGTCGAGGTCGAAGCCCTGAAACCGGAAGAGATCGCCGCACGGCTGGACGAGGCGCTGGCCGCCATCGCCGCCGCGGGCGACCTCGATGCGCTCGCCCAGGCGAAGATCGCGCACACCGGTGGCACCTCGCCGCTCTCTCTCGCCAACCGCGAGATCGGCGCCCTGCCCCCGCAGGCCAAGGCGGAGGCCGGCAAGCGCGTCGGCCAGGCCCGTGGCCGGGTGAACCAGGCGCTCAAGGCCCGCCAGGAGGAGCTGGAGGCGGAGCGCGACGCCCGTGTGCTGGTCGAGGAGGCAGTGGATGTCACGCTGCCCTACGACCGCACCCCGGCCGGCGCCCGGCACCCGCTCACCACCTTCATGGAGCGGGTCGCGGACGTCTTCGTGGCCATGGGCTACGAGGTCGCCGAGGGCCCCGAGGTCGAGGCGGAGTGGTTCAACTTCGACGCCCTCAACTTCGTGCCGGACCACCCGGCGCGCCAGATGCAGGACACCTTCTTCGTCCAGGGTGGGGGCACCTCCGGGACGGAGTCCGGGGGAGGCACCGAGGGCGATGAGTCCGGTGTCGTGCTGCGCACCCACACCTCGCCGGTCCAGGCCCGTACGCTGGTCGACCGCGAGCCGCCGGTCTATGTCGTCTGCCCGGGGCGGGTCTACCGCACCGACGAGCTGGACGCCACGCACTCCCCGGTCTTCCACCAGATCGAGCTGCTCGCCGTCGACGAGGGCCTGACCATGGCCGACCTCAAGGGCACCCTTGACCACATGGTCCGGGCGCTGTTCGGTCCGGACATGAAGACCCGGCTGCGGCCGAACTACTTCCCGTTCACCGAGCCGTCCGCCGAGATGGACATGGTCTGCTACGTCTGCCGTGGCGAGTCCGTGGGCAACCCCGACCGCCCCTGCCGCACCTGCTCCAGCGAGGGCTGGATCGAGCTCGGCGGCTGCGGCATGGTCAACCCCAAGGTGCTCATCGCCTGCGGCGTCGACCCCGAGAAGTACAGCGGCTTCGCCTTCGGGTTCGGCATCGACCGGATGCTGATGTTCCGGCACAACGTGGAAGACATGCGTGACATGTTCGAAGGCGACGTCCGGTTCACCCGGCCGTTCGGGATGGAGATCTGATGCGGGTCCCGCTTTCTTGGCTGCGGGAGTACGTCGACCTGCCGGCGACGGAGACCGGCCGTGACGTACAGGCCAAGCTCATCGCCGTCGGCCTGGAGGTCGAGACCGTCGAGCGCCTCGGCGAGGGCCTCAAGGGCCCGCTCGTCGTCGGCCAGGTGCTGACCATCGAGGAGCTGGAGGGCTTCAAGAAGCCGATCCGCTTCTGCACGGTCGACGTCGGCCAGGCCAACGGCACGGGCGAGCCGCAGGAAATTGTCTGCGGTGCGCGGAACTTCGCCGTCGGCGACAAGGTCGTGGTCGTCCTCCCCGGCGCCGTGCTGCCCGGCGACTTCAAGATCGCCGCGCGCAAGACGTACGGCAAGACCTCGCACGGCATGATCTGCTCCGGCGACGAGCTGGGCATGGGCGACGACGGTACGCACGGCATCATCGTGCTGCCGCCCGAGTACGAGGTCGGCACCGACGCGATCGAGCTGCTGGAGCTCGTCGACGAGGTGCTGGACATCGCCGTCACCCCGGACCGCGGCTACTGCCTGTCGATGCGCGGTGTCGCCCGTGAGGCCGCCACCGCGTACGGCCTGCCGCTGCGCGACCCGGCGCTGCTGGACGTGCCGCCGCCGAACTCCGCCGGCTACCCCGTCCAGGTCTCCGACCCGCTGGGCTGCGACCGCTTCACCGCCCGTACGGTCACCGGCCTGGAGCCCGGCGCGCGCACCCCGCTGTGGATGCAGCGCCGCCTCCAGAAGGCCGGGATGCGTCCGGTCTCGCTGGCCGTCGACATCACCAACTACGTGATGCTGGAGCTCGGCCAGCCGCTGCACGCCTACGACCGCACCAGCGTGGACGGCCCGATCGGCGTCCGCCGGGCGGCCCCCGGCGAGAAGCTGACCACCCTGGACGGTACCAAGCGGGTGCTGGACGCCGCGGACCTGGTCATCACCGACAACCGCGGCCCCATCGGCCTCGCGGGCGTCATGGGCGGCGCCAACACCGAGATCGCGGGCGGGGTCACCGACCCCGAGACCGGCGAGCAGCGCGGCACCACCGATGTCGTGATCGAGGCCGCGCACTTCGACGCGCTGTCCATCGCCCGTACGGCCCGCCGGCACAAGCTGTCCTCGGAGGCCGCCAAGCGCTTCGAGCGCGGGGTGGACCCGGAGGCCGCGTCCGCCGCGGCGCAGCGCACCGTCGATCTGCTGGTGCTGCTCGCGGGCGGCACCGCCGGGGAAGGCGTGACCGAGGTCGTCACGCCGCGCGGGCCGCGCACGATCACCCTCTCCGCCGGCCACCCGGACAAGGTCGCGGGGGTCGACTACGGCCGGGAGACCGTCGTCCGCCGCCTCCAGCAGGTCGGCTGCGATGTCTACGGGCAGGACGAGCTGGTCGTGACCGTGCCGTCCTGGCGGCCGGACCTCAGCGAGCCGAACGACCTGGCCGAAGAGGTCATCCGGCTGGAGGGCTACGAGAACCTGCCCTCCACCCTCCCGAAGCCGCCGGCCGGCCGGGGGCTGACCGAGCGTCAGCGGCTGTACCGCCGGGTCGGCCGTGCGCTGGCCGGTGCGGGCTATGTCGAGGCGCTGAACTACCCGTTCACCGGCTCGGTGGTCCTCGACCAGCTCGGTATCGAGCCGGACGACCCGCGCCGCGCCGCCGTCACCCTCGTCAACCCGCTCTCCGACGAGGAGCCCGACCTCCGTACGACGCTGATCCCGGGTCTGCTGAACACGCTGCGCCGCAACTACGGGCGGGGCACCCACGACCTGGCGCTCTTCGAGACCGGTCCGGTCTTCCGGGCGACCGGCGACGAGAAGCCGGCCAGCCGGCTGGTCGTCGACCGCCGGCCGACCGACGACGAGATCGCCTCGCTGGATGCCTCACTCCCGCAGCAGCCGCGGCGCGCCGCCGTGGTGCTCGCCGGCGGCCGTGAGCAGGCCGGCTGGTGGGGCGAGGGTTACCCGGCGACCTGGGCGGACGCCATCGAGGCGGGCCGTACGGTCGCCCGTGAGGCGGGAGTCGAGCTGATCGTCCGCCAGGACCAGCACGCCCCGTTCCACCCGGGCCGCTGTGCGGCGCTGCTCGCCCTCGTCGACGGCGAGGAGATCCTCGTCGGCAACGCCGGTGAGCTGCACCCGCGGGTCATCAAGACGCTGGCACTGCCGGAGCGCACCTGCGCGATGGAGATCGATCTGGACCGCCTGGAGCGGGCCGGCACCGGACCGCTGCGCGCCCCGAAGATCTCGGCCTTCCCGGTCGCGACCCAGGATGTCGCGCTCGTGGTCGACGCCGGTGTCCCGGCGGCCGAGGTCGAGGGCGCGCTGCGCGACGGTGCGGGTGAACTGCTGGAGTCGCTGCGGCTGTTCGACGTCTTCACCGGCGAGCAGATCGGCGCGGGCAAGAAGTCGCTGGCGTATGCGCTGCGCTTCCGCGCCGCCGACCGGACGCTGACCGCCGAGGAGGCCTCGGCGGCCCGTGACACGGCGGTCGCGGCGGCCGTGGAGCGGACGGGGGCGGTGCTGCGCGGCTGAGCGTGGGCGTTGCCTGCGACCGCGCGACGGCGTGCGTGACGGGGTGAGGGCGTGGACGGTGTGGACCGTCCGCGCCCTCACCCCTTTCGGTGTGCGGCGGGCGTGTTCTGTGGGGCCGGTGGGGTGGGTGGGGCGTCCGTGGGGCGGCTGCGGGTTCCGGGGAGACGATCAGATCCGCACACCATCACTCCATCGGGTGATGATGTACGTATCGTCGTCGGATGGACACGGAACGTCGCGAGAATCGACCGGGTCGGCAGGGCCCGTGTGACCGCGGCAGTGGGCCGGCCGACTCGCTCAGGACCTGGGGGACCACCGGCTAGGGGGCCATCGGCATGATCCGACACCGGGCGAGGGGCGGAGCACGCTCCGGGGTAGTCGGCGCCCGGCGGGCCTTCGTCTTCGTCCTGCCCGGTCTGTGGGTGCTCGGCGTGGTGGCCTGGGAGCTGAGCCACCCGACCAGCGGCCGGCTGCTGCAACTCCTCGCCGCGGCGCCCGCCATCGCCTGCGCGGGCACCGGCCGCCGCCAGTGCGTGCTGCTCGGCGGGCTGTGCGCGCTGCTCGCGCTGGTGCCGTTCGGCGAGGCGGAGCCCGCGGCCGGGCCGGGCCCACGCCTGATGACCTGTGGTGCGATCCTCGCGGTGATCGGTGCCAGCTATCTGACGGCCGGGCGGCGGCTGCGGCTGCTGCGGGAGCTGGAGTGCACCCGGGAGGTCGCCGCGGCCACGCAGCGGGTGCTGCTGCGGCCGTTGCCACGGCGGATCGACGGGGTGCTGCTGGCGGCCGACCATCTCTCCGCGAGCGAGGGCGCCGTGGTCGGCGGGGATCTGTACGAGGTCGTGGGGACCCGGCACGGGGTCCGGGCGGTGATCGGGGATGTACGCGGGCATGGGCTGGACGCCCTGGGTACGGTCGCGGCGATGCTCGGCAGCTTTCGCGAAGCCGTGCACGACGAGCCCGAACTGGGCGAGGTGCTGCGCCGGTTGGAGCGGTCGCACCAGCGGTATCTGCGGGAGCGGGCGCACACCGAGCAGCCGGGGGCCGGCGGGGAGGCGAGGAGCCCGTTCGCCGAGGAGTTCGTGACGCTGCTGCTGGTGGAGGTGGCCCGGGACGGGTCCGTCACGGCGCTCAACTGCGGGCATCCGTGGCCCTATCGGATCGCCTGCCGGGCGGTCGTGCCGGTCGCCCCGGCCGATCCGATGCCGCCGCTGGGGCTGTTCCCGTTGCCGGAGGAGCTGTCCGCGGTGCGCTGCGGGCGGCTGCGGCCCGGTGAGGGGCTGTTTCTGCACACCGACGGGGCGGCCGATGCGCGGGACACGGCGGGGGAGTTCTTTCCGCTGACCCAGGAGCTGCGCAGCAGTGTCGAGGCGGCCGCGGCCCCGTGCGGACCCTCACCGGCGGGGGTGGTCGGCGGTGTGCGGAAGGCGTTGCTGCGGCATGCGGGCGGCCGGCTGACGGACGATGTGGCGCTGCTGATGCTGAGCAACGACCGGGTGCGGGTGCCGGTGCGGGCGGCCGGCACCGCCCCGCCTACCGTGCGCCTTCCGTGATTTCCCGGCCGTTGAGCGACGGGAAGGTGGCACCGGTCAGCTCCTCGGAGGCCTGCCACAGGCGCCGGGCGCTCTCCGGGTCGCTGGCCGCGGGCGTCCTGCCGACCAGCGTCGGTGCGCCGCGCATCTCGCCGAACCCGTCCGGGCCGAGGTAGGAGGCGCCCGGCAGGTCCTGGGTGGCGGCGTAGAGCGTGGGGAGCGCGCCGGCCTTGTTGTCCTGTGCGACCAAGCGGTTGCCCACCCGCATCACCGCGCGCCGCAGCGCGCTGGTGTCGGCGCTCTGGAGGTTGGTGGCGGCCCAGCCCGGGTGTGCGGCGAGGGCGCGCACCGGCGAGCCCGCGGCGGCGAGACGGCGTTGCAGCTCCAGGGTGAACAGCAGGTTGGCCAGCTTGGACTGGCTGTAGGCGGTGATGGGGCGGTAGGCGCCGGTCAGGTTCAGGTCGTCGAAGTGGATGCGGTTGCCGGGCAGCCGGTGGGCGCCGGACGACACGGTCACCACGCGGTCGGTGAGGCGCGGCAGCAGCAGGTTGGTCAGCGCGAAGTGGCCGAGGTGGTTGGTGCCGAACTGCCTCTCGAAGCCGTCCTTCGTCCGGGACTCCGGGATGTTCATGACTCCGGCGTTGTTGATCAGGAGATCGACCGGGTCCTGCCAGGCGGCGGCGAATGCGCGGACGGAGGCGAGGTCGGCCAGGTCGAGGCGGCGGACCTCCACGGTGCCGCGGGCGCCCCGCACGGTGGCGGCGGCGGACTCGCCGCGCTTGAGGTCCCGTACGGCGAGGACGACATGGGCGCCCGCTCGTGCGAGGGCGTCGACGGTGGCGATGCCGAGTCCGCTGTTGGCGCCGGTCACGATGGCGGTGCGGCCGGTCTGGTCGGGAATATCGGTGGTGTTCCACTTCGGGGTGTGCGTCATGGCTTCAATGTAGGCAACGCCAACAATGATGTCAATGTCAACAATGTAGCCAGTGAATACATGGGGGCTAGGATGGCGGCCATGCAGACTCGTCGTTACCACCACGGAGACCTGCGCGCCGCGCTGCTCACCCGCGCCGAGCAGACCCTCCGCGAGAAGGGGCCGGGCGCCTTGTCCCTGCGGGAACTGGCCCGCGACCTCGGCGTCAGCCATGCCGCCCCGAGCCGGCACTTCAAGGACAAGCAGGCGCTGCTCGACGCGCTGGCGCTGGCCGGTTTCGGCCGTCTGCACGAGACTCTGGCCGCGTCCCGGGAGGCGGGTGAGACATTTGCCGACCGGCTCGGCGGGCTCGTCCGCGCCTACGTGGACTTCGCCATCGCCCACGCCGAGCTGCTCGACCTCATGTACACGGTCAAGCACGACCCGGCGGCGTCCGAGGCGCTGATCACGGCCGCGCACCGGCTGGGAGCGATGGCGCAGGAGGTGGTCGCGGAGGGGCAGCGCGACGGGGAGGTGCGGGAAGGGCCCGTCGACCGCATCGCCCTGCCGGTGTTCACCACCCTGCACGGCTTCGCCAGCTTCGCCATGAGCAGCGTGCTCTCCGCGGAGGAGGTCGCGTCCGGCCTCGATGCGGTGATCGCGTACATGCTGCGGGGCTGCGCCCCGTGAGCGGCGCCGCAGCCCTTCACACCCCGTGCGAAGGGCGCTTCACTACGCTCAACTGACGGAGTGCGCACGTCGACAAGGCCATGAGCCGGCGGTCCGTGGACGGGCCCGGCTCACCGGGAGGCCGGTATGGAGCCCAACACCCTGCTGGACGCGATGCTCGACGAGGCCGGAATCTCGCATGCGGGACTCGCCGCGCGGATCAACCAGCTCGGCCGGCGCCGCGGGCTGGCGCTGCGCTACGAACACACTGCGGTGGCCCGGTGGTTGAAGGGCCAGCGGCCGCGGGGGCAGGTGCCCGATCTGATCTGCGAGATCCTCGGGGAACGGCTGCACCGGCCGGTCGGGCTCGATGACATCGGCTTCAGCGGTCCGGGGGCACAGCGGGCCGACACCCCGCTCTCCGGCTTTGTCGAGCGGGCCACCGCGCTGTGGCGGTCCGACGAGCAGCAGCGGCCGCACCTCCTCGACGCACCGGCGCTCACCGGTACCTCTGCGGTCATCCCCGTATGGGAGTGGGAGAACCCGCCTGAGGACTCCGATGTCTCGCGCGACGGGCTGACCCGGGTCGGCATGGCCGACATCGAGATGCTGCGCACCGCGCGGACGCACTACGAGACGATGTACCGGAAGGCGGGTGGTATCGCTACCAGAGCACGCATCGTGGGATTCCTCAACGCCGAGGCGGCGCCGCTGCTGCGGGGCAGCTACAGCGATGCGACGGGGCGTCAGCTCCACCGGGCGACCGGCGGACTGGTCGCGGTCGCCGGCATCTGTGCGTACGACTCGGACGCTCTCGGGCTGGCCCAGCGCTACTTCCATCAGGCGCTCCGGCTGGCCAAGGCCAGCGGGGACCGCGGCCTCGGCGCGTATGTCATCGCGCTGCTGGTCAATCAGTCCCTCTTCGTACGGGAATACCGTCAGGCGGTCGCCTTCGCGGAGGCGGCGCTGCGGGCCGCGGGGCCGCAGATCACCCCGGCGCTCTCCGCGGACCTCTACGCGATGCAGGCCAAGTCCTACGCCCGGCTCGGCGACGGCGCCGGCGCGCTGTCGTGCATCCGGCGGGCGGAGGCGGCCGCGGAGCGTATCCGGCCCGGTCTCGAACCGGCCGAGACGGGCTATGTCCAGCCCGGCCTGGTGAACGTACAGGTGGCGGAGGCGCTGCTCAGCCTGGGTGACTTACGGGCCGCCCGGGAGCAGGCGGACGCCGCCGTCGACACCCCCGCACACGACCGCGGCCGGGTCCACCGGCTGGCCATGCTCACCCATATCGAGCTGCGTCAAGGCGATGCGGACCGGGCCGTGGCCAATGCCGCGCAGATGACGGAGCAGGCTCGCGGTATGGAGTCGCAACGGCTGCGGGACCGGCTGCGGGCGGTGCGCGAACATCTGGCGGAGACCGGGAGCTCCGCGACGGACGAGGCTGCCGATCTCATCGACGAGGTGCTGCGCGTTCCGTTGTAGGGCGTAGGACATGCCCCTGACCGGGCTCGTGTCACCTTGCCGGCCCTACAGCGGAAGGTGGCAGTTACGTGCGTTGGAACAATCTCGGTGAAAAGCCCGTCTATGCGAATCCCTGGTTCCGGGTCAATCTGGCCGATGTGGAACTGCCTGACGGCCGCCATCTGGATCACTATCTGATCCGGATGCGGCCCGTCGCCGTGGCCACCGTGGTCAATGAGGCCAACGAGGTGCTGCTGCTGTGGCGGCACCGGTTCATCACCGACACCTGGGGCTGGGAGCTGGCCGCCGGAGTCGTCGAGGACGGCGAGGACCTCGCGGCGGCGGCCGCCCGGGAGATGGAGGAGGAGACCGGGTGGCGGCCCGGGCCCCTCCAGCCCCTGCTGTCGGTGGAGCCGTCCAACGGCCTCACCGACGCGCGGCATCACATCTACTGGTCCGAGGAGGCCGAGTATGTCGGCCCGCCCCAGGACGGTTTCGAGTCCGAGCGGCGGGAGTGGGTGTCGTTGAAGCTGGTGCCCGACATGGTGGCGCGGGGGGAGGTGCCGGCCGCCAACATGGCCGCCGCGTTGCTGATGCTGCATCACATCCGGCTGGGCTGACCACAACCGGTCGGTGACCACAACCGGCCGGTGACCACAACCGGCCGGTGACCACAACCGGCCGGTGACGACAACCGGCCGGTGACCACAACCGGCCGGTGACCGCGGTCGGCGGTCACCGGCCCAGGACCTGCCACAGTGCCACCACCAGCGCCGCGAGCCCCGTGAGAGCGGCGAGGGACGGCAGTGGCCAGCGGGTGCTCTCCAGCCGTGTGACGCGGGCCTGCAGTTCGTCCGCGTCACGCTCGTACTGCTCGGAGCGCTGAGCGAACAGGGCGAGTTGGCCGTCGACCCGTGCGGTGCGGACGTCGAGCAGACGCCTCAGCTCGGCTAAGTCGGCGGTTACCAGGTCGGGTTCGGGGTGGGCGGTCACGGTCCGCTCCTCATTCCTTCGGTCAGCTGCTTCGGTGTCCGTACGGGCCTCAGTCAACTGTGCTGCGGCGAAGGGCGGGAGCGTGTGCGCCGGGGAGATCCGGGTCTGCGGTTCACACCCCGTGTGAGGTGACGCGGGGTGACGGCCCGGCGGCCCTTCGCACGGGGTGTGAACCGCGCACCCCGACAGGCGCGGTTCACACGCTCCCGTACGCGCCCGCGCGGGGGTTGACTCGAAGATGCCACGGGGGCCGACGCCGGCGGACGGGCGCCCGCCGGCCCGGGGTCCGCCCGCCGGTTCCTTCCCCCGAGCGGCGGGCGGACGGCTCGTGCCTCAGCACGTGGTCACTTCGTCGTCATGTCGCGCGGGGGAGCGGGCTCGGCCTCCCGGTCGTCGCCGGTCTGCGGCGTCGCTGCCAGGGGCTCCGGTACGGCCGGTTCGGGCATGCCGCGGTACAGCAGCCAGCTCAGGGCGGGCATCAGGATCAGGGGGATCAGGGCTGTCTTCAGGGACGTGGCGTCGGCCAGGCTGCCGATGAGGGGGCCGGCGAGGCCGCCGACGCTGACGGTGAGGCCGAGGGTGATCCCGCTGGCGGTGCCGACGCGTGAGGGCAGGTAGTCCTGGGCGAGGGTGACCTGTAGGGAGAACGGGACGTACAGGCCGATGGCGGCCAGCGCCACGAACAAGTAGAGCGCCGGACCGGGGACGAACACGGCACCCGCGACGGCGGCCACCGTGGTCAGATACGCCACACGCACGATCGCGACCCGGTCCCAGCGGCCGGCCAGGCGGCCGCCCACCAGGGTGCCCACCCCGCCGCCGGCGTAGAGGACGAAGAGCGCGGCAGTGGCCGCTGCCGTACCGCCTCCGGTGCGCTCCCGTGCGTAGAGCGAAATAAACGTGCTCAGGCCGACGAAGGTGATCGACCGGCACACCGCGGCCAGCGACAGCTTCATGAACGAGACCTTGTCGTCGGTCCCGGCCGGGGCTGCGGAGCCGGCACCGGTGGGTGTCGCCCTCTCCAGTGCGCGCAGGGCGGGCAGACACAGCACGCTGCCGGCCAGGGCCGGTACCACGAGCAGCGGGGAGAGCCGCAGACCGCCGGTGGCGATGACGGCCGTGACCATGAGGGGCGCGAGCGCGAAGCCGATGTTGCCGCCGAGGATGAACGAGCCCATCGCGCGGTGACTGCCCTGGCCGGCGAGCCGCGCCACGCGGGCGGACTCGGGATGGTAGGCGGCGACCCCGATCCCGGACACCGCCACGAACGCCAGTGTCAGCGCGTACGAACCGCTCATGCCGCTCAGCGCGATGCCCAGCCCGGCGGCGAGGGTGCTCACGGGCAGCAGCCAGGGCATGGCCCGCCGGTCGGTGAGCGCACCGAACACCGGCTGTGCCACCGAGGACAGCAGGGACGCGGCGAGCACGATGCCCGAGGCCGCGGCGTAGGTGTAGCCGCCCTCGGCGACGAAGAAGGGGACGAGCGATGCCACGGCGCCCTGATAGACATCTACGCAGGCATGTCCGGCTGACAGCAAGAGGAGGGATCTGTTCCTTGGCATTGCGCCATGGTCATCGCTGCGGCGCTTGTCGCGCTTCCGATAATCTGCCAACCCATGACGAAGATCCGCCATGAGCCGGTCGCGCCGACCCGCAGCCAGTGGCTGGCCCCCGGAGCCGGTATCGACGCCCACCGCCATGACGACCACCAGATCGTCTACGCCAGCCGTGGAGTGCTGGCCATCACCACCAGCGCGGGCTCATGGATCGCGCCGGCCACCCGTGCCATCTGGGTACCGGCCGGCACGGTGCACGCCCACCGGGCCCACGGAGAACTCGAACTGCACCTGGTCGGCCTGCCCGCGAACAGCAACCCGCTCGGCCTGGGCGAGCCGACCGTGCTGAGCGTCGGCCCCCTGCTGCGTGAGCTGATCCTCGCCTGCACCCGCACCCCGCACGACGAGAGCCCCGAATACGGGCGACTACGGGCCGTACTGGTCGATCAGTTGCGCGCCTCGCCCCAGCAGCCGCTGTACCTGCCCGCCCCCACCACTCCCCAACTCAGGGAACTGTGCGCGATCCTGTGCAGCAATCCGGCCGACAACCGCACCCTGGCCACCCTGGGCAAGCAGGTCGGTGCAAGCGACCGGACCCTGTCCCGCCTCTTCAAGGCCGACCTCGGCATGACCTTCCCGCAGTGGCGTACCCAACTGCGTCTCCACCACGCGCTGGTCCTGCTGGCGGAGGACACCCCGGTGACCGCCGTGGCGCACCGGTGCGGCTGGTCGTCCGCCAGCGCGTTCATCGACGTCTTCCACCGCACCTTCGGATGCACCCCGGGAACACACCGGGGGTCGGTCAGCGGGCCTGGCCGGTCAACGGCAATGCCGTGAGCCCGGGCGGCCTGTCCGATCCGGGATTTTGCGTTCAGTCGTACAGGCGGCGGTAGTCGATTCCCGGCTTCCGCAAGCAACTCCTCGATGCGGACCCCGCAATCCAGGACCCAGCCTTGCCTTCGACGGCGCAGCCGGACCCCCATAACCCACCGTCACCTCCCAAAATCCAACGACCTCTCATTCAGGCCGATTGTTTCGAGAACTGCCGGGAGTGGCAGTTGAACGGAATGATTGCTTCAGGTGAGGGCGTGAGTCCCGCGAAGGAGCGGAGTCCCCTTGCGGTGCATGGGCCAACGTAGCCCTTCGGAGATCGCGGGATGGGCGGCTCGCCCCTTGCGCGGGAAGGCTCATGACACCCGGTGTGGATGTCGGTGCGGGAGTGCGTAATTCCGCTTAGTGGTCTACGCAGGGACATGTTCGAATTCAGAGGGAGCGGCCACTGTGTAAACACAATGGCCAGAATGTGACTGTGTACTGCCTTTGTGGACTGTAAAGATCACCAGCGTTCATCGCCCGTCGGCTTCTGCCGGCGGGTGTCTGCACGACAACGGGAGAAGTTCCATGAAGAGATCCGGCAGATTGATGTCACGGGCAGCTGTGGTGGTCGCGGGGGTCGCCATAGCGGCAGGGTCCACCACCGCCTTCGCGGACATGGACCGGTACACGTCTGGTGCGCATGCGTGGCGTACGGCGGGTGGGTCTCAGGTCGGCCTGCAGGACACCAAGGGAGACGGCAACTCCGTAAAGGCTGAGTACAACCGCAACAGCCCGAGCACTGAGTTGTACACACTGTGGAATCACAGTGGGCAGGGCACCAAGGTGTACAGCAATCAGGGTGGAAGGGTGTGGGACATGCGAGTCTGCACCGAAATCGACAAGTGGCCGGACGACTGTTCCAACTGGTGGAGCGACGACCACTAGGTCGTAGCGGCCCGCTGTGATATCGCGCTGCCCGGGACGCTCTTTGCCCGGGCAGCGCATTGCTGATTCTCTTCCTCTGAAAGGCAGATGGCGTGTCGGATGCGTTGCCCCTTGAAGTCCGCGAGCTGGGGTACGAGGTCGGGGGCCGACGCCTGCTCGACGGGCTCGAACTTGCCGTGAGCGCAGGTGAGTCCGTCGCTGTCATGGGCCCTTCAGGGTCCGGGAAAAGCACACTCCTTTCCGTCCTTCTGGGGCTCGTGCGACCTGATTCCGGATCAGTCATGGTCGCTGGATGCGATGTCGTCACTTTGCGAGGACGCCGCCTGGCTGAGCACCGCAGGAAGCACATGGGGATGGTCTTCCAATTCGGGGAATTGCTGCCCGAACTCTCTCCGGTGGAGAATGTGGCGTTGGCCGCCCTGCTGGACGGCGTGGACCGCGACCGTGCCTATGGCGACAGCCGTCAACTTCTGGAGGAACTCGGTGTGCCCGTCACTGACACCGCCACCAGTGAGCTGTCCGGCGGTGAGCGCCAACGGGTGGCCGTGGCGCGGGCGCTGATCGGCAGCCCCGCACTGCTCTTGGCGGACGAGCCCACCGGTGCACTTGACGAGGCATCGCGCGACCGGGTGGCCGAAACGCTGTTCGCCGTACCCGCCGCACGCGGGTGCGGGCTGCTCGTCGTCACCCACGACCCCGCTGTGGCACACCGGGCCGACCGGGTCCTGCAGCTGGAACAAGGCGCCCTGGCAGGTGCACGATGAAGCGTGGTCGGATCCACCACATGCTCCGCATCGGCCGGGCAGCCGGGCGGACCGCCGAGGGCGGCCGGGCCCGTTTCTGGGCGCTGTTGGCCGCCACCGCGGTCGTCGCCGGCATGCTCTGCTCGCTGGTCGCGACCGCTGCGACGTGGGAGGGGCGCGAGCAGCGCGGGGCGGCGCGCGTACCCACCCTTGCGGATCACGGGCACCGGGCCTCGGCTCTGTGGAGCCGGTACTGGGACAGCTATCAAGGGCGCCAGTTCACCGTGGTCGTCATCGCTCCGCTGACCAAGGATGCGCCGTTGCCGCCGGGGGTCGCGCGCTGGCCGGCCCCCGGTGAGGTGTTGTTGTCGCCGGCGCTGGCCGAGGGGCCCGCCAGTGAGGATTTCACCCACCGGTATGGCACCAGCGTCGGAACCGTCTCCGCCGAGGGCCTGGCATCACCGGGCGAACGGCTGGCTTATGTGCGTCCCACCACGGCGATGCTGGGCACCGCACGGATGGCAGGGATCACCGGGTACGGAGGCCCCGGCCCGGTCTTCGGCGACCTGCGGATCGTCGGCCCCCGTTCGTCGATGATGGCCATCATCGGCGTGCTGCTGGGACTTCCGGCTCTGGGGCTGGCGGCAGCGGCGGCCAGGATGGGCGCTGCGGGAAGGGACCGTCGCGATGCTCTGCTGCACACTCTCGGTGCCGGCCGGGCGGCACGCGCCTGGATGGACATCGGGGCCGCGGTCCGGCCCGTCTGCATAGGGGCCGCTCTCGCAGCCCTGTGCACCGTTCCTTTCCTGCTGGCAGATATCCAACTGCCGTGGATCGACTACACCCTGTACGCAAGGGACCTGCGTCGCGTGGGCGTGACTCTGGCGGCTGCCGTGGCCGTCTCCGCGGTGGGGATGCTCGCACTGATCCTCTTGTTGCGTCCTGCTGCCGCGCGCAAAGGGGCATCGACAAGGCCTCGTGCGGCAGGCAGCGGGCTGCTGCGGCTGCTGGCCCTGGGATCCTGTCCCGCCTTTCTCGTCCTGGCTCTGACGTCGAGGTCCTTCGGTGCACAACGCTCCGCGGCGGCTTATCTGTTCGCGGTCGTCGGCGTGTGGGTGACGCTTCCCTGGGTGATCGGCTGGGCCGCGTCACGTATCAGCGGCCGGGCCTCGAAGTCGCCTCATCACAGTGGTGCCCCGGCGCGCCTGATCGCCGCCCGCACTACGGCGGCCCGACCTGGCATGGTGGTCCGTCTGGTGGCCGCAATGATCATCGCCATCGGCGTCATCGGCCAGACCCAGATCATCACCAGTCTTCTGTTCGCCCGCTCCGGAGACGAGGAGCAGCTGAACTCCGCGCAGGGCCGGAGCATGGCGCTCGTGCAGACTTCGGCAACGCGGCTCACCGACGCTTTCACCGCCGCACTTCCCGAAGGGGCGCACACGGTCGCCATCGGTACGGGGAACATCCAGCCCGACGGTTCCAGCGCCAGCCGTGTCCTCCAAGCGCCGTGCAGCAGCCTCCGCGCCCTACGGCTCCCGTGCCCTCCCGCTGGGCAAGAGGCCGAAGTGCCGTACGGGGAACTCGACAAGCGCCTCCGAGTCTCCGGCTACCAGACTTTCGGCCAGACCCCCGCTGCGGTGCGCACCGGTCCGGTCAGTGTCATCAACCGTGCCGAAGGTTTGCAGGCCGTGGTCTTCACCGACATCGACAAGCCCATGGATATCCCGGCCGTCAAACGCGCCGCCCACCTGTACCTGAGTGTGAAGGCACTCACCGAGCCGGTGGCGGAAGACGGAGCCAAATCCTTCACCGTCGGCTATCAGTCACGCTGGATTCCCTTCCTCGGCACCATCGGCACGCTCGTTCTGCTCACTGCCATGGCGCTCGCCGCCCTCTCGGAATTTCTGCGGTTCTCGCAAACGCTGGCCCCACTCACCGTGCTCACCGGACGCAGTCAGGTGTTCCATACGACGGCGTTCTGGTGCCTCGGGGGCCCGCTTCTGGGCGCTGGGGCCGTCGGCGCCTTTGTTCACGTCGTCCTGGTCCAGCCGCTCACCGGAGGAGAGAGCGGAGCAACCCTGTCGTGGAACCTCATCACGGCAGTCCTGACAGCAACGGGCTTCCTGGCCGCAGCCGCAACAGTTGCGGGCGGTTCCACAGCCGCACGACGCGCACTGACCTGGCGGCCCCGGGCCGACTGAGGCCGGTCTGCCCCTCCTGGGTGAACAGGAGGAGCGTGGCGTCGCGGAAGGCCGCGAGGAGTTCCTGCTCGCTGCCGTAACCGGTGACGGCGCGCTGCAGGGCTTCGTCCAGGGCGGTGACCGGGGTCGGGAACTCCAACGCCCTCGGCGACGGGCGGTAGTTCGGGTTGTGCGTGAAGGAAACGAGCTGGCCGGAGCTGTCGACGGACCAGCCGCCGACGATGCCGTACGGGGGGACGGCACCGTTAGGGGCGAAGTACGGGTCGATCGCGTACACGTAGCCGCCGCGCTGCTGTGCGGCCTGGGTGCGCAGAGCCTCGGTGACCGGGGGAACTGCGGGGGCAGAGCTGGACGGGGTGGTCACAGCGACTGGCTCCACTGCTCTTCGAAGGCGATCTGCTCGGCGACAGTGGCCAGCGTCTCGCGGGGTGCGGGGTGGAAGGTCTGGATGCGATCGGCGCCGGTGGGGCGAAGGCCGGGCCTAAGTAGGCAGACGAGGAAACCCCCCGTATCACGGCACATCCCGGAGGGCCAGGTGTCGCGACGCGAGCCGTTGACACCCAGGAGCCACCCCTGGGGTTCGATCTGCTCGCGGATGCGGGTGAGCGCCTCGAAGCAGTCATCCGCTCTGCCGGTGACATGCCCCCAAGGGCCGTCGGCGGTCACGGTGAAATCGTAGTTTTCGCCCTCCCAGCGCAGGACGCCGTCGGCCTGCTGGTCGCCGTTGAAGGCGAGGACTTCGAAACAGTCGGGGACCAGGGAGCCACTCATAGGGTCCATCCATCGGGCAGTTGACTGGAGGGCGGTGCTTCAGGGGGCGGGAGCGACGCGCCTTTTGGGGATATGAGGCTCGTATTGGGGGTTCGGCATCCCTTGGCGGTGCCGTCGCGCCCCCTCAGTACGAGTAGAACCCCGACCCCGACTTCCGCCCCAGCCGTCCCGCGTCGACCATCCGGGCGAGCAGCGGGGGAGCGGCGTACAGGGGTTCCTTGTACTCGTGGTACATGCCGTCAATCCGCGCGGCTACCGCTCTGACCTGCGGTTTCATGGCCCGTCCGGGGGCTTCCGGGCGCCCAGGGACTTCTCAGGGACATTCGATTGTGGACCTTGATCGAACCGCTCGTCCATGGCGGCGAGGCCCCGTTTGCCCGCCCCGGGCATGAAGTGAGCGAAGTGCTTCAGTGTGGTCTGCGGTGACGCGTCACTCCGCTGTGCCGACCGGTGGCCGGGTGCGACGGTTCGGCCTGGGCGAAGCTCACCACTCCGAGGGCCGTGTCACCGATGCCAGTCAGCACCGCGGCGGCTGCCGCAATCCTTCTGATCGAAATCAATAACAAACCTCCATATAAGGGGCACCTGTGAGGTGCGTTGAGGAAAGCGGCAGGCATGCAACCGGCCCTCATTCGGGGCGGTCAAGGACGGGGCAGGATGACGTCCCGTTTCAGGAATCGCGATGCGGGCCCACTGGGGCTCGGTCGACGAAGTGCCCGTCCGCGTCCTGGACGTACAGCGTGGTGATGGTGTCCTTACTCATGGCGGTAGTCAGGCGGACGCGCATCAGGGCATCGCCCTGCCCGCTGGCCTGCACGCTGCCGGCCTGCACCCGGTCGCCACGGGCGTTGCCTGTCATGAGCCGGTAGGGTGCCGCTGTCCAGCAGCCCGGACAACGACACGGGGATCTCAGTGCCCCAGGGGTGCGAGATCATCTCACCCTCCTGTGCGACATGGACCGAGGCGACGGATCTGTGGGTGTCGTTGCCGGAGGTCGCCATGACGGTCACGAAGGCTGCGCATGCCGCAAGTACCAAGGACGCGATTCCGGCCGCCACCCGGCGGCGGATGCGTTCCCGCGGCTGCGACGAGGCAACGGCGGATGTCCGGTTGACGTCGGGGAGGGCGGACGGGACACGGAGGAAGTCCGCACGTTCGAAGGTCCGCACCACCCGGCGCACGCCTTCCGCTTCCCCTGAGCATCCCTCGCACGACGCCACATGGCGGGCGAGAGGAGCGGGCAGCGGCTTGCCCCGCACCAAGCAACTGGTCATACGGATCAATACCCGCAGCCGCCTTGTTCCGGCCCGCCTCCTCCGCACGGGGCACGGCCGGCCGGATCTCCCGGCGTCGGTGTGCGTCCACAATCACGTTGCGGGTGAGGGTTTACAACCAGGTCCGTAAGCTCCCCCGCCTGCTGTCGAAGGAGTCCGAGGCGCGCCAGGCCCGCAGGAATACCTCCTGCACGACCTCCTCCGCCAGTTTCGGCAGCGTTGACGACAGATGCTATGACCTGGGTCACGCAATCTGGGCTAGCGTCGAGTAGCGGCTGTGCGACCTGAGCCGCACGTGGAAGTGACGACGTGATCAGGAATTCCCTCAGATGAGTTGCCGCCCAGGTAGGTGTGCAGAAACACCTCACGGTGCTCATAAGGGAGTTGCCGCAGCCGATGGTTTCGTGGCGGTGGGTGGCACTGCGCAGCCGGTCGACAGGTTGCGTGCCACAGTGAGCAACCAGCCCCGCACGGAGCCCTCGGTGCTGTAGAGCCGCTCCAGGTGATGCCAGGCGCGAATGAGGGTTTCTTGGACGATGTCCTCCGCGGCGTGGCGATCATTCAGCAACTTCTCGACGCCACGATGTGGGGGTTGCGGGCGCGGTCGTGGGCGGAAGGGCTGCTGCCGAAGATGGATATGAGCAGGTCGTGGGCCTCGTTGTCGCGGTCGATGGAGGTCCTCGGTGGAGCAGCGTCCGGCGAAAGCAAAGTGGACCATGGGCCGTTGGCTCTCTGGGCTTGAGGTGCGGTGGGCACGGCGGATGACGGCGGTCTGGCGCAGGCTCATCGACAGTTGTCGCCACTGCCACTCCCGCGGCAAAGCGATACGGTTGCGGCCATCCACCCCTCGCGCCTCGCAACTACAGGGCCGTGATGTACCCGATTTTTTTGCTGCGTTTGCGGAAAGCCTCAGGGGTGGCCTTCTTTGGCTGTCACGGACGTGCACATCGTTTGAGAAGGGAACCTGAAGACTCCGTGAGTGATTACGCCGAGTCCACTACAAATCAGCACGGCGCGCTTGTGCGCCGCTATTACGACCTCGTGGATGCGAAGAACATAGACGGGCTGCTCGCCCTCTTTTCCGACGATGCCGTCTACCAGCGGCCGGGCTACCCCGCCATCCATGGGCGTGAGGCCATGCGCGCCTTCTACACGGGGCAGCGCATCATCGAGCACGGCCACCACAAGCTGTTCACCGTCATATCGGAGGACGCGCAGGTATCCACGCGAGGCGAGTTCCGTGGGCAGCTCAAGGATGGACGCAGTATCTCCGTCGGCTTCGCGGACTTCTTCACCGTGGGGGAAGGCGGGCTGTTCACGCACCGAGACACATACTTCTCCATGCCCGCCGTTTAGCTCACGGCCATGGCGAACGCCCCGGATCGTCCGTGGCCGAAGCTGTCGGAGTGAGGGCGAGGGTGACCAGTTCGGCGTCACCGAGCGTGGGTGCGATCCCGACGGCGGGCCGGCACGGAGCCAGCATCGGCGAAGCCTTCAACTCATCGTCGATCCGAGGTGAGTTCAGCAACAAGATCAAGACGACGTGTTAATGATCTGTAAGCCCTTAGGTCGGCTAACGCGAGCATTACGGTGGTCAATTCTTGGGGGATTTCGCATCTGGTGGCTTGTGGCATCAGGATCGTGTCAGAGCTTGTGTCCTGTCCTGTCCTGTCGACGGGACAGATGGGAGATCGACTGCTCCGACGATACAAAGGCGCTCGGCATGATCTGGCCGCCCCGGAGACCCTCGGATGGTTTCCTTTCGGTTGAGTGATCGCGATCGGATCGCTAGCGTGGATAACCGACATTGGACAACGTCGTGTACGGAAGTTCCAGCGACGTGCGTGCGGCGTTGCTTGGGGGCGTTTCATTCTCATGAATGATGACGCAGGCGACGCGTACGACGTCGTGGGTGTTGGATTTCGTCCAGTTAACCTGTCGCTTTCCGTGGCGCTACCGACTGGTGACCATGTCGGATTTCTCGGTCGGCATTTATCTGTAAGGCGGCACCGAGCACCCGCACGGCTTGGCGTCGTCGCTGTTGTTCAACATCGCGGTACGAATCGGTGACATCGTCGACTCGAATTGCCGGAGGCTTGACCGCAATAAGCTGGAACGTGCGATAGCGGTCGATGCGATCCGGCTGGACTGAGTCGAACGCGTCCCCATCGAGAGAGGAATGATCAGTGAGTGGCGACAACCCTTTTGATGACGCCAACGGCAGGTTCTTCGTGCTGTTGAATGATGAGGAGCAGCACTCGCTCTGGCCGACGTTCGCTCCGGTGCCAGCGGGGTGGCGGGTTGTCTTCGGCGAGGATGGCAGGCAGCAGTGCCTCGACTACATCGAGAAGAACTGGACTGACCTCCGTCCGCGGAGCCTGCGCGAGGCTATGGCCGCGGACGACAGAAAGGGCGCGAATTCCGCCAGCTGAGTGCATGGTGACCGGGAATGGTCTGTAGATCCCGGACGAGTTGGCCTTCGCGAGGTGCCGCACAACCGGGTCGGCCTCCGGCAGAAAGCCGTCAACTCCATGGGGACGTTGCGCAACGCACAGTATGGATCAGGAAACCGCGGAACCCATGAGGCCACTGTCCTAGCGCTGCGCTGTCGGGCTTATCGCAGGCAATGAACGTGAAGGGAAAGCAGTGATATGTCCGAGGGCCTGCTCAAATCCGATGCGAAGACTCACCGCAACGACGTCGGTGCTGGTCTGCCCGATGGCAGCCAGCACAGTGCTGATGCCGGCGAGAGGACCGGGTTACGCGACCGGCTCACCGAGGCTCACCTCGCCGAACAGCAGGACTACTGGCTCAACCAGCTCGACAACCTCCCGGTGTTGCGGCTGCCAGCCGACCGGCCACGGCCGGCTGTGCCAAGCACGGCGCGCACCGCCGCCGAGTTCCGGGTGCCAGCGGAGGTCGTCGACAGGGCGAACGAACTGGCGAGCAGAGCTGGCGGGACGCTGTTCACCGTCCTCCTCTCCGCATCTCAGGTGCTCTTCTCCCGTTACGGCAGGCAGCAGGACACCCCTCTGGCCACCGTGGCGACCGGCCGCACACTCGACTACCCAGACGGTCGTTTCGCCAATGTCATCGTCCTACGGTCGACAGTCCAGCTGGACGACCCGTTCACGCGGTTGATCGAGCAGAACGTCCAGCTTGTCACGGACGCGGTGGCCAACGCAGACCTGCCTTTCTCCAGGCTTGTGGACGCGTTGACACCCCACGGCACCGATAGCGGCTCTCCCCTGACACAGGTGCTGGTGGTAGTAGGAGACGACGATGTGATCGAGGTGCCTCAGCCATTCGACCTCACGATCCACTGCCATCTGACCGGTACCGGCGAGCTAGTCGGCACCCTCGCCTACGACCCGGGGTTGTTCGAGACAGCCACCATCCAGCGGTTGGCCCGACACTTGGTCGTGCTGCTGACTGCCGCCGTGCGGGATCCGGCGAGGCCGGTGGGCGACCTTCCCTTGCTGGACGGGGAGGAGCGGCACACACTGCTCGACGAGTGGGGCGTCAACCAGGTGGAACTGCAGGCATGGCCGTGCGTACACGAGTTGGTCAGCGAGCGAGCCTGGTTGCAGCCCGACGCGGTCGCGGTCGTCGCCGGCACTGACACGATGACGTATGGGCAGTTGGACACCAGGGCCAACCAACTGGCCCATCTGCTGGTGTCTGCCGGGGTTCGGCGGGGCGATGTCATCGCCGTGTGCCTGCCGCGCGGCCCGGGGCTGGTCACCACACTGCTTGCCGTCCTTCGCGCCGGCTGCGCCTACCTGCCGCTGGACCCCGGGTACCCGACTGAGCGGCTGAGCTTCATGCTTGGCGACGCCGATGTGTCGGTGTGCGTGACGGAAAGCGCGCTGGCCGGGAAGGTGCGTGAGGCAACCGACGCCGACTTCATCTTGGTTGACGAACAGGAACAGAACCTGGCCGCCCAGCCCACTGCGCCGCCCGCCATCCCGGTCTCCGAGCGTGACGGGGCGTACGTGATCTATACCTCGGGCTCGACCGGCAGGCCGAAGGGGACAGTGGTCGAGCATCTTTCGATCACCAGACTGCTTTGCGACGCTGACTACATTCCGCTGCGGCCCGATGACGTCGTCGCCCAAGGTGCCGATGCGACGTTCGACGCGGCGACCTTCGAGATCTGGGCGCCGCTGGCCGCGGGCGCCCGGATGGTGGTCATCGACAAGGACACGATGCTCGACCCGATGGCGCTGACAGAGGCGCTGACTCGGCATCGCATCAGCACACTCGTGCTCACAACGGCGGTGTTCAACCAGGTTGTTGCCGCGCAGCCCGATGCGTTCAGGACTCTGCGCCACCTGCTCTTCGGTGGTGAAGCAGTCAATCCGGACCGGGTGGCGCAGGCGTTGGCGGCGGGTCCACCGCAGCGCCTGATCCACAGCTACGGGCCTACCGAGACAACCACCTTCGCCACCTGGCACCTGGTGGAGCGGATTGACGAGCATCGCACGGTGCCCATCGGCCGTCCGGTCGTGAATACCAGCGTTCACGTCCTCGACGAACGGCTGAACCCGGTACCGATGGGTGTGGTCGGTGAGCTCTTCATCGGCGGGCCAGGGGTTGCGCGAGGTTATCTGGCTCGTCCGGACCTCACTGCGGAACGCTTCCTGCCCAACATCTTCGGCAACGCACCGGGGGACCGGCTGTACCGCACCGGTGACCTGGTGCGATGGTCGCCGGAGGGCGCGCTGGCGTACGTCGGCCGGATCGATCGCCAGGTCAAGGTCCGCGGCTTCCGGATCGAGCCGAACGAGATCGAGCTCGTGCTCCAGCAACACCCGGACGTCGAAGCGGCAGTGGTGATCGCGCACGACGACGGTGAGCACAAGCGCCTCGTCGGCTACGTTCGCCCCGAGCCGGGACGCCAGCCTGAGCCGGTCGCGCTGCGGGACTTCGTCGGGGACCGACTCCCTGAGTACATGGTGCCCGCGGTCGTCGTACTGCTCGCCGAGTTCCCGCTCACCCCGAGTGGCAAGGTCGACCGGGCTGCGCTGCCGGCCCCGGAACGTACCACCGACACTGAGGACTACGTCGCGCCTCGAACGGACGACGAGCGCCTGCTCGCCGGGATCTGGGCCGATGTCCTCGACATCGACCGCGTCGGGCTGACCGACAACTTCTACGAGCTTGGCGGTGACTCCATCCTCGGGATCAAGGTCGTTGCCAAGGCTCGGGCTGCGGGTGTGTCGATCTCAGCCAAGGCCCTGTTCCGCCTACAGACCATCGCGGCGCTGAGCGACGAGGCGGCAGTGGACACCGCGCCTCATGACTGATCCTGCTCGTTCCACATTCGCGGAGGGCATTGTGCGCATCCAACGACCTGGCCTCAAGGGACGTCTGGTCCCCGAGAACCGATACCTGTGGCGTGCGCGGCGGCCCGAGGCACGGCACCGGATTGTCTGCTTCCCCCATGCGGGCGGCGGCGCCAACGCGTATGCGAGCTGGGCGCGCAGGTTGCCGGGGGACATCGAACTTGCGGCCGTGCAGCTGCCGGGTCGGCAGAACCGGATCGCAGAGGATTCGGCCTCGGACGTCGGCCAACTGGTGAAGGAGATCGTCGCGGACCTGCGCCCCGCGCTCACCGGGCCGTTCTCCTTCTTCGGGCACTCCTGCGGGTCGTTGCTGGCCTTCGAGGTGGCGAGGGCGCTGCAGCTACAGGGCGGCCCCTGCCCGACCTGGCTGTTCGTGTCCGCCCAGTCCACGCCCGAAGTGATCTGGGCCGGGCCGAAGCTGCACGACCTCCCGGAGCGGGAGTTCCACGCCGCTGTGCTCAGCCTCGGGGGATTCGACGAGGAGGTGAGCGCGGACCAGGAGGTCATGGACGAGCTGGTACCGGTTGTCCTCGCCGACTTCCAGCTCTGGGAGCGTCACCGCGTCGCCACCGTACCCTCGTTGGACTGCCCGATCACCGGGCTGGTCGGGCAATCCGACTGGCGGGCTCCGCTGGAAACCGTTGAGGGATGGAGCGAGTACACCTCGGCGCCGTTCACGACCAAGGTCTTCCCCGGCGGTCACTTCTACCTGACCGAAGAAGGCAACGACGTCCCGGGGTTTGTCAGCCAGACCCTGCTGGGGGCGTAGCACCGCTGCCGGACCGAAACCGGGCCCTGACCCGTCAGGGTGTCAGCAGCAGCTTGCCGATGGTGTGGCGCTGCTGGAGGTCCGCTTGTGCGGTGCCCGCGTCGGCCAGTGGGTAGCGTCCTCCAATGTGGACATTGAGGTTGTCCCGGAGCATCCAGGAGAACACCGCGGCGCCTCGAGCCTGCAACTCGTCGGGGGTCGCGATGAAGTCCGGGAGGTAGGGGCGGGTCAGCTTGATCGAGTCGCGCGTGCCGACGCTCAGGTCGATGGGCGGTATCTTGCCGCTGGACTGTCCATAGAGGACGAAAGTGCCTCGTGGACGCAGCGAGGCGATGCTTCCCTCGAAGGTTGTCCTGCCGACCGCGTCGTAGACGACATCCACGCCATCGCTGCCGGTGAGCCTGCTGACCTCGGTGGCGAAATCGACCTCCGTGTAGCGGATGACCTCGTGCGCCCCCGCCTGCCGGGCCACCTCCTCCTTCGCCGCGGTGGACACGGTCCCGATGACGTGGACGCCGAGCGACCGCAGCACCTGGATGAGCAGCAGCCCGACACCGCCCGCCGCGGCGTGCACCAGAGCCGTCTCACCCGGACGTACGGGATGGCTGTCCTGGGTGAGAGCGTGGACCGTGAGACCCTGCAACAGCACCGCTGCGGCCTGTTCGGCGCTCGCCCACTCGGGCACCCGGATGACGCGGTCGGCGGGCAGTACCACCTGTTCGGCGTAGGCGCCGGGCACCGGCACGTCAGCCGTGGCCACCAAGTCACCGACCGCGAGGTCGGTGACGTCGGCCCCGACAGCAGCCACAGTGCCTGCCAGTTCACGGCCAGGGACGTAGGGCAGCTCGCGTGGATAGAGGCCGCTTCGTTCGTAGATTTCGTGGTAGTTGACGCCGATCGCGGCGACGTTGATGAGCACGTCGCCGGGACCGACGACCGGTGTGGCCCACTCGGTCAGTGTCAGCACCTCGGGACCGCCATGCCGGTATACGGCGACCGCACGCATTGCGGCCTCCTTCTCGGGTGTTGGGGCTAGGGGGCTAGATGGTGCCGACCTCGTCGATGACGTCTGGCAGTCGCTCGCCGGCCCGGATACGCCGCAGGACGTCCTGCTCGGTGCGTCCGGTGGCCGTGGCCGCGGCCAGCACCTCGTGCAGCCGGGCCGCCGGCACCACCACCGTGCCGTTTCCGTCGGAGAAGACCCAGTCGCCCGTGTGCACCAGCACGTGGTTGATCAAGCATGTGCCGCCGGCCGACTCGACGCGGTACGCGCCCTGGGTGTCGGTCGGGACGTAGTTGCTCGCGATGACCGGACGGGTGCTCTGTGCGACGACGTCCCGGTCGCGGATGGCGCCGCCCAGCACGATCCCCTCGAACCGGAGCCGTTCGAGCAGATAGGTTGTGGACAGCCCGCCCGCGAGCGCGGCGTCGGTGACCAGCGGCCCGGAGCCCGCGACGTAGACCATTCCTCGCCCGTCGACGACCTGTGGTACCAGGAAGTCACGGACCTCCTGCCATGTGCTCGGCGAGGCGGCGACGATGCTCGGGCCCTTGCGTACCGCCACCCAGCTGACGGTGTACGCGGCGCCGAAGAAGATCCGGTCATCACCTGACAGGCGGTGTAGCCGCGAGTCCAGCACGCGGTTGGTGATTCCCAACGCATCGAGCACGTCTGCGATCGCGGGGGTGGAGATACCGTGCTCCTGCACCGTTTTGGCGACCAGGCGGTACGTCTCGTCGAGCGGTGCCCCGGTGTCTGCGGTCACAGCGTGGTTCCGTGTGGCAGGTGGATGCTGAAGCCCATCTGTACCGGGCCGAAGTCCTCGAGGATCTCGAGGTTGTTCGCCTCGGCGGCGACACTGGTCGTGATGCATGCGTCCGCTCCACCAGTGGAACACTCCAGCGCGGCCGCGGCGTTGCTCGTCACGAGCCGGATGTCGTAGTCGCGGTCCTCGATGAGGTTGACCGGCGCAGGGTGGCTCAGCACTGTCCCTACCGGACTCCGGTCGCGCGCGGCGAGCACCATTCGATGGGTCGGCATCACGAAACATTCGTGCAACGACATCGACTTGAGGTTCCGAAAGACGATCTCGTTCAGCTTCGGGTAGACGACACAGCCGAGCAGTAAGCTGTCGGCCGGGTTGGTCATAACGCCGTCGACCGCGTTTTCAAGTGTGTCGTGCAATACGACGCTGCTCTGCTTGTGGTTGTGCTGTTTCAGGTAGTAGTGTGCCGCGGCTTCGCAGTTAGTGCCGGTCGGTCCCAGTGTGTGGACCTGTAGGCGGCGTTCATTGTTGGACACGAATAGTCCCTTCACTTCAGCGTCGGTAATCCTCGCGTACAGGGTGGAAGATATCGATTCCTCGGGCGGCGGTCCGCGCATGTGCCGCATGCTCGACACCGCCGGGGATGACCACGGAGTCGCCCGCCTCGAGCACGACGACCTCGCCGTCGACCGTCACCTCGAACGTGCCCTCGATGCAATGCACGATCTGTTCGTGCGGGTGCTGGTGGGGCGGCACGTCGCCGCCCTGGTCGAACTGCCACAGGGTGACCGTCATCGTGTTGCCGTGGATGAACTCGACCCGTCCCTTCGGGAACATGTCGGCAATCACCGATGTGCCCGAACGA
Organism: Streptomyces sp. NPDC048637; assembly: GCF_040650675.1. Taxonomy (NCBI): domain Bacteria; kingdom Bacillati; phylum Actinomycetota; class Actinomycetes; order Kitasatosporales; family Streptomycetaceae; genus Streptomyces; species Streptomyces sp. NPDC048637. The sequence goes on from NZ_JBEZHQ010000008.1 coordinate 44,448, forward strand.
TGCTTCTTCACTGCCATTCTAATACTCCTGTAGTTGGCGAGACGCGATATGGCAAGAATGGATGGGTGAAAGCGTGACCCGATGTCGTCGGGTAATTCTGGTCGCGTGTGTCTCCCGCGGATTTACGAGGAGAGCGTACCGTCGGGTGTCCTGGCAACAGGACACCCGGCAAGCCCCTCGCGACCAACCGCTGGCTATTCGGGAGCCGTTGGCATGCATTCCTTGACAGCCTGAGCGGTCAATTCCATACGCTAGGTAGACCGGGTTCGGCGGTCAACTTGCACTGCTTTGAGTTCGCGCTCCGTCAGGGCGTCAACCGGGAATCTGCGGAGATTGCCGCACTGCATCGTTGAGGGAGGCACCGTGGGGGGAGGAACCGTGGGACGGCTGGGTACCAGTGCTGACGGTGGCGCACGATCCTTTCCGGAATTGTTCAACCACTGGGTGACGAAGGCGCCTGACGCGGTGGCCGTGGAGTCCGGCACCGCGTCGTTGACCTACCGGGAACTGGACGAACGAGCCGACCAGGTGGCGCGTGGGCTGCTCGCGGCCGGAGTGCGGGCCGAATCCGTTGTCGCGGTTGCCCTGCGCAGGTCGGTGGACTGGGTGACCGCGCTGCTCGGGGTGTTCCGCGCGGGCGCGGCATACCTCCCGCTGGACGCCGAACACCCAGCCGAGCGCCTCGCATACATGGTCAACGGGTCCGGCTGCACAATCGTATTGGCGGACAAGCCCGCCAACACGGAGCTGCCCATGGTGGCGGTGCCGAGCCTCAGCCTCGACGAACTCGACGGGGACGTCCCGGGGCCGGGGTTCCCACCGCCGACGCAAAGTGCCTACGTCATCTACACCTCGGGATCGACCGGCCGTCCGAAAGGTGTGGTGGTCACCCACAGTGGACTCGCCGGGTTGGCCGCCGCGCACGCCGGCCAACTCGGCCTCGCCCAGGGCAGCCGGGTGCTCCAGTTCGCCTCCCCGGGGTTCGACGCCTCGGTGTGGGAGCTGTGCATGGCTCTGCTCTCCGGCGCGACGCTGGTGTTGGCGGACGATGCGGATCTCGCCCCCGGCCGCCCGCTCGCCGAGACCCTGGCGACCCGCCGGGTCACCCACGTGACGCTGCCGCCGCCCGTGCTGGCCACGCTTGCGGCTGGGGCGATGCCCGCCGTCGAGTGCCTGGTGGTCGCCGGGGACGCGACCACGCCGAACCTCGTCGACGCCTGGGCCAGCGGCCGGAAGATGATCAACGCTTACGGACCGACCGAGACCACCGTGTGCGCCACCATGAGCGACCCGCTGGTCGCCGACGGCCGGATGCCAACCATCGGCCGCCCCATCAGCAGTGCGCAGGTACATGTTCTGGACGCCGCGCTGCGCCCGGTCCCGCCGGACACCGTCGGCGAGCTGTACGTGTCCGGACCCCTGCTGGCCCGCGGCTACCTGGGTGACCCGAGGGAGACCGCAGCCCGGTTCGTCCCGGACGTGTCGGGGTCGGCCGGCGCCCGGATGTACCGCACCGGGGACCTGGCGGCCCGGTCGGCGGATGGCACGCTGATATTCCACGGCCGGGCCGACACCCAGGTCAAGATCCACGGCGTACGGATCGAGACCCACGAGGTGGCGGCCGTGCTCACCGCGCACCCCGGCGTCGCCGACGCGGTGGTCGTTGCCCGTGAGACGCGGTCGAGCAAGCAGCTCGTCGCCTACGTCGTGCCGAAGGAGCGAGCGGAGCGCTCGATCGGCGTGCTGAGCGGCTCCTACGGCACCCTCGCACTGGAGCCGACCTTCTCAGCTAGCGACCTGCGCGCGTTCGTGGCACGGCTGCTGCCCGCCTCGATGATCCCGGCGGCGTTCGTGCCGCTGGACCGGATTCCCCTCACCCCCAACGGAAAGCCCGATCTCGCAGCGCTGCCGGCACCCCGGCTGCGGCAGGTGGCGTACCAGGCGCCACGCGACGAGACCGAAGCGGCACTCGCGCAGCAGTTCGCCGAGGTGCTCGGGCTTGAGGAGGTTGGCGTCGACGACGACTTCTTCGCGATCGGCGGCGACAGCATCCAGTCGATCCAAGTGGTCTCGCGCGTACGGGAGTATGGCGTGCAGATCAGCGCCCAGGAGATCTTCGAGCGGCGGACGGTGGCCGCTCTGGCCGAGCTGGCGGCAACGCGGTCGGCGGCGGCGCCGACCACCGCGCTGGCCGAGCTCGACGGCGGCGGCACTGGGCCGATGCCGTTGCTGCCGGTCTCGCGGTGGATCCGGGGCTGGGGCCCGGGATTCGGCCGCTTCCTGCAGGCAATGGTGTTGACCCTGCCCGAGGGGATCGACGAGGCGGGCCTGACCTCGACCCTGCTGGCCGTGCTGAACCATCACGACCTGCTGCGGGCGCGCCTGGTGGGAGACGAGATCGTAGTGGCGCCTGCCGGTACGGTTTCGGCCGCCATCGACCGGGTCGAGGGCGTCGGCGAGTCCGGCCCAGCCTGGCACCAGGCTCTCGCGCGGGAGATGGACAGGGCAGCCGCGAGCCTGGACCCGTCCTCGGGGGCCGTCGCCCGCTTCGTCTGGTTCGACGGCCAGCCGGGGAAGCTGCTGGTGGTCCTGCATCACCTCGCGGTCGACGGTGTGTCCTGGCGCATCCTTCAGTCGGACCTCGCCGGCGCGTGGGCTGCCGTCCGCAGTGGAGAGAAGCCGCGGTTGCCCGAGGTGCATACCTCGATGCGCAGATGGGCGTACGCGTTGGCCGACGAGGCGCGTAATCCGCGACGACTGGCCGAACTGCCGCTGTGGCACTCGATCCTGGCCGGGCCGGACCCGCTGCTCGGCACGCGTCGCCTTGACCCGTCAGTCGATGTGGTCGGCACCGTGGTCGAAGTCCCGGTGACAGTGCCGGTCCCGGTCACCGAGGCGCTGCTGACCACTCTGCCGTCGGTGTTCCGCGGTGAAGTGATGGACGGCCTGCTCGCCGCGTTGGCACTGGCGCTGACCGCGCGGCGGCGAGCCAAGGGGGAGGCCGAATCGTCCGTGCTGATCCGGCTGGAGGGACACGGCCGGGAGGAGAGCGTGGCACCGGGAGCCGACCTGTCGCGGACGGTGGGGTGGTTCACCACCGTGTACCCGATTCGCCTTGATCTCGCCGACATCGACATCACCGATGCGCTTGCCGGCGGTCCGGCCGCGGGCCGGGCTGTCATGCTGGCCAAGCAGCGCCTGCGGGCAGTCCCTGACAAGGGCATCGGGCACGGGCTGCTGCGCCACCTCAACGACGACACCGCGGCGGTGCTCGACGAGCATCCGATGCCTCAGGTGGGCTTTAACTACCTCGGCCGCTTCGCTCCGTCGGACACCGGCGCCTGGAGCCGAGTCGACGTGCCCCAGCTCGCGCAGCTGGACGCCGGCCAGGACCCGAGGATGCCCGCGGCGGCCGAGCTGGACATCAACGCGAGCCTCGTCGACACGGAGCACGGCCCGCAGGTGCGCGCGGTGTTCACCGCGCCCTCGGGCGTGCTGGCCCGCCATGAGGTAGCGGAAATCGCGGACTTGTGGTGTACCGCGCTGGCGGGACTGGCTCGCCGCGCGGCCAGCCCGGGCGTCTGTGGGCTGGTGCCCTCGGACGTACCGTTGGTGTCGGTCACGCAGGCCGACCTGGACGGGTGGGCCGAGCGGCACCCGAACCTGGTTGAGGTCTGGCCGTTGACGCCGTTGCAGTCGGGCCTGCTGTTCCACAGCATGGCGGTCGACTCGGGCTTCGATGCGTACCAAGTGCAGTACGTTCTAAGGCTGTTGGGGCCGACCGAGCCAGCGCGGATGCGCGCGGCTGGGCAGCGACTGCTGGCACGGCACGCGAGCCTGCGGTCGGTGTTCGCCCACGACGGTCGCGGAGCGATGGTCCAGCTCATCCTCGCCGACGCCGAGCTGCCGTGGCGCGTGGTCGACCTCAGTGACATGGACGAGACCGCGCGCATGACCGCGTTCGAGGGGCTACTCGCCGACGACCTCCGGGAACACTTCGACCCTGCGGTGCCGCCGATGCTGCGGATGACACTGGTCCACAGTGGACCCGATGTGGCGGACCTCGTACTGACCGCGCACCACGCGATCGTCGACGGCTGGTCGATTCCGCTGATCGTGCGGGAGTTGCTGCTGCACTACGGCTCCGAATCCGTGCGACTGCCAAGGGCACGCAGCCAACGGGACTTCCTCGAGTGGCGCGCTGAGCAGGACCCGAACGAGTCGGCGGCCGCATGGGCGGGTGAACTCGACGGAGTGGACGAGCCAACGCTGGTCGGCAGCGGACGCCGGACCGACGGCGGCGAGGGGATCGGACAGGTGGACGTGGCGCTCTCCGCGGCGGAGTCCGAAGCGGTCACCGCGTGTGCTGCGCGGCTCGGGGTAACGATGAACACCCTTGTCCAGACGGCGTGGGCGCTGTTGCTGTCCAAATTGACCGGTCGGCGGGACGTCCTGTTCGGAGCTGTCGCCTCCGGACGCCCACCCGCGGTGCCCGGCGTGGACGCGATCGTGGGCATGCTGCTCAACACGGTGCCGGTCCGCCTGGACGTGGATCCCGCCCGCACGCTCGCCGAACTGGTCATCGACCTACAAGGCAGACAAGCCACCTTGCTCGACCATCACCACCACGGACTCAGTGCGCTGCACCAGGCGTCCGGCGTGACAGCGTTGTTCGACACGGTGGTTGGATTCCAGTCGTTCCCGCTCGACCGGACCGGCATCGCCGCCGCGGGCCACGCGGCCGGGCTGCAGGTGCTGGGGATCCGCTCCTTCACGGTGAGCCACTACCCGTTGGCTCTCATGGTGTTCGCCGAGCCTGACAGTCCGCTGCGGCCCTGCGTGCAGTACCGGCGGGACGTGTTCGGCCGGGAGGCTGCCGACATCGCAGCCAGGTTCGCGCAGATCCTGCGCCAGATCGCGGAAGACCCGGGGATGCGCGCCAGCGCGGTGGACGCCCTCTTCACGGCCGAGCGGATGATCCCGGTCGCTGAGGATCCCGCACCCGTCGGGACGACGGTCTCCGCGCTGCTCGCCGCGCGGATGGCGCGGACACCGGACGCCGTCGCGGTGTGGTGCGCCGAGGGCTCGCTCACCTATCGGGAGCTCGACCGCAGGACCACGGCGGTGGCGCGGGCATTGGTCGACGGTGGCGTCGTACCGGAAACCACAGTGTCGGTTCGGCTGCCGTCCTCGCTGGAAGTCGTGATCGCGCTGGTCGCGGTGGTGCGGGCGGGCGGCTGCCTGGTGGCCGCGGACGACGACGCGGACATGGTGCTCACCGAGCTGCCCGCGCCGTCGGCTGGAGCAAGTGCACTGGAGCCGGTAAACCCGGGCCAGATCGCCGCGCTCCTTCCGGCTTGGGGATACCCGGACGGCCGCCGGACCGTTGCGGTCAGCCATGCGGCTCTCGCCGCGCGCATCGAGCACGCCACAGCCGAAGCGGGCTTGCTCACCGGTTTCACCGGCGACTTCGGCTTGTGGCTGGTCGGCGTGCTCGGCGCGGTGTGCGTCGGCGGCGGCGCCGAGATCGCCGCCGACCCTGGCGTGCAGGGCGACTTGACGCACGGCGCGGTCGCGTACGCCGCGAGCGAGACCAGCTACACGACCACATCTTCGCTTGAAACCGATGGGCAGATGTCCGATGACGTCTCGCTGGGCCAACCGTTGCCGGGCATGACGCTCTACGTCCTTGACAGCACCCTCCAGCCTGCGCCACCGGGGGCTGTCGGCGAACTGTACGTCGCCGGCCCGACGCTCGGCCTCGGCTATCACGGCCGGCCCGCGACAACCGCGGCGTGGTTCGTCCCGGATCCGTTCCGTCCGGGTGCGTCTCGCATGTTCCGCACCGGCGAGCTGGTGCGACGCGGGCGAAACGGCGGTCTGGAGCGCGTTGGCCGTACCGACGGACAGGTGACGGTGCACGGCGTACGGATCAGCTTGCCCGTGGTCGAATCGGCGCTGGCTGAGCACCCCGAGGTGGTTGAGGTCGCCGTGGTGGCGGGGAGCGAACCCCACCTTCCGCACGTCACCGCATATGTGGTGGGTGCCGGGGTGGACACCGGCGAACTGGCTGAGTTCGCCGTCGACCGGTTGCCGCGCTGCATGATCCCGGATGCCGTCGTCCTGCTGACGTACATCCCTCGCCTGCCGAACGGCAGGGTCGACGTGTCCGCGCTGTCCTCAGCGGAACGGGCGGAGCGCGTCCATCGCGAGCCGCGCGACCGGCACGAGGCAGCGCTGTGCGTGCTGTTCGCGGAGGTACTCGAGGTCGACGACGTCGGTGTTGACGACGACTTCTTCGAACTGGGCGGGACGTCGCTTGAGGCGACGCGGCTCAGCAGCCGTATCCGCAAGGAATTAGGCGTCACCATCTCGATTCGGACCATCTTCCAGACCTCCGCCATCGTCGACCTGGCACGCGCGGTCAAGGAAGCCAGTGAAACCACCAGGCCAGGTCTGCGCCGGATGAACAGGAGTGGCCAGTCGTGATCCCATTGTCGTTCGCTCAGCGCCGGTTGTGGTTTGTCGACAAGTTCGAGGGCCCGTCCGCGACCTACAACGTGCCGTTCCGGCTGAACCTGGCGGGACGTCTCGACGCTCCTGCGCTGCGTGCCGCCCTGAACGACGTCGTCGCCAGGCACGAGAGCCTGCGCACCCTGATCGTGACGGACGACGACGGTGTGCCGTGCCAGGACGTGCTTCCCGTTGACCGGGCGGTGGTGGACCTGCCCGTGGTCGACGTGGCCGAACCGGACCTGGAGGCGGCGGTCTCGTCAGCCGCCGGGCAGGAACTGGACATCGCGGTGGACCTCCCGCTGGGGGCCACCTTGCTCCGCGTCCGCTCGGACCTGCACGTGCTGGTCCTGTTGATCCACCACATCGCCAGCGACGGCGAGTCGATGGCGCCGTTGGCCCGCGACCTGGCCGCCGCCTACACCGCGCGGGTCCGGGCCGAAGCGCCGGACTGGCCGGAACTTCCCGTCCAGTACGTCGACTACACCCTGTGGCAACGGGAGATGCTGGGCGACGAGACGGACCCGGACAGCCTGCTGTCGAAGCAGGCCGATTACTGGCGCCAGGAACTGGCCGGTATTCCCCAGCCGACCAAGCTCCCGCTCGACCGGCGGCGGCCGCCGGTACCCAGCCACCGCGGCGACGTGGTGGACGGCTCGCTGAGCCGCACGGAACTGGCGGCAGTCGAAGCACTGGCCCGGGCGCACGGGGTGACGGTGCCCATGGTGATGCAGGCCGGCCTGCTGGCCCTCCTCCAGCACCTCGGCGCGGGCACCGACATCGCCATTGGGTCGACGATCGCCGGGCGCACCGACGACCAACTCGCCGACCTGGTCGGGTTCTTCGTCAACACCTGGGTGCTGCGGGCCGACCTGTCCGGCGGCCCGTCGTTCGGACAGTTGCTGGAGCTGGTCAAGGACAAGGCCCTCAGCGCGTACGACAACCAGGACGCCCCGTTCGAGCGCCTGGTCGAGCTGGTCAACCCGGAGCGGTCCACTGCGTATCACCCACTGTTCCAAGCGATGTTCACCTGGGAGGACGACTTCAAGATCGACATCGAGCTGCCGGACCTGACCGTGCGGCTGGAAGTGCTCGATACCCGGACGGCCAAGTTCGACCTGGAGTTCAACCTCTTCCCCGACCAGGAAACCGGGGGTCTGCGCTGCTATCTCGAGTACGCCACCGACCTGTTCGACCGCGCGACCGCGGCCGACGTCGTGGCGCGGTACCTGCGCGTGGTGCAGCGGCTGGTCCAGGAACCGGACCTGCCAGTGGCACTCGCGGACACCCTGACTGCTGCCGAGCGTGACCGGCTGCTCGAGCGGTTCGCGGGCACCACGTCCGCCGTCCCCGCACTCACCGTCCCCGGCCTCATCGACGCGCAGGCCGACGCTGATCCCCACGCGGTGGCCGTGATCAGTGAGGGCGTCTCGCTCACCTACGGCGAACTGCGCACCCGTGCGAACCAGGTGGCGAACGCGTTGGCCGGCCGAGGTATCGGGCCGGAGGACCTGGTGGGCATGGCACTGCCGCGAACGGCTGAGCTCGTGGTCGGCATGCTCGGCATCCTCAAGGCCGGTGCCGCCTACGTGCCCATCGACCCGCAGTATCCGGGCAGGCGACTCGGCGCGATACTCGCTGATGCCCGGCCGCGTCTTGTTCTCACCGACAGCGCGACCGCGTCGGTGCTGCCCGCCGCGGACGTGCCGGTGATGCTGCTCGACCGGGACGTCGACACTGCGGACGACAGTCCGATCGAGGTGGCCAGCCCGGACAACGCCGCGTACGTCATGTTCACGTCGGGATCGACCGGTACGCCCAAGGGCGTTGTGATCACGCACACCGGGGTGATCAACGGTGTCCGAGGGCTCGCGGACGTCACCGGTGTGCGCCCGGGGTCGCGGGTACTCGCCGCAACATCGGTGAACTTCGATGTGTCGGTGTTCGAGATCATCACCCCGCTCTCCGTCGGCGGCTGCGTCGAGATCGTGCGCGACGGACTCGTCATCGGGGAGCGCGGCGGCTGGTCCGGCGACATCATCAGCACCGTGCCGTCGGTCCTCGCGGAGGTCCTCGACCAGGTGGCCGATGGCCTCGACGCGCCGACCATCGTGCTGGCCGGCGAGGCGCTGCCGACCTCCCTGGTGCGCTGGGTCCGCGCCGCGGCGCCCGAGGCGCGGTTGATCAATGCGTACGGGCAGACCGAAAGCTTCTACGCCACGACGTACACCGCGACCGGTGAGCCGGGGGAGCGACCCGCCGTTCCGATCGGGTCACCGCTAGACAACATGCGGTGCTACGTCCTCGGCCCGGGGCTCCGGCCGGTGCCCGCCGACGCCGTCGGTGAGCTCTACGTTGCGGGTCTCATCGGCCGCGGCTACCACGGCCGCGGTGCCCTGACCGCCTCCCGGTTCGTCGCCGACCCGTTCGGCCCGCCTGGTGCGCGGATGTACCGGACCGGCGACCTGGTCCGGGCCGGCCACGACGGTGTCCACGAGTACGTCGGCCGCGACGACGCCCAGGTCAAGATCCGCGGCGTGCGCATCGAGACCGGCGAGGTCGAGGCCGCGCTCACCACGCACCCCGGGGTGGCGCAGGCTGTGGTCACGACCTACGAGGGTGAGTCGGGCAAGCACCTCGTCGGCTACATCGTCCCGGTCGCTGCCGGCGACCAGGCGTTCGGCGATGTGGACAGCCTCGGCGACCTGAACGTGGACCTGACGACCATGCTCTCCGCGCGGGACCTGCGCCGGTTCGCCGCCGAGCGGTTACCCGAGTTCATGGTCCCGTCGGTCTTCGTCCTGCTGAACCGTCTTCCCTTGGCCCCGAACGGCAAGCTCGACCGGGCGGCACTGCCGGAGCCCGAGTTCGGCACGGGCGAGTATCGTGCCGCGCGCACGCCCGGCGAGGAGATCCTCACCGGCCTCTACGCCGAGGTGCTCGGGCTCGAACGGGTCGGCGTCGACGATGACTTCTTCGCCCTCGGCGGGGACAGCATCCGCTCGATCCAGATCGTGTCCCGCGCCAAGGGACTCGGCCTGGAGATCACGCCGAGGGACGTCTTCGAGTGCCGGACTGCGGCGGAGCTCGGGGCGAGGGCGGCGGGCGCGGTGACCGAAAACAGGTCCGTGCTGGCCGAGCTCGAGGGCGCCGGCACCGGCTGGCTGCCGCTGCCGCCGGTGGCGAGGCGGGTGCTGCACCTCGGCGGCGACGTGAACCGGTTCGCCATGTCGATGGTCCTCGAGCTGCCGGCCGGCATCGACCGGGACGGGCTGCTGGCCACGCTCACCGCGGTCGTCGACCACCACGACGCGCTGCGGTCGCGGTTGGTGCCGGACGGCCTCGTGGTCATCGCCCAGGGCGAGGCCGACGTGGCGCCCCTGGTCAGCAAGGTCGACTGGGACGGCCCCTGGGACCAGGACTGGCACGACCGCGCGGCCGCCGAACTGGACGCCGCCACCCACAGGCTCGACGCGACGGACGGGTGCATGGCCCAGTTCGTCTGGTTCGCCCCGCCGGCGGGGACGGGGCGGCTGCTGATCGTGTTGCACCACCTCGTCGTCGATGGCGTGTCCTGGCGGGTCCTGCTGCCCGACCTCGCCGTCGCGTGGCAGCAGTTTTGCGACGGCGACACGGTCTCGTTGCCGCCCGTCGCCACCTCGATGCGCAGGTGGGCCCACGCGTTGGTGACGGAGGCCCACTCCCCGCAGCGAGTCGCTGAGCTGCCGAAGTGGCGCGCGGTCCTGGGGGCGGGAGACGCCCCCCTCGGCGCCCGCCCGCTGGATCCGAAGGTCGACGTGATGTCGACCGTCGGCCATGTGTGGCAGCGGGTGCCCGCCTCGGTCACCGGACACCTGTTGACCACGCTGCCCACCGCCTACCACGGCGATGTCCAGGACGGTTTGCTCACCGCCCTGGCGATTGCGGTGGCCCAGTGGCGTCGCGGCCGCGACGGCTCGGCGGACTCCTCGTTGCTGGTGAATGTCGAGGGCCACGGCCGCGAGGAGCAGATCGTTCCCGGCGCCGACCTGTCCCGCACGGTCGGCTGGTTCACCGTGATGCACCCGGTCCGGCTCGACCTCGACCGCATCGACCTCCGCGGAGCGTTCGCCGGTGCCCGGCAGGCCGGGGAAGCGGTCCGGGCGGTGAAGGAGCAGCTCCGTGCCCTGCCGGACCGGGGGATCGGGTACGGACTGCTGCGGTACCTGAACCCAGACACCGAGTCGGTCCTGCGGAGCTACCCGTCGCCCCAGGTCGGGTTCAACTACCTAGGCCGCTACTCGGCCACCGACATGCCCAAGGGCCTGCGTGACCTCGGCTGGCTGCAGGCCGACGGCACCACGGACCTGGTCGCGGAGCCCGATCCCGCCATGTCCGCGCTCTCGGTGCTCGACGTGCACGCGCTGGTCACCGACGCTGAGGAAGGCCCGGTGCTCCTTGCGCGCTTCGACTACGCATCGAAGATCCTCACTAGCGACGATGCCGATGAGCTGGCCAGGTTGTGGGAGCAGGCCCTGCACGGCCTCGCGCGGCACGCGACCGAGCCCGATGCCGGTGGGCTGACGCCATCGGACCTGTCGCTGGTTTCGGCGAGCCAGCACGAGATCACCGCCTGGGAACGGACCTATCCGGGGCTGCGCGACATCTGGCCGTTGACGCCGATGCAGTCCGGTCTGCTGTTCCACGCGCAGCTCGCGGGCGCCGGCTTCGACGCGTACCAAATGCGCCTGGTATTCCATCTTGACGGCCCTGTCGACCCGACACGGATGTGTCGTGCTGGGCAAGCGCTGCTCGACCGGTACCCCAACCTTCGGGTTGCGTTCGCCCGCAACGCGGACGGAGACCGGGTGCAGGTCGTGCGGGACCGGGTCGAGCTGCCGTGGCGGCACGTCGACCTCAGCGCACTCGCCGAGCCCGAGCGTCGGACCGCCCTCGATGCGCTGCTCGACGAGGAACACACCACTCACTTCGACCTCGCGACGGCTCCGCTGCTGCGGCTCACCCTGGTCACCCTCGGCCCGGACCGGTGCGAGCTGGTGCTCACCGCGCACCACGTGCTCTTCGACGGCTGGTCCGTACCGCTGCTGATGCAGGATCTGCTCCACCTCTACGCGTCCCATGGGGACGATTCGGGGCTGCCGAGGGTGCGTGGCTACCGCGACTTCTTGCAATGGCTAGTCGCGCAGGACCACGAGGCCGGGGCGGCTGCCTGGACACAAGAACTGGCCGGCGTCGAGGAGCCGACCCTGCTCGTTCCCCAGCCGGCCGACCGGCCCGCCGCCTCGGGCATCGGCCAGGTCGACGTCCCGCTCAGCGCGGACCAGGCGGAGGCTCTCGAACGGCTGGCGAGCGAGCTCGGCCTGACGATGAACACCGTGGTGCAGGGCGCCTGGGCCCTGGTGCTCGCCTACCTGACCGGGCGCTCCGACGTGGTCTTCGGCGCCGCGGCGTCCGGCAGAACACCCGAGGTGGCCGGCATGGACTCGATGATCGGCCTGTTCATCAACACGCTGCCGGTGCGGGTCGACTGCCACCCGGCGCAGACCCTGCGCGGGCTCCTTACCGAGCTGCAGAGCCGCCAGGGCGCGCTGCTGGCGCACCAGCACCACGGGCTGCTCGACATCCACCAGGCGACCGGGCTGAACGTGCTGTTCGACACCCTGGTCGGCTACGAGTCGTACCCGATCGACTCGGTCGCCCTTGCTGAGGCCAACGACGCCGCAGGCATCCGCGTGACCGGGGTCAGCCCGCTCAGCGGCGCCCACTACCCGCTCGTGGTGATGGCGTTCGGTGACCCGAGGCTGCGCATCGGCCTGCAGTATCAGCACAACGTGTTCGACCGCCGTACCGTGGTGACCTTCGCGGCTCTTATGTCGCGGGTACTCAGGCAGCTCATCGCCGCCCCCGACACCCGGGTGGGCCAGGTCGACCTGGCCACGGCCACGGAGAACGGCTACCTGACCGGCGGGGCCACCGACACCGCCGACGCCGACGCCGACGCGGGACAGTCGGTCCCGCAGCGGTTCACCGCGCAGGCCACGGCGACCCCGGATGCCGTCGCCGTCGCTTTCGGTGACGACGTGCTGAGCTACGGAGAACTGAACGCTCGGGCCGATCGGCTTGCGGCGGTTCTCGCTGCGCAGGGAGTGGACCGCGAGGCGGTGGTCGGGCTCACCCTGCCCAGGTCGCCTGACCTCGTCGTCGCCCTGCTGGCCGTCCTCAAGGCGGGTGCGGCGTACCTGCCGTTGGATCCCGACTACCCGGCCGACCGCCTGGCCTTCATGCTGCGCGACGCCCGGCCCGCGCTCGTGGTCACGGTGGCCGAGTTCGCCGAGCTGTTCACCGCGGGGGACTGTCCCACGCTGCTGCTGGACGAACCCGCGGTGGCGCAGCGGATCGCGCTGGCCGCACCGTTGCCCACGAAGGAGATCCACGCGGACCAGCAGGCGTCCGTGATGTATACATCCGGGTCGCTCGGTGTCCCCAAGGGCGTCGTCGTACCGCACGGGGCGGTCGTCGGGCTGGCCGACGACCACCGCTTGCGCGGTGGTGCCCATGAACGGGTGCTGATGTACTCGCCGCAGGCGTTCGACGCCTTGACCTACGAGCAGTGGATCCCGCTGCTGACTGGCGGGCGGATCGTGCTGGCACCCCCTGGCCGATTGGATCCCTCAGCGCTGGCAGTGCTCGTGGCCGAGCACGGGGTGACCGCGCTGTGGTTGACCGCCGGACTGTTCAGCGTCATCGCGGAGGAGCACCCGACCTGCCTCGCGGGCGTCCGCGAGGTCTGGACGGGTGGTGACGTGGTGCAGCCCGCCGCGGTTGAGCAGGTCATGCGGGCCTGCCCCGGGTTGATCGTTGTGGACGGTTACGGCCCCACCGAGACGACCGTTTTCGCCACCTGCTACCCGATGCGTTCACTGGGTGACGTCCGTGACCCGGTGCCCATCGGCGCCCCGATGGACGGGGCGCGCATCTACGTGCTGGATGACGCGCTGCGCCCGGTGATGCCGGGGGTGCCGGGCGAGCTGTACATCGGCGGCACCGGGCTGGCCCGCGGATACGCACACCGTCCCGGCCTGACCGCCGAACGGTTCGTGGCCTGTCCGTTCGGTCCCGTCGGCGAACGGATGTACCGGACCGGCGACATCGTGGCCCGGGGCTCCGATGGGGAGCTGGTGTTCCGGGGCCGGGTGGACGAGCAGGTCAAGATTCGTGGGTTCCGGATCGAGCCCGGCGAGGTCGAAGCGGCGATGCTCGCCCACGGCGAGGTCGCCCGGGCCGTCGTAGTGTGGAGCGGGGACACGCGCGGTGACCGGCGCTTGGTCGGCTACCTGGTTCCCGGGGACGGCGACGCCGACGCGGCCGGTGCCGTCGAACAGGTCGATGAGTGGCAACAGCTCTACGACGTCCTCTACGCGGACGCGGACGCCGTCTGGGGCGAGGACTTCAAGGGGTGGAACTCCAGCTACGACGGCGCCCCCATCCCATTGCCGCAGATGACGGCATGGCGGGCGGCCGCGGTGGACCAGATCCTGGCCTGGTCCCCGCGGCGGGTGCTGGAGATCGGTGTCGGTTCCGGCCTGCTCATGTCCCAACTGCTGGCGGAGGTCGACGAGTTCTGGGGCACTGACCTCTCGGCGCCGGTCATCGACCGGCTGACCGAGCAGGTCGGGCGCCTGGGCTACGCCGACCGGGTGCGGCTGCGCACGGCAGCCGCGGATCAGCTCGGCGAGATGCCGGCCCACCACTTCGACACGATCGTGGTGAACTCGGTGGTCCAGTACTTCCCGGACGCCGACTACCTCGATGCCGTCCTCAGCTACGCGGTGGACCTGCTCGCCCCCGGCGGGCGGATCGTCGTGGGCGATGTCCGGTCAGCAGCGTCGCTGTCGCTGTTCCACGCCGGGGTGCGGTACGCCCGCCATCCCGAAGAGCCGCTCACCGCCCGCCGAGCGGCCGTCGCGCGCGCGGTATTGCTGGACAAGGAGCTGGTGCTGGACCCGGAGTGGTTCCACGCGTGGGCCACCCGGCACGGCGTGATCGCCGACATCCGGCTCAAGCGCGGGCTTGCGCACAACGAGCTGACCCGGCACCGTTACGAGGTCACCCTGCACAAGGCCGCTGCCGACGTGATCGACCTCGGCGCCGCGCCGGTGCTGCGGTGGGGCCACCAGGTAGACCGGATCGACGAGCTCGCCCGCCAGTACGACGGGGGTCCGTTGCGGGTCAGCGGCATCCCGAACGCCCGGCTCGCCGAGGACGTCGAAGCGTCGGGCCTGCCCGTGGGACCAGTGGTGGATCCCGAGCACCTCGTACAGTGGGCGACCGAACACAACCTGGGCGTGGTGCTGGCCCCGGCCGCGGCACCGGAGTGTTTCGACGCGGTCGTGGTGCCCGGGGATGTCGCCCGTGGGCGGGTCCTCGCCGGCGGGTGCGTCGTCGCCGGCCGTCTGACCCTGGCCAACAACCCGGCGAGGGCACGCCGGATCGGCGCACTCGTCGCTGAGGTGCACGACCATCTGCGGGTCCAACTGCCCGAGTACATGCTGCCGGACACCCTGATAGCGGTCGGGGAGATCCCGCTGACCGCCAACGGCAAGGTCGACCGCAGGGCCCTCCCCGTACCCGACCATGCGGGTGAGGGCTCCGGCCGCAGTCCCCGCAACCCGCGCGAGCAGGTCCTTTGCGGACTGTTCGCGGACGTGCTCGGTCTCGACCGAGTGGGCATCGACGACGACTTCTTCACACTCGGCGGCCACTCGCTGCTGGCCACCCGGCTGGTCAGCCGGATCCGTACGGCGTTCGACGTGGAGATACCGATCTCCACGGTCTTCCACGCCACCACGGTCGCCGAACTGGTCGGCCACCTCTCGGCGGACACCCAGGTCCGGCCCGCCCTGCGCCCGACCACGAGCCGGCCCGAGCAGGTACCGCTGTCGTTCGCCCAGCAGCGGCTGTGGTTCATCGCCCGGTTCGAAGGGCCGTCGTCCACCTACAACGCGCCGTTCCCGCTGCGGTTGACCGGCGAACTGGTGCCGGCCGCCTTGCAGTCAGCGGTGCGGGATGTGGTCGTACGCCACGAGAGCCTGCGCACGATCTTCGTTGAGGACGCCAACGGCGTTCCTCACCAGCGGGTGCTGCCCGCGTCCGAGGTGCGTGTCGACGTGCCCGTCGTCGATGTCCAGCCCGAGGACGTCGACGATGCCATTGCGGCGGCCGCCAACCATCAGTTCGACCTGGCCGGCCGGATCCCGGTGGTGGCGTGCCTGCTGCGGTCCGCGCCGGACGAACACGTGCTCGTGCTCGTGATCCACCACATCGCCACCGACGGTTCGTCCATGGCGCCGCTGGCCCGCGACCTGGCCACGGCCTACGCGGCTCGGCTCGACGGCGTGACACCGGACTGGGCCGACTTGCCGGTCCAGTACATCGACTACACGCTGTGGCAGCGCGAGCTGCTCGGCGACGAGTCCGATCCGGATAGTGTGATGGCGGCGCAGAGCTCCTACTGGCACACCGAACTCGCCGGGATCCCACAGCCGTTGTCCCTGCCGACGGACCGCCTGCGCCCGCCCAGGGCGAGCCACCGCGGCGATGTCGTCGAGTTCGCGGTGGACGCGGACACGATGCGCAGGGTCGAGGCACTGGCCCGAAGCAACGACGCCACCGTGGCGATGACGCTGCAGGGCGTACTGGCGGTGCTGCTGTCCCGGCTCGGCGCCGGCGATGACCTCACGATCGGTTCGCCGATCGCCAACCGCACCGACGAGCAGCTCACCGATCTGGTCGGCTTCTTCGTCAACACCTGGGTGCTACGCGCCGACCTGTCCGAAAACCCAACGTTCGTCGATCTCCTGCGCCAGGTGCGGGACCGGGCACTCGCGGCTTACGAGAACCAGGACATCCCGTTCGAGCGGCTGGTGGAGCTGCTCAAGCCGGAGCGGTCCACCGCGTACCAGCCGCTGTTCCAGGTCATGTTCGCCTGGCAGAACTTCACACATGAGGACTTCACCTTCCCCGGGCTCACCGTTGGCTTCGAGCACGTACGGACCGGAACAGCCAAGTTCGACCTGTTCGTCAGCATGGCCGACCTGCCCGGCCGGGGTGTCGTCGGCGCGCTCGAGTACGCGACCGACCTGTTCGAGCAGAGCACTGCCCAGCGCATCACCGACTGCTTCGTCCGGCTCCTTTCCGGCCTCGTCGCCGACCCCGAGCAGCTGGTCGACGCCGTCGACCTGATGGGCCCCGCCGACCTGGACCGCGTGTTGGTGGCCTTCAACAACACGTCCGTGCCGGTCCCGGACGTGACAGTTGCGGAGCTGGTGGAGCGCCACGTGGCGCTCTGCCCCAACGCGGTCGCCGTCGACTGCGGTGAAGACGTGTTGACCTACCGGGAGTTGGACAGCCAGGCAAGCCGGCTCGCGGCGGAGCTGGCCGGCCACGGTGTCGGTCCGGAGACCGTCGTCGGCGTCGCACTACCGCGGTCGGCGGATCTTGTCGTCGCACTGTTGGCGGTGTGGAAGGCAGGCGGCGCCTACCTCCCGATAGACCCCCAGCACCCGAGTGTGCGGCTGGAGTTGATCCTCGGTGATGCCCGACCGGCACTGATGATCACCGACACCGTGACCGAGCACGTGCTCCCGGCGATCGACTGCCCCCGTATCCACCTGGACCAGCCGCGTCCGGACAGCGCGGGCGTGATCGTGGCAGCGCGGCCGGCCAATACCGCCTACGTCATGTACACCTCCGGCTCCACCGGCACCCCCAAGGGGGTCGTCATCACCCAGCGGGGCGTGGTCAACGGGCTGACCCAGCTCATCGACACCGTCGGCATCGACTCGACCACCCGGATGCTCGCGGCGACCTCGGTGAACTTCGACGTCTCGGTGTTCGAGATCTTCGCCACCCTCCTCGCCGGTGGCACCGTCGAAGTCGCCCGCGATGTCCTGGTGGTCGGCGAGCGCGGCGGCTGGACGGGCGGGGTGATCAGCTCCGTGCCCTCGGTGTTCGCCGAGCTCCTTGACCAGGTGCCGAAGGAGATCAGTGCAAGCGCCGTCGTCTTCGCGGGCGAGTCGCTGTCGGACGCTCTGGTGCACAAGGTGCGCGAGGCGATCCCGGGCGTAGGCGTGGTGAACACGTACGGGCAGACCGAGAGCTTCTACGCCACCGCGTCCCCGATGTTGGGCGACGGGGTGCGCATCGGTTCCCCGCTCGGCAACATGCGCGCGTACGTGCTCGGCGATGGCCTGCGACCGGTGCCGGTCGGGGTTGTCGGCGAGCTGTACGTGGCCGGGGACATTGCCCGTGGCTATCACGGACGGACATCGCTGACCGCCGACCACTTCGTGGCCGACCCGTTCGGGCCGCCGGGGTCCCGGATGTATCGCACCGGTGACCTGGCGCGATGGGACGAACTCGGTGCCCTGGAGTACGTCGGCCGGGGCGACGCCCAGATGAAGATACGCGGTATCCGTATCGAACCGGCCGAGGTGGAAGCGGCACTGGTCGCTCATCCCGGAGTGGCCCAGGCCGCGGTCACCGTGCACAGCGCCGGCCGGAGCCGGCCCATGCTGGTCGGTTACGTCATCCCGGAAGGAGTGCACCAGGGCGAACTCGACGCTGATGTCGATTTGGTCTCCGGTGTCTCCCGAGATGAGGTGCGCCGGTTCGTTGCCGCCCGGCTACCGGAGTTCATGGTGCCTGCCGTGATCACGGTCATGGACCGGTTTCCGTTGCGCTCCAACGGGAAGCTCGACCGGAGCGCGCTGCCCGAACCCGAGTTCGTCGCCGCTGAGTATCGCGCCCCGCACTCGTCGGACGAGGAGATCCTCGTAGGGGTGTATGCCGAGGTTCTCGGCCTCGGCCAGGTCGGCACGGACGACGACTTCTTCGCCGTCGGCGGCGACAGCATCCGGTCGATTCAGGTGGTCGCGCAGGCGAGCGCGCTCGGGGTGGAGATCACCCCGAGGGATGTCTTCGAGTGCCGTACCGTCGCCGAGCTCGCGGTCGCCGCTGCGGCTCGTCGCAGCTCAGGACAGCGGCCCGTACTCGCCGAGTTGGAGGGCGGCGCCAGCGGCCCGCTCCCGCTGCCACCGGTGGCCAGGTACCTCGAAGACCTGGGCGGCATACGCAAGAGGTTCGCGATGTCAGTCATCCTGGACCTGCCTGCCGGTGTGGTGGCGGACGAGCTGGTCACCGCGCTGCGCGCCGTGCTGGACCGGCACGACGTACTGCGGAGCCGGATGGTCGACGACAGCATGGTGATCGGCGAGCCGGGTTCGGTTGACCCGGTGCCGCTGCTGCGCCGGGTGCCGTGCGAGTCCCCATGGGACACCGACGCCTGGCGGCGGCTCGCCACGGCCGAGCTGGATGCCACCACCGGGGAACTCGACCCGGTTGCCGGGGAAATGGCCCGGCTCGTATGGTTCGACCGGGCGGACGGCAAGGGCCGGCTGCTGATTGTCCTGCACCACCTCGTGGTTGACGGCGTGTCCTGGCGCATCCTCGTGCCGGACCTCGCCACCGCGTGGCAGGCCGCACATGCGGGCCGTACCCCAGTTCTGGCCAAAGTCGGTACCTCGGTGCGGCGCTGGGCGCATGCGTTGGTCGACGCGGCGGCCGAGCGGGCCGGGGAGCTGCCGCTGTGGTGGGCGATCCTCGACGGCCCGGACCCGCTGCTCGGCACTCGCGCGCTGGACCCAGCGGTCGACACCATGGCCACTGTGGACAGTGTGGTGGTCGAGGTCTCGCCACAGGTCACCGAGGCGGTGTTGAACCGTGTGCCCGCGGCGTTCCACGGTGGCGTCAACGACGGTCTGCTCGCCACGCTGGCGCTGGCGCTGACCAGGTGGCGGGCCGACCGCGGGGTCGTGGAGCCGTCGGCACTCATCCGTGTCGAGGGGCACGGGCGGGAGGAGCAGGTGGTGCCCGGCGCCGACCTGTCCCGCACGGTCGGCTGGTTCACCAGCATGTTCCCGGTCCGGCTCGATCTCACCGATATCGATGTCACCGACGCCTTCACCGGCGGGCCCGCGGCCGGCGCGCTGGTGAAGTCGGTCAAGGAACAGCTGATCTCCTTGCCGGACAAGGGAGTCGGCTACGGCCTGCTGCGCCACCTGAACCCGGACACCGAGCGGGAGCTGAGCCGACTGCCGGTGGGGCAGATCGGGTTCAACTACCTAGGCAGGGTTGCCGCCGACAGCGAGGTGTCCGACACCGGTTGGGCAGTGGCGGGCGACGCGCTCGGCCTGCTCGCCGATCTCGACGCCGACCAGCCGGCGATGGCAACGGTGGACATCAGCGCGTACGTGATGGAGACCGCAGCCGGCCCGACGCTCGCCGCCCGGTTCGCGTTCCCGACCGGACTGCTCTCCCGGGCCGAAGTGGGGGCGCTGGCCGACCTGTGGACCGAGGCGCTTGCCGGGCTCGCGAGCCACGTCGCTGACCCTGCGGCAGGTGGACTCACGCCGTCGGACCTGCCGCTGGTTTCGCTTGACCCACACGCGGTCGATCTGCTTGCGCGGCGCTACCCGAGGCTGCGCGACGTGTGGCCGTTGACACCGATGCAGTCGGGGCTGCTGTTCCACAGCATGCTCGCGCAGTCGACGTTCGACGCGTACCACATGCAGTTGGTGTTCCACCTCAGCGGATCCGTCGACGCCGAACGACTGCGCCGGGCCGGGCAGGCGCTGCTGGACCGGTACCCGAACCTGCGCGCCGCCTTCGTGTCCCATGCGGACAGTGGCTGGCTGCAGCTCGTGGTCGACGACGTCGACCTGCCCTGGACCGAAGTCGACCTGCGCTCGCTCAGCGCCGACGAGCGGGCTGAGGCGTTCGAGAAGTTCCTGGCCGAGGACCACGCCACCCGTTTCGACCCGGCCCGGCCACCGCTGTTGCGCATGTCGCTGGTACGGATGGAACCCGAGCGTTCGGAGTTGGTGTTCACCGCCAACCACGTGCTCTACGACGGCTGGTCGCTGCCGCTGCTGATGCGCGACCTGCTGCGGCTCTACGAGTCCTCGGGCGACCCCGGCGCGTTGGGCCGAGTCCGGCCCTTCCGCGACTTCCTCGCCTGGTACGCCGCTCGGGATCGTGCGGCGGCGGCTCGCCAGTGGGCCGAGGAGATGGCGGGCGTCACGGAGCCAACCCTGCTGGCCGCGGGTGACCACCACACACAGTCCGGGCTGGGGCAGGTCGAGGTGCCGCTCGGGACGGAGCAGGCGCGGAAGCTCACCCGACGCGCTGCCGAGCTCGGCATCACGATGAACACGCTGGTGCAGGGGGCGTGGGCGGTGCTGCTGTCGGCGTTGACCGGCCGCGACGACGTCGTCTTCGGCGCCACCGTGTCCGGGCGGCCGCCGGTGGTGGAGGGCGTGGACTCGATGGTCGGCCTCTTCGTCAACACCATCCCGGTCCGGGTGCGCACCACCAGCGCGGACACTCTCGCCAGCGTGCTGACCACGCTGCAACAGCGGCAGACGGCGTTGATGGATCACCACCATCACGGGCTGGCCGACATCCACCGCGCCACTGGGGTCGGCACGCTCTTCGACACCCTCGTGTTGTTCGAGTCGTACCCGATCGACCGCGCGGGCATCAGCGAGGCCACCGACGCCGCGGGCATCGCCGTCACCGGTATCCGCCCGCTCAGCGGTACCCACTACCCGTTGGTCGTCGTGGCGTCCGTTGATCCCCTGCTGCGAGTCGGCCTGCAGTACCAGGACGCCGCGTTCAACGGCGAGGCGGTCACGGGCATCGCGGCCCGGCTCGGCCGGGTGCTCGCCCAGTTGGCCGACGCACCGGAGGTACCCCTGCGGTCGCTGGACCTGCTGGCACCCGGTGAGCTGGAACTACTGCGGCACTACAACGCCACCGAACGACCCGTGCCCGAGCTCACCCTGCCTGGGATGTTCGCCCAGCAGGTGGAGGCGACGCCGGATGCCGTCGCGGTCATCTCCGGTGAGTCCACGCTGACCTACCGGGAGCTCGACGCCCGCGCGAACCAGTTGGCGCACTACCTGATCCGCAAGGGTGCCGGCGCCGAACGCCGCGTCGTCGTGATGCTTCCGCGGTCGCTCGACCTGCCGGTGGCGCTGCTCGCCGTGCTCAAGTCCGGCGCCGGCTATGTACCGGTCGACCCGGCGCACCCGGCCGCCCGCATCGACTACGTCATCGGCGACTGTGACCCGGCGCTGGTGATCGATGCCGACACCGTTGCATGGGATCTCACCGGGTTCCCCACCACCGCACCAGACGTCGACCTGGCGCCGGACAGCGCGGCGTACGTCATCTATACCTCCGGCTCCACGGGGACACCGAAAGGCGTGGTCGTACCGCACGTCGCGCTGGTGAACTTCCTCGGGGCGATGGCACAGGCGTTCCCGCTGCGACCGCACGACCGGCTGCTCTCGGTCACCACCGCCGCCTTCGACATCGCTGGACTGGAGATGTATCTGCCGCTGCTGGCCGGATCCGCCGTCGTCGTGGCGCCCACCGAGTCGGTGGCCCAGCCGAGCGCCCTGCGGGAGCTCATCCGCCGACACGGGGTCACGATCATGCAGGCGACTCCGGCACTGTGGCAGACGCTCATCGAGCACGACCCGGAGGCGCTGCGCGGCCTGCGGCTGCTCGTCGGTGGCGAGGCGCTGCCGCCCGCGCTCGCCGACGTGCTGCGGGCCGTCGGTACCAGCGTCACCAATCTGTACGGTCCAACGGAGACCACCATCTGGTCGACCAGCGCGGCGGTCACCGACTCGGCACCGTCGATCGGCGCACCCATTGCCAACACCCAGGTCTATGTCCTCGACCAGAACCTGCGGCTGGTGCCACCGGGCGTGGTCGGCGAACTGTACATCGCGGGTCTCGGTCTGGCCCGCGGCTACCTCGGCCGGCCAGGACTGACCGCCGGACGGTTCGTCGCCGACCCCTTCGCCGCCGGCAACCGCATGTACCGCACTGGTGACCTGGTCCGCTGGCGGGCGAACGGTGAATTGGACTACGTCGGCCGCGCCGACTTCCAGCTGAAGGTCCGTGGTTTCCGGATCGAACCGGGCGAGATCGAGGCGGTACTCACCGCGCATGAGGGTGTTGCGCAGGCCGCCGTGATCGCTCGGGAGGACCGGCCAGGCGACCGTCGCCTGGTCGGTTACATCGTCCCGGCCGAAACCGTTGGTGCGGCTGCCGATGTGGCCCAGCAGGTGGCGGAGTGGCGGCAGGTCTACGACCAGGCCTACACGGTCGAGGAGTCGACGCAGGCCGAGTGGGGCGAGGACTTCGCCCTCTGGAAGTCCGCCTACACCGGAGAGCCGATCCCGCTCGCCGAGATGTCGGCCTGGCGGGACGCCGCGGTCGAGCAGGTGCTGCGGTCGTCGCCGCGTCGGGTGCTGGAGATCGGTGTCGGCTCGGCGTTGTTGCTGTCGCGCATCGCGCCCCACGTCGACGAGTTCTGGGGCACAGACATCTCGGTCGAGGTGATCGACCGCCTCGGCGCGCAGTGTGCTGATGCCGGCCTTGCCGACCGTGTGCGGCTGTTCGCCCGGGCCGCCGACGAGACCGACGGCCTGCCCACGGGCCACTTCGATGTCGTGGTGCTGAACTCGGTGGTGCAGTACTTCCCCGACATCGAGTACCTGCGGACCGTGCTCGACAAGATCACCGCGCTATTGCGCCCCAACGGCCGGATCGTGGTCGGTGACGTACGTAACGCGGACTCCTTGCGCACGTTGCACGCCGAGGTTGCACGAGTCCGCACGCCCGGGGCGGCCGAGTCGGCCGTGCGTACCACGGTCGACCGGGCAGTGCTCACCGAGCGGGAACTCGTCGTCGCCCCCGACTGGTTCGACGACTGGGCACGTGCACACGACATGGGGGCCGACATCCAGCTCAAGCCCGGCCGCCACCACAACGAGCTGACTCGGCACCGCTACGAAGTCGTACTGCACACAGCGCGAACCCAGGACGTGGCCGACGCACTCAGCCGGCCCTGGCACGGGTTCGCCGACGCCGAGCGGTTCGGCCGGGAGCAGCCCAACGGCCCGGTGCGGATCTCCGGGCTGCCGAACGCCCGCTTCGGCGGTGACGTCGATCCGACGGACGCGAACGAGTGGGCGGCCGCGCACGGCTGGGGCGCGCTGGCGATCCCCAGCACGATGCCGGAACGATTCGACCTGCTCCTGTTCCCCGACGGAGCGGCGGGGGAGCCGGCGCTGTCCGGCACCGTCGTCGGCGGCGATCCAGGCAGGCCGTTGTACAACGCCCCCGTGCGGGCCCGTCAGATCGCCGCCCTCGTCGGCGAGTTGCGTGACCACGTGCGCAAGCACCTGCCCGAGCACATGGTGCCCGCCGCTGTGCTGGCCATCGGCGAACTGCCGTTGACACCCAACGGGAAACTCGACCGCCGGATGCTCCCTGCGCCCGACTACGCCGCTGTCAGCAGCGGGCGCGCCCCGTCCACGCCGTGGCAGGAGGCCCTCACCGGACTGTTCGCCGAGGTGCTCGGCCTGCCGAGGGTGGGGATAGATGACGACTTCTTCGCCCTCGGCGGCCACTCGTTGCTCGCAACCCGACTGATCAGCCGGATCCGTGCCGCACTCGGCGTTGAGCTTGCGATCCATGCGGTCTTCCAGTCACCGACCGTCGCCGGGTTGGCCGAGCAGCTCACCTCCGGCGCGGACACCAACGGACACAGCGATCCCTTCGACGTCGTGTTGCCTATGCGCACCACCGGCGACCGCGAGCCGCTGTGGTTCATACACCCCGGCATCGGCCTGTCGTGGGCGTACCTCGGCTACCTCAACCACCTGCCTGACGACCGGCCGATCTACGCGATCCAGGCCAGGGGATTCACCGACGTTCCGATCCCCGCCTCGATTGAGGAGATGGTCGACGACTACGTGAACCAGATCCTGCGCGTGCAGCCGGACGGGCCGTTCACGCTGATCGGACTCTCGCTCGGGGGCACCCTGGCCCATGCGATCGCTGCCGAACTGCAGTGCAGGGGGCATCAGGTGGCCGGCCTCGTCCTGCTCGACTGCGTTCCCGCCTCGTGGTTCGCCGACAACGAGACCCCCGATCTGGACGAGGCACGGTCCTTCTTCAGCCGTCATCTGCCGGCGCTGGCGGGGCTGACCAACGGCGACAAACGGTCCCTCGTGGACAGTACGTCGGCGATCAACGTCGAGCACATGCGGATGCTGAAGGACTTCCAGTCACCGGTATTCCAGGGCGATGTGTTGTTCTGCAACGCCACCGAGGACAAGGACGGGTCCTACGCCGGTCTGTGGTCGGCGCACGTCACCGGAACGGTGAGCGAACAGGACATCCACTGCAAACACGTCGACATGCACCTGCCGGGTCCAGTCGCCGAGATCTGCCGGGCTATCACTGCGGTGTTGGCGCCTGCTGAGTCCATCCCAACCACGGAGGAGAACCGATGACCTTGCTCGCAGACCAGTGGGCCGGGAACCCCAAGCACTTCTGGATGCGCGGCGAGCGGCCGGAGCATCCGGTGTGGCGGGACGAGGCCACCGACATCTGGCACGTCTACGGATATCCGGAGGCGCTGGAAGTCCTCAACAACACGGAGGTCTACTCGTCCCAGACGGCCCGTCGGTTCGCGCCGGAGAACGGCGAGCAGTTCGCCGAGGGCAATCTGACCCAGCTCGACCCGCCGGACCACCGCGAGCTGCGCAATCTGGCGGCACACGCGTTCACCCCGCGGATGGTGGCGGACCTGGAGCCCCGCGTCGCGGAGATCACCCACGAGCTGATCGACCAGCTCCAGGGCCGGGACCGGTTCGACCTGGTGGCCAACCTGGCGTACCCGCTGCCGATCATCGTGATCTCCGAAATGCTCGGCGTACCCGCCAGCGACTACCCGTTGTTCAAGCAATGGGTCGACGACATGATGGCCGCGAACGGGCGGTACGACCTGTCCGACGACCCGGAGAAGCAGGCTCAGGACGCCCGCGACCAGATCGAGGCCTCGGAGCGGATCACGGAGTACCTGCTCGAGCACGCCGGTGAGCGCCGCAAGCGCGGTCGCGACGACCTGATCACCCGGTTCGTGGAGGCCGAGGTCGACGGGCAGCGGCTGTCCGACTACCAGATCGCCAAGGTCTGCAACCTGCTGCTGGTCGCGGGGCACGCCACCACGGCGATGCTGCTGACCAACTCGGTGCTGTGTCTGGACGCCTTCCCCGACCAGCAGGCCAAGGTCAGGGCCGACCGCTCGCTGGTGCCCACCGCGTTCGAGGAGGTGCACCGGTTTATGACGCCGGTCTCGGCCGTGTACCGGGTAACCAGCATGGAAACCGAGCTCGCCGGCAAGCGGATCCCGCCCGAGCGGATGGTGATCGTCTGGACCGCCGCCGCCAACCGGGATGACCGCCAATTCACCGACCCGAACACCTTCGACGTCACGCGCGACCCCAACCCGCACATCGGTTTCGGCCGCGGCATCCACTTCTGCCTCGGTGCCCCGCTGGCCCGGCTGGAGGGCCGCGTTGCACTCGACATCATCTTCGACCGCTATGCCGTGCTCGGCCTCGACCCGCAGACGCCACCGACGTTCGTCCCCTCACAGGACCTGATCAGCGTGAAGGACCTGCACATCACCGTTGGGTGATGCCACCCGAGCCACGTTGGCGCCCTGTTACGTGTGACGCCACGAAGGCGTGGGGTCGTAGGGGTGGCGGCGTCTCCTCGATCTCACGCCGGGCCAGGTCAGACGAGACCCGACTCAGAACTTCCAAGGAGCAACATGACCACGCTCGCTGATCGTTGGAACATCCGACCCGACCACACGTGGTTGCGTGGACAGCGGCCGGAGCACAACGTCCGATTCGACGAGGACGGCAGTATCGACATCTATGGCTACCTCGAAGCGGCGAAGGCGCTGACCAGCCCGCAGATCTTCTCCAACGACGTGGGCCGGCTCTTCCTTGACGAAGGTGCCGAGCTTGACGAGAAGGTCCAGGAAGGCAGCCTGCTGCAGTCCGATCCGCCCGCGCATGGCAAGCTGCGCAAGCTCGTGAGCCGGGCGTTCACTCCGAAGACGGTTGCCGACCTGGAGCCCCGGATCGCCGCTCTCACTCGCGAGCTGCTCGACCAGGCGGGCAGCCAAGGCAAGTTGGAGCTGGTCGCTGCCCTGACCTACCCCCTCCCAGTGATAGTGATCTGCGAGCTCCTGGGCGTGCCGGCGAGCGATCGTGACCTGTTCAAGAAGTGGGTCGACCGGATGGCGCAGAGCGCGAGCGCCCTGCTCGACGACGAGGCCGACGGCGAGGACGTCGATGTTGCAGCCGCCAATCGGTACGTCCCCGAGATGCACGAGTACCTGGCCGCACAGGTCGCCGAGCGGCGCAGGCACCCCAAGGACGATCTGCTGACCAGCCTGGTCCAGGCGGAGGTCGACGGTGACCGGCTGACCGACGCGCAAGTGCTCAATTTCGCCAATGAGTTGCTCGTCGTGGGCCACGCAACCACCAGCGCTTTGCTCGGCAACCTGGTCCTGTGCCTGGATGCGTACCCCGAGGCCGCCGCGCGGGTGCGTGCGGACCGGTCTCTTGTGTCCGGTGCCGTCGAGGAGTCGCTGCGCTTCCTCAGCCCGGTCGCCGCGATCTATCGAGCCACCGCCAAGGAGTTCGAACTCGACGGACACCACGTGGACGCAGACCGACTGGTGCGGGTCTGGGTCGGCGCGGCTAACCGGGATCCTCGCCAGTTCACCGATCCCGACACCTTCGACCCGGCCCGTGACCCCAACCCGCACATCGGGTTCAGCCACGGCATCCACTTCTGCCTCGGCGCCCCACTGGCCCGGCTGGAGAGCACCATCGCGCTGAACATGTTGCTTGACCGGTACCCCGCACTGTCCATCGACCCGGCGGAGCCGCCCACCTTCATGTCACTGCCCGATGCGATCGGGGTCGCCACGCTCCCGCTACGCACCGGATGATGCCGCACCGTCCACCAACTCCCGAGCGAAAGAGAGTCCGATGAACGCCACCACTGACTTGTGGAATGTCCACCCGCGCCACCGGTGGCTGCGCGGTGAGCGACCGAGCCAGCCGGTCGAGTTCGATGACGAGACGGGCATGTGGCACATCTATGGGTATCCCGAGGCGGTCACGGTGCTGAGTGACCCGGCGACCTACTCAAACGACGTCGCCCGCAGATTCGTGCCCGGGGCTGACCAGTGGGACTTCGACGGCAACCTGACCCAGCTCGACCCGCCGGAGCACCGGAAGCTGCGCACCTTGATCAGCCGGGCGTTCACCCCGAAGATGGTGGCTGATCTGGAGCCGAGCATCGCGAAGGTGACCAACGCGTTGATCGACGAGCTGGACACCGACGAGTTCGAGCTGGTTGACGCCGTTGCCTACCCGCTGCCCATGATCGTCATCGCTGACCTGTTCGGTACGCCCAGGGAAGACCGCGACCTGATCAAGCAGTGGGCGGACGACAGCCTCGCCGAACGCGGCCAGATCAAGGCCAAGGACGAGGACGGCGAGCAGACCCGCTCGATCGCCAGTCAGCGCGACGACCAGCGGAAGATGAACGACTACCTGCTCGAACACGTCGCCAACCGGCGCAAGCACCCCAAGGACGACCTGCTGACCAGCCTGGTCCAGGCCGAGGTCGACGGCGACCGGCTCACCGACAACCAGGTGGTCAACTTCGCCAGCCTGCTGTTCTTCGCCGGGCACGTCACGACCACCATGCTGTTGGGCAACACGCTGCTGTGCTTGGACGCGTACCCGGAGCAGATGGCGCGGGTCCGTGCGGACCGAGCCCTGGTAGCCCCCGCGATCGAAGAGTCGCTGCGTTACCTGAGCCCGCTCGCCTCCGCCTACCGCGCAACCAACGTCGACGTGGAACTCGGTGGCACGCGCATTCCCAAGGACCAGATGCTGGAGGTGTGGCTCGCGGCCGCGAACCGGGATCCGCGCCGGTTCACCGACCCCGACACCTACGACATCTCCCGCACCCCCAACCCGCACCTCGGGTTCAGCCAAGGCATCCATTTCTGTCTCGGTGGCCCGCTGGCCCGGCTGGAGGGACGGGTCGCGCTGAGCATCCTGCTCGACCGGTTCGCCGAGTTGCGTGTCGACCACGACCGCGCACCGGAGTTCCTCACCTCACCCGACTTCACCGGGGTGTGGACCCTGCCGTTGCGTACGCGCCGCTAGACGTCCGGGATGAACGACACATACGACGTCGTTGTGGTGGGCGCTCGCGTTGCCGGGTCCCCGACCGCCGTGCTCCTCGCACGTGCTGGATACCGGGTCCTGCTCCTGGAACGCGGGCGCTTCCCCCGGGACACACTGTCCACTCTGCTCATCCACCAGCCCGGAGTCGCGCTGCTCAAGCGGTGGGGTGTGCTGCCCCGTTTGGTCGCCACCGGGTGCCCGCCGATCGACCGGGTCAGCTACACCGTGGCGGATGTCCGGCTGGAAGGCTGTTCCTGGGCCGTCGACGGGGTGCGCACCGCGTTCGCACCCCGTCGGTACCTCCTCGACTCGATCCTGGCGCAGGTCGCAGTCGACTCGGGCGCCGAGTTCCGCGACGAGTCCACTGTGCTCGACCTGACCTTCGACGGTGACCGGGTGACTGGGGCCCGGGTGCGGTCCGGCGGAACCGAATACACCGTGCGTGCCACCTTGGTCGTCGGCGCGGACGGGATGCGTTCCCGAGTGGCCGCCAAGGTCGGCGCGCCCGTCGAGTTCGAAGACCCCAGACTGACATGTGCCTACTACACGTACTGGTCGGACCTGCCGCAGCGGTTCCGACTGCACGAGGCGCCCGGGAGTTGGGTGGGGACCATCCCGACCAACGACGGTGCGACGTTGGTCGGTGCGTACTTCCCGCAACGCCGGTTCGGGAAGCTGCGCGGAGACGGACTCGAGGCGTTGCTCGCCGCGGTCCAACACACCGCGCCGGAGCTGCGTGAGCAGATGGACGGCGGCCGTATGCTCGAGCGTCTGCACGGCACGGGCGACCAGCGCAACTTCTTCCGCAAGGCCGTCGGCCCCGGGTGGGTGCTGGTGGGGGATGCCGGCCACCACAAGGACTCCATCACTGCACGGGGCATCACGGATGCCTTCCGCCAGGTTCAGCTGCTCGTCGACTGCATTGGTGACGGGCTACACGACCCGCAGCGGCTCAGTCGTGCGCTCAACAGGTTTGCCTTGCAGCGCAATGACATGCTCATAGCCGACTACCGCAACACACTCACCACTGCCGCGCTGGCGGCCAGCGAGCACCAGCTCGAGTTGCTCCGGGGGATCGCGGGCAGCACTGAACTCACCGATCGCTACTTCTCGGTGATGTCTGGTGCCTGTCCGGCAGATGAGTTCCTCACGCCTGAGCTGCTCGACCTCCTGGCGTCGACGTAACAGGGCACGGTGGCGTGCGGTCAGGACCGGTGGATGTCGATGTCTCCCATCGACGCATGCCCGTGTGCGTGCGGCCGATGGACTGTGCCCGCACTGCGGCAGTGCCTCCGGCCGGGCGTCGGGAACTTCTTCTCCAGCAGGTCGAGGGCCTTCTGCGGCTCCCTACCGGGCATCGAGAAGGTGGCGGCGGGCGGCGCCGGGGCCGAGGGACTGTCGGCCAACGCCTGGCTGCTGCGGGTCGTGTCCACCGCCCTCGACGGCGGGGAGCGCGTAGGCCCGCCGGGCCGCGGCAAGGACTCGGGCATCCGGGGCTTCACTGGCTGGGTCCGCTAGGGCCCGCTGGCCCACCGCACCCCCACTTTCACCGGCGGATCGCCGATCCCGCCGACGTCACTCGTCACCCGCTTCACCAGCGGGATCACCCACCCCAGTCCGAGGGCATCGTCAACCGTTTCCGTACGATGCCGATCTCCCGGGCCTCGCTCCTGACCGGCCATGTCGTCGGCAGTGTGATCCAGACGATGATCAGCGTCACGCTCGTCACGGGCGTCGCCCTCCTGATGGGCTTCCGCCCCAGCGCAACGCCCATCGAATGGGTCGCCGCCATCGGCCTGCTTACCCTGCTCACGCTCGCGCTCACCTGGCTCTCCGCGGGCATCGGGCTGGTCGCCAAGAACGTGGAGACCGCCAGCAACATCCCGATGCCGCTGACGTTCCTGCCGTTCGTCGGCAGCGCCATCGTGCCGACAGAGTCCATGCCCACTGGCCTGCGCTGGTTCGCCGAGTACTAGCCCTTCACTCCGATCATCGAGACCCTGCGCGGTCTGTGGCTCGGCACCGAGATCGGCTCCAGCGCGGTCATCGGCCTCTCGTAGGGCGCGGCGCTCTCCCTGGTCGGTTACGTGTGGGCGCGTCGCACCTTCAAGACCGGCGCCAAGCGGTAACCACCGTGCCTCTCAGGTCACTTCACCGACTCGCGGCATCCACACGCCGCCCGACGATCGCAGGAGGACCCCATGTCGTACGACCCGACGGCCGCCGGCGCCATCGCCGCCGATACCACTGCTGAAGAGCCGCCCGCCCTGCCCGGCGCAGCCACGGTCGGTTCCGCTCCGTGCCCCGCGGCCGGTTGGCTCCATGGCTTTGCGGCCCGGCCGCCTCAGGCGGAAGCCCGCTGGTCCGGTGCGGACGCGCCGAGCCTCGGCGGCATCGGGGACCGGGACCGGCCGAGCCGTTGGAAGGCGTACGCGGTGGAGACCAGGGCCATGTGGTGATGCCACCCTGGGAAGGAGCGGCCTTCGAAGTCGAGGAGGCCGAAGCAACGTGCCATGGCCGTGATGGTGGAGGTGGTGGAGGTCGCCAGTGCGGTGAGCGAGACGGCATCCGAAAGCCGCCGCTCGGGCAGCGTGCTGATCCACACG
Organism: Streptomyces sp. NPDC048637; assembly: GCF_040650675.1. Classification (NCBI taxonomy): domain Bacteria; kingdom Bacillati; phylum Actinomycetota; class Actinomycetes; order Kitasatosporales; family Streptomycetaceae; genus Streptomyces; species Streptomyces sp. NPDC048637. The sequence continues at coordinate 75,781 of NZ_JBEZHQ010000008.1, forward strand.
GGACCGAGCCGGCTTCCTGGTCCGCACTCGGCGAAGAGCTGGTGCGGTCTTTCGGGAGTGCTGCTGGGCCTGAAGTGCGGAAGGCGGACCGGTGCGGCCAGGATGCGGGTACGCCGCTGCGCTCCGTCCGGTTCGGCGACGATGACGTCCCGGACGGTGCCGGAGGACAGGCAGGTCTTCGCGCTGAGCAGGGATGATGTGGTGGCGGAGCGTTCGCCGGGAATGACCTTGAAGTGCGGCGGAACAGCGACGACCAAGGTGTGCCGCCGCTCGTTGAGGGCCTGGATGAACAGCCGTACGTCTGGGTCGTCGCTCATGTCGGCTACGACGGGCGACGAAGCGGACGTCGCGGCCAGTGCGTCCACCAGCCCAAGGGCGTGCGACCACGGGGACCGGTAGTGTTCGGTGTCCGGCACGCGGGTGCGTTGGCGCAGCCGGGGGTCGTCGATCCAGCTGTGCGGCATGTAGAGATGCCAGCCGACCGGCACCTGCGCTGTACCGATGTGCAGGAAAGCGCCGAAGCCCAGTTGCGAGTTGAGGGTTTGGCCGGACGACGGGTCGAAGTGCCGGTGGACGCCTACCGACTGCTCGCCGCGCTTGGGCAGCAGAGCCCGGCCGATCGACCATGCCGTGACTGGCCCGTGTCCCTCGGCCCATCTCGTCAGCGCGTGCAGAACCGGGCGCCAGTCCCAGGGGCTGAGGTTCACGAACTGGCGAAGCGACTGGGCGGTGGCCGCGGGTGAGGGCGAGATGGTGTCGGCCAGGCGGCGGATGGACTTCTTGCCCTTGGTACGGAGTAAGGCCGTCACATATGCGTGGGCCCATCTGCGCTGATCGACTCGTGGAAGATGACCGAAAATGTTGGTTGTGAAGGTGAGGAGAGATACGTCCTCCGCGCTCGTAGTAAGCCCTTCATTGACTGGATTCGGCCGGTCGGTCTCGTAGCTCGCCACCATGCTGCTCCCCCGTGTCCCTTGAGCGGTGATAGCCGCCGAGCAGTGTGCTGATTCCTACCTACCTGAAGAAAGGGACGGCTCATCTGTTGCCCTTTCTAAGCGGCAGGAGCTTATGCGTCGAGTCGACTCCGAGCTAATGAGAAAGAGTCGACGGCAGCTAAAACGCGCCAGCGGTCGGCTCTATCGAGCTCCTGCGGGCGCCGAATCACGTGGTTCGCGCTGAGCCTGGATCCGGCTATAGGGGCGTGTGCCGGGAAGGGCGGCAGGATTGTGCATTCGTGAATCGCCGAGGCGGACTCCGATGCCGCGGAAGTGTGCCCGGGTCGACGAATGACTGATTTCGCTCTTGCTCGAGGCGATCTTGATGTTTTCTGTATGCGCGCCACACTCACGCGGGTGTTTTTTCTCTACTATGTCGGTTTTGTGGTGCGGATGAGTGAAGGGTGATCACTATTTGCTCACAGTTCGTCACGACTGGTGCACGACTTCTGTAAGTCGTATCGAGGGCCTGGGGGCCGCTTGCCGATGAGAGGGTCTCCGGGTTTAACTCATGAAGTTGCGAAGGAGGCCACTTCAGGTAAGCGGTCCGATGGCGACCGTATAAGGATCTGCGACAGGGGACTGATGGCGGAGTCGATCGATGGAGCAATCGGTGCGGCGCTCCTGGTGTGTAGTTCGGCGAGCCTGTAATTATTTTGCCATCTGCGGTTATTGCCGCACGGTGCGGTGAAATTCGCACGTAATCGTGCTTGGATTTCTCAAATATCTGGAATTAAATCCATTTCCATGGGGACGCTGTGCATCCCTCTTTGTCTATGAGGCGAGGATGGCCGACGGTGCTGCTGCTTCGTGCTCGTCAAAAGGGACCTGAGCTTCCTCGTCAGTTTGATCGTATGTGATGGAGGCCTGCCGGATGAACGTCAACAGCGGTGCACAGCTCACAGGGGCGGGACGCATTTCCATCCCCGCGGTGTCTAGACAGGGGCAGCGCAGAGCCGCCTTCGCGGATCCTCGGCGCGGCGAGGTGGTGACCACGCGGGTGGGCTTGCGCATGCCGCTGGATCTGGACTTCGCCGACTGGGAGCGGGCGGGTCGCCAGCTCGCGGGTGTGGTGGACTCGTCCTCATGGTGGCTGGGCGACTGGCTGGTATACGGCAAGGACCACTATGCCGACCGATACCAACGGGGTATTAGTGCGGCTGGACTGAAGTACCAGACGCTACGCAACTATGCCTGGGTCTCGCGCCGGTTCGAACTGAACCGCCGGCGGGCCAAGTTGACCTTCCAGCACCATGCAGAGGTCGCTTCACTCCTGCTCGACCAGCAGGAGCGCTGGCTCGATCGGGCCGAGGAGATGAAGTGGACCACCAAGCAACTGCGCAATGCCATCCGTGATGCCGGTAAAAATGGCTACGGTGAGGGTGGTAGCCCCGCTCTGACTCGCCGCCTGGCGGTGCCGGGTAGCCGCGTCCAGTGGTGGCGCAAGGCGGCGGAACAGTCAGGGATCGACTTCGACCGGTGGGTCCTGGTGACGCTCGACCGCGCGGCCGGGCAGATCCTTGAGGACGAGGAGAAGGTGTCGGAGCTCAACGTCTGAGTCTGGCTTGCGTCGTTCTCGCGTTTGCTGCCGGTGTGGGGGCTTGGCGGGGTGTCCCGATTAGCCGTTGACGGGGGAGCGGCCCCGAAGCAGAGCAGTCACGGCTTCCGGCGACCATGAAGCGTCGAAGCCCCTGATCACCAACGGAAGACCGTGCCTGCCTCCTCGCCTCGCTCCTTGCGACCGCCCTGCTCCAACTCGGCGCCGACCCCGTGGCGGGACCCGATTGGCCGTGCCTGCTGCACCACCTGGGCCACCTGCCTGATGCGCGACGCCGAGGCTCGCGCCCCCCGCTGGCCTATGTGCTCGCCCTGGCCGCCTGCGCGGTACTGGCCGGCGCCCGCTCCTTGACCGAAATCGCCGAGCGGCCGGCCGATACCCCCGCCGGCCTGTTCACCCGCCCCGGCGCACGCCTGCTCGGGTTCCCACCGGCCGTACCGGGCACCGTCCGCGGCGAACCCCATGTATGCGAAGTCCGTACGGTGGCCCAATGCGTAGCAAGGCCGACGCCCCTCTCTTCCATCGACATGATGAAGTCTTCAATCATGGTTGAAGTAGAGGTGTCTATCCGCCGAGATTCCAGGGCGGGGAGCATTTGGCTGTGGAGCAGCATTTTGACCGTGCGTGTGCTTGCGTCCGCATAATGGTGCTGACGTGTGGGCCACGCCGATGCGTACGTGCCGAAGCGCGGCTTTCCGAGCTCTCACCTCAGCTCGGCCTGGTCCCGGGGAGTGTTCCGCTTCTCGTTGTAGATCGCGGAGAGGCGATCCAAGGTGTCCGGCTGTGTCGGATACCCCGACTCCTTCGCCATTGCAGTTGGCGGTCCGTGGCAGGCGGAATCGGCCCCCAGCCGGACTGATGCCGACCCGATGCCGACCTTCCTGATGCCCTATCGGCTAACTGGCCGGGGGCTCGGCACGGCTGGCGAGATCATTCCAAGGGAGCAGTGGGGCGGCGGCCGTGTCAGTGCATTGCCTGGAGCGTTTTCAGGGCCAAAGGGGGAGAACGGGACGCCAAGAATGCGCATTTCCTGAGACGCTGCAATACATGGCTGCAAAGATCGGACGGCCAACCGACTCTCTCGACTCTCTCTTCCAGGTTGCCCCGAGTAAGGGGCGGTTTCTAACGGTCGTTGCCACACGTGGTCAGTTGACGAGGCGGCGAGCAGTTCGTGCAGGCGCTCGGTGGTGTGGGCGGACAGGCCGGTGCCCTTGGGAAAGTGCTGTCGCAGCAGGCCGTTGGTGTTTTCGTTGGAGCCGCGTTGCCAGGGGCTGGCCAGGTCGCAGAAGTAGACCCGGGCAGGGCCCGGGCCTCGGGCTCGTCTGGGTCATGACCGCGCTGTGCGTGATACGCCCCCTGCGATAGCAGCAGGTTGCCGGTAACAGGCTCGGCCAAGCCAAAGCGCAGAGCAGCCTCTGCCTCATGGCGTGAAGGGATGCCGTGTGCGGCTGTAGGCTGCGCAGCACCTCAGGACCGCAGGGACAGGCCGGATTCCGGAGTTGTGCGACGGCGACCTCGATGGCCTCTCGGTCCGCCTCCCGCCGAATGACGACGACCGGGATAGCCGCGCTCCAGGACCTCCTCGAGCCCCTGCTTGGTCAGGCCCCGCAGGGCGCTCAGGCCCGCGCGCTACGAGCGCTGCGCGCCGGGACCGAACCGTGCCCGAGCCGCAAGGGCAACATGCAGTTGTTACACACCGGTCCGGGCCACGCCAGGCGTCGAACGCGGGCCTCATACCGTCACTGCAGTCGGCCCATGAGTTCGGCGGTCTCACGATGCCGGCCGCAATCCCGTCGGGCGAAGGACTCCCGGACCAGTGCGCGGACTTCGGGCTGTTGTTCCTGGCTAAGCTTGAACATGCCCTCGGCCCCGGTCACCCGTACCCGGAAAGCGCCCACGTGGGGCACGATCTGGCGGAAGTAGCCTACCGACTCGGACATGTCCCAGCCGGTCCCGAGTTCGGCTTCGAAGGCGCGCACGGTGGACTGCACCACGCCGAGCGTCTCTTCCAGGGAGTCGATCTTCTCGACGACACCGTGCACATGCACCGCGGTGAAATTCCACGTAGGCGCGGCGGGGGTCTTCCGGTAAACCGTCGGAGAGACGTATGCGTGCGGGCCGGTGAAAACCAGCAGCACCACATCGCCCGACCGGAGTGCCGACCAGTGCGGGTTCTTCCGGTTCAGGTGCCCGAGCAGGAGTGCTCCGGACAGATCGCTACTCCACTCCTCGGTCATCCGTGGGTCCTGAATAACAGGCAGATGCGTCGCGAGCGGACCGTCGGCGGTGGTGCCATTGGTCGTCAGAAGTGCCAAAGGGTTACGGCGTATGAGATCGACCATCCACATACCTTCTGGCTCGCGATACTGGCAAGGTACGAACATCGAGTATCGATCCTTTCGGGGGAATTCTACGTCTGCAATTTATGTCCTGCCGACGGGACACGGATGCCTTGATTGGTTCATCGCGTAGGTCTACCTTGGCGGGCGGCCGACGGCAATTGAAGCTCGCTCGGACGTGGTTCTCAAGGGATGTGGAGAATTCTCAATGGGTTATCGTGAACACGAGACCTACGACGTGGTCGGTGTCGGTTTCGGCCCGTCCAACCTGTCGCTCGCCGTCGCCCTGAACGAGCATCGGGAGAACGCTCGGGGGCATGGGATCAGCGCCACCTTCTTCGAACGTCAGCCTGCGTTCGGCTGGCACCGCAACATGCTGCTGCCGTCGGCGACCATGCAGATATCCTTTCTCAAGGATCTGGTCACGTTCCGTGATCCGACGTCGAGTTTCAGCTTCATCGCGTATCTGCACTCCTCGGGTCGGCTGCCCCAGTTCGCCAACAATCAGGATTTCTTCCCGACGCGTCAGGAGTTCCACCAGTACCTGGAGTGGGCGCAGGCACGCGTGGCGCATTTCGTTACATATGGCTCGGAAGTGATGTCGATTCGGCTACCGCACGGCGCCAATCCGAAGTCGGCAGGCCATCTGGAGATTGAGGTCCAGGACGTCACCGGCCGAGGCGCCCGTGTGATCAATGCACGGAACGTCGTCATCTCGACGGGGCTCGTCCCGAACATGCCCGACGGAGCAGAACGCGACGAACGGGTCTGGCACAGCTCCGAGTTCCTGGCGAAGTACCGGCGGATGAATCCGGGTGAACTACGCCGTGTGGCGGTGGTCGGGGCGGGGCAGAGCGCGGCCGAGATCACCCGGTTCCTGTACGACGAGCTCCCGCACGCAGAGGTGTGGGCGATCATCCCGTCCTACGGCTACTCCGTCGCGGACGACACTCCCTTCGCCAACCAGATCTTCGATCCGAGCGCGGTCGACGACTACTACTACGGCACCGAGCAGACGCGTGAAGCCTTCTGGCGGTACCACCGCAACACGAACTACTCGGTCGTTGACGATGAGGTGATCAGGGACCTGTACCGGCGCACGTACGACGACGAGGTAAGCGGCACCGAACGCCTGCACTTCCTCAACCTGACGAGGGTCTCCGGTGTCAAGCGCGCCGGTGCCGAGACGCGGGTCTCCCTGCAGGCGGGACTCAACGGCGATGTATACGACCTCGACTTCGACGCCCTGGTCTGTGCGACGGGCTACGACGCGATGGAGCCCACCGGTCTGCTCGGGGACCTTGACCGCTTCTGCCTGCGCGACGAGACGGGACGGTACCGAGTGGAGCGGGACTACCGCATCACCACCAGCTCGGAACTGCCCTGTGGGCTCTACCTCCAGGGCGGCACCGAGCACACCCACGGTCTCACCTCCTCGCTGCTGTCGAACATCGCCGTACGCAGTGGCGAGATCGCCGACTCGATCATTGCCAGCCGGGCGAAGCGGGGCGTGGACCAGGCGGTCCCCGTTGAGGTCGGCCACGACGGCAGCTGAATACTGCCACCGCACTCGCGGAATCGCCGCAGGTCGGACGCTGTCCGCCGCCCTCTCGTATGCGACGCAGTGTCAGCTCTTCCTTCGCTGACGCTGAGGCCGAAGGCCGCCCACCCCATGGCTATCCGGCACCGCCCTCGGGCGACAGGGGAGCCCGGAAGCGGCCGATGGCCTGAGATGTCGTCCGCGCAACTCCTCATCCTCCACGCCGAGTTCCTCCCGGGGCCAGACACAGCACGCCGGTCTTGCTGCTGCCGGTTGCAGTGCACCTCTCCTTCCCCCTCACCTGTGGTGGTGAGGGGGGAAGACGGCGGACAAGGTGACAGGCGGGGAGGTGGCGCCACCCAGGCCGTGCCGGGTGTCACTGGCGTCTTTCGAGTGTGAGGCTGGCCGGCCACTGGATTTCAGCGAATGGACTTCCGGTTGTACTGAGCCAGTGCCCAGGTGTAGCCGAGAAGGGCGATCGCCACGCACCAGATGGCAGTGGCCAGGAAGTCGTCGCCGGCGGGCGCGCCCTTGAGGAGGCTCCTGATGCACTCGATAAACGGGGTGAAGGGCTGGTGCTCCGAGAACCAACGCAGTCCGTCGGGCATGGAGCCGGCTGGCACGAAGCCGCTGCCCAGGCACGGCAGTAGAACCAGGGGCATGGGCAGGTTGCTGGCGACCGTTGCGGAGTTCGCGAAGGTGCCCATGGCGACGGACAGCCAGCTGAGGGCGAACGCGATCAGGGCAAGAACACCGACTACCCCGAACCAGTCCGCGATGTCCGCGGCAGGCCGGTAGCCGAGCAGGAGGGAGATGGCCATCACACCGAGCATGCCGAGGAAGGTCTGGATGATGGCGCCCACGACGTGGCCGGTCAGCACCGCGCCACGGGCGATGGCCATGGTTCGGAAGCGCGCGATGATCCCCTCCGTCATGTCGGTGTTCACCGAGATGGACGTGCCTTGGGCGCCGGCGGCGACGCCGATGACGAGGATGCCGGGGACGACATAGCTGAGGTAGCCGGCGGTCCCGTGGACGCCGATGCCGGTGCTGAGGGTGTTGCCGAAGACGTAGACGAACAGCAGCAGGAAGACCACCGGCAGGGCGATGACGACGATCACCTGGGACGGATCGCGCTGCATACGCTTGAGGTTGCGTCCGAGCATGGTGAGCGCGTCGCTGAACGGGTGTGGGGTTGCCTTGCGCGGGGCCGGAGCGATGGTGGCGCTGCTCATCGTGTCACGCTCCCTTCTTTCTCGTTGGTCGCGCCGGTCAGCGCGAGGAAGACATCGTCGAGGTGAGGGGTCTGTACCGACAGTGCGAGCGGTTCGATCCGCGCGTGGTCGAGCTGGTCGAGCACGGCCCGGATCGAGCGCGTACCGGCGGCGTCCATCGCGGCGCTAAGGGTTAACGTCTCTTCCTCACGCGTCGATCCCGGCACCGCGCGGGCCGCGGCATCGAGGGTGACGGCGTCGGCGAAGCGCAGCTCGATACGACCACCACCGATCCGAGCCTTCAGCTGCTCGGAGGTGCCTTCGGCGACGAGCTTGCCGCCGTCGAGCACGGCGATCCGGTCGGCGAGCCGATCGGCCTCCTCTAGGTACTGGGTGGTGAGGAAGACCGTGGTCCCGTGGGCCACAACATCGCGGACGATGTCCCACATCGCCTGTCGGCTGCGGGGATCGAGGCCGGTTGTGGGCTCGTCCAGGAAGATGACCTGGGGCTCGTCCAGCAGGGTCAGGGCTAGATCGAGTTTGCGGCGCATGCCGCCGGAGTACGTGTGCAGCGGCTTCTTCGCCGCGTCACCGAGCTCGAACAGCTCCAGAAGGTCCGCGATCCGGCGGCGGGCGGCCGTGCGGTCAAGGTGCCGAAGGTTGGCGATCAGACGCAGGTTCTCCTCGCCGGTGAGCAGCTTGTCCACCGCTGCGAACTGACCGGTGAGCCCGATGGCCGAGCGGACGGCGTTGGGTTCTTGCTTCAAGTCATGGCCGGCGATGCGGACTTGGCCGTCGTCGGCCTGGACGAGGGTGCTGCAGATGTGCACCGTGGTGGTCTTCCCAGCACCGTTCGGCCCCAGCAGGGCGAACACGCTGCCGGTGGGCACTTCGAGATCTATGCCCGCCAGCACCTCCTTCGTGCCATAGGACTTACGCAGCCCCCGCACCCACACCGCGGTGGCGCTGTCGGCTTCAGGCATCCGTGATCGGCCCCTCTCGTACGCTGTTCAAGTAAGACTTGAACAGCGTACGATAGCTCTTGAACGGTGCGCAAGTGAGTCTCGGACAGTGTTCAAGTTAGGATGGGTGCATGACTCGTCGAACCTTGAGCCGGGCGCAAATCGTCAGTGCTGCCATCGAGCTGCTCGACGAGGAGGGCCTCGACGGCCTGAGTATGCGGCGCCTCGGGCAACGTCTCGGTTCGGCCGCGACATCGGTGTACTGGCACGTACAGAGCAAGGAGAACCTGATCGCGCTGGCCAGTGACCAGATCTGGGGCGAGATTTCCGTGCTCGACCCCGATGAGGTGGGATGGCGGGAGGCCGCTGTCGAGCTGGCGCGCAGCATGTATGGGCTCGGTGTTACACATCACTGGCTGATCCCCGCGATCCCCAGCTGCCTGACCTACGGCATCGGAATGGCTCGCTACCAGGACCACAGCTATGCCATCTTCGAGGCCGCGGGTTTCACCGGGGTCGACCTCGACTGGGCGGTCAACACGCTGTTTACGTTCGTGGTCGGCGCTGCCTACCAGGACTCCGCACAGGCCATGGTATTGAGGAGCCAGAAGGACAGCGAGGAAGTGCAGCGGCGAATGCAGGAAGCCATGGCCAACGCCGACCAGATCGTGGCCCAGTTCCCTCGACTGAAGGCACGGGCGGCGGAACAGGCGCAGTTGCCGCGCGCGGCGCGCACCGAGGCACTTGAGTTCGGGCTCGGTGTTGTCCTCGACGGTATGTCGGTAAGGCTCAACAGGGGCGTTGCCCGGCTGAGCTAGTGGGCGGTCCAGCAATCAGCGACGGGCCACCCAACATCGACTTCCCGGGAGGACTGCCGGCGGTCACCGCATCGCAGCAACGGGCCCTGACCCCGGATCGTGGACATGGGCTTAGACGTCGTTTCACTTGGTGAGTCGTCGGTGGTTGATGAGGCTGGTGGCTATGGCGGTGAAGGCGAGGAAGTGCTCGGGGTTGCGCTCGTAGCGTCGATGCAGTCGACGGCAGCCGGAGAGCCAGGACATGGTGCGCTCGACGACCCAGCGGTGCCGACCCAGCCGCTGGGAGGACTCCTTCCCGCGGCGGGCGATGCGGGGTGTGATGCCGCGCGCTCGTAGCCATCGACGCTGATGGTCGTAGTCATAGCCCTTGTCTGCGTGCAGCCTGCCCGGGCGCCTTCGACGCGGTCCGCGGCGACTGCGGACGGGTGGGATGGAGCGGACCAGCGGTTGCAGGGCCAGGCTGTCGTGGGTGTTGGCGCCGGAGATGCCGACTGCGAGGGGAAGGCCGTTGCGGTCGACGATGAGGTGGATTTTCGATCCGTTCTTGCCGCGATCGGTCGGATTCGGTCCCGTCAGGAGCCCCCTTTGAGAGCCCGCACGCTGACGGAGTCGATGGCACAACGCGACCAGTCCAGCTCGCCGGCCGCCCCCAGCTCGTCGAGGATGACGCGGTGCAGGCGGGCCCAGACGCGGGCCTTGGACCACTGGGCGAAACGACGGTAGACGGTGGGCCACGCCGGCCCGAACGTCGGTGGCAGCTGCCGCCAGGAGCAGCCGGAGGTGGCGACGAAGATGATCGCCGCCAGGCACTCGCGGTCCCCAGCCCGCCGTCGCCCACCGCCCTGCGGGCGTATGACCACCTTCTCCGGTACCACCCGCCGAAACAGCTCCCATAACTCCTCAGGCACCATGCGCTCAGTAAGACTCGTCATGCCCAGCACAACGACTCACCACCCCAAAGGAAACGACGTCTTATGCGGCTGAGGCGGGCGTAGTTGATGGTGTGTCGAGTACCGCTTCGTAGGTGGATAGCCAGGAGGGGCAACTCACGGAGTGAGACGAGGAGCAGGGCGGTTTATCTGCTGCGCCACGGCCGCGATATCTGACAGGAGCCCTGCCGGCTGCTGGTCGAGGTCCAGCGCGTGCTGATGGAGGACGTACCGGCGTGCCGCACCCGGTGGGACGCATGGGGCACATTCCCCTTCGCATAGATGAGGTGTCCTTCCGGCAGTCCCAACGCGGTGCAGTAGGCCAGCATTTGGTACAGGTCCGCATCCGGATAGCCGCCCCGCTTCTCGGCCTTGTACTTGGCGTCCGCCACTGCCAGCGGAGCGTCCTGCGGCCCGTACAGCACGAAGTCCGGCTTCATGCGGATTGCGCCGCCTTCGTCGAGGTGGTGCGGGTCCTGGAGGCGGCCGGTGCGGTCCGAGCCGCGGAAGACCTCGCGCAGCGCGACCGTCACGAAGTCCTCGAAGAGAGTGTTCATGTCGAACAGGAAGCCGTCGATGCACAGCCCGCCCATCGTGTGCTCGGCGGACGCGCCGTCCAGGACGACGCGGGCGAGGTGGAGGGCGTGGTGGTAGCGGGAGTTCAGGCGGGTGGGGTGCCAACCGGGGAGGGGATGCCCGCGCACGATCGGGGTGACGTCGGCGAGTCGGGCCCGTTGGTGCAGTAGCCGCCGGCGTACCTCGCGCGGCACGCCGGGCAGGCGTAGCAAGCGCTCCACCGCCGCCCGCAGGATCCGGTTCTCCGCGATGTCGGTGGTGAATTCGTCATACGCCACCTCCACGGGCAACATGGCCCCGAAGCGGCGGCGTATCTGCTCGGCCTCCCGGATCCGCCCCCGGACGAAGAGGGCGGCCTCTTCCGTCGCCCGGTAGCCCTGTAGTAGTCCCTGCCGCAGCGCCCGGTCCACCTGCCGCTCCATGGCGTGGGCGAGGGTGGGCAGCAGGTCGTGGTGCTCGGCCACCAGCACCTGCTCGTCCCGCCAACTCCGTCCCGGATCCAGGCTGTAGCCGAGGAGGAAGAAGAGTCGGGCGATGGGGACTTTGGGCCGGATGCGGAGGGTGAACGGGGTGCAGCCGGGCGCTCCGACGGTCACCGCGCCGACCTTGCTGCCCGCCCGCAGCCGCCAGAGTCCCGGGGCGTACGGGTCGGGGGCCGCCTCTTCCACGATCCGCGCGGCGGCGAGGGCCCGGCCGACCGGGTCCGGGAGGGGGTGGCTGACGGCGGGGGCGTACTCGACGAGGTCGATGGTGCGGTCACGACGACGATTCCAGCGACTCCAGTGAAGCCCGCAACGCGCTGAGCCCGTATCGCTGCTCGATGTCGATGCCCTCTCCGTAGTGGTGCTCCTCCAGCAGGGGCAGGATCTTCGTACGCCAGGTGCGCTCCAGCCCGCCGTCCCGGTAGACGCCCTTCTTCATGAGATACGAGGGCCCGATCCGGAAATCCGGATCGTCAATACGGGAGTTGAGCGCATCGAGCAGATCGGCTGGCTCCGCACCCTTGCCCTGGTCGGCCAGCCAGCGCCGGAGCAGCCCGCTTGTCGGCTCGGTGCGCGGCGACAGCTCGACGAAGGCGAATCGGCGCCGCATTGCCGTGTCCACGAGGGCGATGGACCGGTCCGCGGTGTTCATGGTCCCGATCACAAAGAGGTTCGGCGGCAGCGCGAAGTCGTCGCGAGAGTAGGTCAGACGCACCGATTTGTTGCGGTACTCCAGCAGGAAGTACAGCTCACCGAAGACCTTGGCCAGGTTGGCGCGATTGATCTCGTCGATGACGAGGAAGTGCGGGATATGGCGGTTGCCCTCACGGGAGGCGAGGTCGGCCAGCTCGCGCAGCGGGCCGGCGGTGAGCCGGAAGGCGACATCCCTGGTCTCCGGATCCTTCTGTGGTCGGAAACCTTCGAAGAAGTCCTCGTAGGCGTAGGCCGGGTGGAACTGGACAAGCTTGACCTGCTCGGGTCCGCCGCCGAGGAATTCAGCCAGCTCCAGCGCAAGGTAGGTCTTCCCCGTCCCCGGCGGTCCGTACAGCACCAACTGCCGCTCGTCCCAGAGCAGATCGCGTACTTCGCGGAGCCATGCGGTGTCGTGTACGAGGAGCTTCGTGGCCAGTTCGTCGGTGGGCTCGGGCAGCTCCAGCTCGCGGCGGGCGGTGAGCGCCGGGATCTCGATGCTCGGGTCGCGTTATGTGGCCTCGGCGGCCCAGTCGAAAAGCTCTTCATCGCTCACTCCGAGGCTGTCGATCAGGGCCTGGACGGCGGTGAGGTCAACGACTGGCTTTATCGAGCAGTAGTGACGTCACCTGTCGATGAGTTTGGGAGGCACTCCAAACCACGGTCGGGTGATGTTGATGAGTTTGGGAGGCACCGGGTCTCTTGCCAGGGCAGCATCGGGATGCTCTTGGTGAAAGGTGCTGGTCATGCCGCAGATGTCGAAGGTCGAGCTGTACGCGGCGATCCGGCGTGACAATCGTGACGGCATGTCGATGCGGGAGCTTGAACGCAAGCACGGCGTGACGTGGCGGACGGTGCGCAAGGCGTTGGACTCGTCCTGGCCGGAGCCGCGCAAGAAGCTCCCGCCGCGGGCGACCGGCCTGGACCCGTTCAAGCCGGTGATCGATGAGATCCTGCGATCGGATCTGGATGCGCCGCGCAAGCAGCGGCATATGGTCACCCGGATCTTTCACCGGCTGGTCGAGGAACATGGGGCGGATGTTTCCTACGGGATGGTCCGCTACTACGTCGCCGGCCGGAAGCCCGAGATCCTGGTCGAGTCCGGCAAGGCGCCGCTGGAGGCGTTCATCCCGCAGACCCACCGCTGCCGTCGCCCAGGTGCTGGGGCTGAGCCGGGCCCGGGTGGAAGCGGAACGGTGGATCGCGTTCAAGTCGCACTTCGGCATCGAGAGTTTCTACTGCCGGCCAGGCATCGAAGGGGCCCACGAGAAGGGCGGAGTCGAAGGCCAGATCGGCTATTTCCGCCGCAATTACTTCGTTCCGGTCCCGGAAGTCTCCTCGCTCGCTGAGCTGAACGAGATGGTCGAGCAGTGGGACCGGCAGGACGACGCCCGCCGCATCGGGTCCAGGTCCAAGACGATCGCGGAGTGCTTCGCGCTCGAACAGCCGCTGCTGCGGCCGCTGCCCGACGAACCGTTCGAGACGGGCCGGCTGTTCACGCCGCGGGTCGACCGCTACGGCCAGATCCCGGTCCGCACCAACCGCTACTCCGTCCCGATCAGGCTGATCGGGAGACGGGTTCGGGTCGTGCTGCACGCTTCTCACCTGGTGGTTTACGACAAGAACGTGGAAGTGGCCCGGCACGAGCGGTTGATCGCCAAGGGCGCCGTCCGCCTGGATCTGGACCACTATCTGGAGGTTCTGGTCCGCAAGCCCGGCGCCTTTCCCGGCTCCACCGCGCTCGAACAGGCCCGGTCGGCCGGCAAGTTCACCCCGGTCCATGATGCCTGGTGGGACCAGGCCAAGAAGATGCACGGTGAGCGGGACGGCACCCGGGCTCTGATCGAGGTGCTGCTACTGGGCCGGCACCTGCCTCATGAGCATGTCGTCGCCGGCCTCGCCGCGGCCCTGACCGCTGACGCTGTCGCGCTGGAGGCCCGCAAGGCCGCCCAGGCCGAGACCGAACCCGGCCCCGGATCCGGCCATCTGGCTTCCGGCAAGCTGCTTGCGACGGTGTCGTCCCTGAACGAGTGGCGCCTTGCCCATCTTCCGCCGGGCACCAGGCCGCTGCCCTCGGTGACCCCCTATGGAGTACCCGGCGAGCGCGGAGGCCAAGCTCGGCGCGATCGACGCCGCGCTGGCCCGGATCCGGGTCCGAGCGGAGGAGACCGGCGAGAGCCTGCTCGGCCAGTCGCACACCGTGGCGCTGCAGACCCTGCGTGCTCTGGCCGCAGGCGATCGGGAGGCGTTCGACACCGGCCTCACCGACCTGCTTGTCTCCCTCAGCGAACAGCGCGGCCCGGGTGCCGGGCCGCGCAGCCTCCTCCCGCTCCTGCCGATTGCCCTGGCCGCGCTCGCGTACCGGGGCCCGGGCTGGGCTCCGGCAGTCGACACCGACTACCTCCCGCGCGCCCTGGTCACCGGGTTCGAGACCTCCGGACCGCGCGTCGGCAGCCTGGGCCGCAACCGTTGTGCGGACGCGGTCGCTGCCCTGGCCGAAGGCCCCGTGGTCATCGAGCGGCCGACTTCATCCCTGCCCCTGAATCCGGAGAGCGAGGCCCTGTTCGAGAAGTACACCCGGGAGGCCTTCACTGAGGTGGACGGTAAGCGCCCCGCCGTATGGCAGCTCGCCAGCGCCCTGCAAAACCAGGAGATCCTCTTCAAGGTGCGCGCCTCGCACTCCGCCGATGTCACGGACGTTCAGCTGGCGAACCTGGGCCTGGCCTCCCAGCTGGGTGGGGGCGGCTCTGTTCCGCATAGCCCTCGCCGAGCCCAGTACCGAGGCCGAGGTGACCATTGACGGTCGCACGGTCGCACGGTCGTCTACCCGGCTTCCCGAAGCGAGCACATGAGCCCCGGCCACTGGCAGATTGCTACGAACCTCGCGCTAGTCACCGGCGTACCCGAGGACCTCGCCCCACTGGTGCTCACCGGTCCGGTCTATGCCCGCAAGGATGGCTCGGCGTTCGCCTCGTACCGCGAGGCCCTCCACGACTACCTCAGGGGTGAGGATCCCCTACCGGCGACGGAGCGTGCCCTGCACGAGGTCGAACGGGCCAAGGACTGGGGGCTTCTTCCCGCCGCCCGTCGTTCTCTTCTCCCAGCTCGTCGAGGGCGATGAGGTGAGCTTCAACCTGGCCCTGGCCGACGCCCTCGAAGCCCACCGTGATCACTACCAGGTCGCCGACCGCGCGGACGACTGCGACGCAGCGATCAACATCGACATCCTGGCACTGACCTGCCACGCCCGCCGCAGGGGCTGGACGATCCAGGTCGAGTCCCCCTACCTGCCGCAGCGGTTGCTCCAAGCGGCCGAACCCTTCTAGCCAGCCCCCAAACACAACGGGATCACGTTCCATGACGGTTTCCGGCACCCGCAACATTTCCCGAGGAGAAGTACCTCAGGTCGGGAAAACGCCCCCCAGGCGCTGTTGAGTAGCTCGCTGGCCAGGTAGTCGGACTCGACCACCATGCCAGGTGCCTCACGTGGGGAACTCGCCGAGCCAACCGCGCTGCAGGAGGTGCTTGGGCAGGTACTCCGACTCGACCTCGACCGGGATCCCCCCGTCGTAGGCAAGGCAGGCAATGGCGAGCGGGCCCAGAGCGATACGGCCATCGGGGTCCGCAGTGCGGTCCTCGTCTGCAGTCCAGTACGCCTTGTGCAGCTCCAACGCCTCCAGCAAGGCCTGGTTGAAGCCCTGCTCATCTTTGGTGACGAAGCGGTGGAAGAGGTTGATGGGCGGGTAGAGCACGGCCTGCAGCAGATCCCGGGGAGCCCGGCAAGGGCTGCGAAAGCCGCCCGGGCGCGGCGCTGCTGTCAGCGCTGCGCCCGGTGAACTCGGCCTTGAACAGGTTCAGTTGGCGGCGTCAGCAACTTCCTAGTACGGGTAGAACCCCGACCCCGACTTCCGCCCCAGCCGTCCCGCGTCGACCATCCGCGCGAGCAGCGGGGGAGCGGCGTACAGGGGCTCCTTGTACTCGTGGTACATGCCGTCAATCCGCGCGGCTACCGCTCTGACCTGCGGTTTCATGGCCCGTCCGGGGTCTTCCGGGCGCCCAGGGACTTCTCAGGGACATTCGGTTGTGGATCTTGATCGAACCACTCGTCCATGGCGGCGAGGCCCCGCTTGCCTGCCTCGGGCATGAAGTGAGCGTAGTGCTTCAGCGTGGTCTGCGGCGACGAGTGCCCGAGCCACTCCGACACGCTCACGATCGACTCGCCCGCCTCAAGCTGGGTACTCGCGTATGTGTGCCGGAGCACGTGGTACATGTCCGCGCGCGAAAGTTCGTAGACGGGGTACCGCCGGATGCGGCCTCCATGCGTCGCGACCTTCTCGCCGATTGTCTTCAGTACCCCGGCCTCCGCGAGCGCGGGCCGCCAGCTCCTCTTGTTCCACAGCGAGGGGTTGATTCGATTGCCCTGCGAGGTGCTCAGGACCAGCCGGACGGTGATCGGTTTGCGCTGTCGCGCTTCCAGTTCGGTCGTGGGTGGCTCGGGGTTGCGCCAGGGGAGTGTGCAGGCGGCCGGGGGGAAGCGGCGCAGGTGGTCCTGGGCACGCTTGGTGAGGTTGGGCGAGAGGGGAGCGTCTCGCGTTTTGCCGCCCTTGGGAAGGCAGAAGTACGGCCTTCCCTTGGAGTCCCACCGCAGCTGTCGGCGGATGTGTACGACGCCGGCATCGAAGTCGAAGTCCTCCTCGCCGAGGCCGAACGCCTCGCCTTGGCGCAGGCCGAGGCCGACGCCAAGGTCCACCGCGAAGTGGTACCGATCCTGGAGGCCCGCGCGGACGGCATCCACGGTTGACCTGGACCATGCCTTGGCCCTTTTCTTCACGGGTTTTGGTGCCTTGACCGTCCGGTGGGCCTTGCAAGGGTTCTTGACCAGACGGCCGTCGTCGACGGCGGATTCGAGGATCGTGGAAAGGTGGATCCAGATCACCTGGGCCGTGGACGCCTCGACCCGCGTCAGCAACTGGGCCGTCCAGGCGCGCAGCGCGGCAGCGTCGATGTCCCGGAGCGCCGTTGCACCCAGGAACGGCATGATGTGGTTCCAGATCTTGCTGCGCATGGGGGCGGCGGTCGACGGTTCGTCTGACCGGCTCGGCCACCAGTGCTTCTCGATGTACTGGGCGAGAGGGATCGTCCCATCGCGGGGGTCGACGAACTCGCCACGTGTGGTGTCGGTCTGTGCGTTCGCGAGCCACTGCTTCGCATCCTCGCTCGTGTCGAACGAACGGTCCCGGACGCCCGGGATACCCTTCACCCGGTAGCGCTTGCCCTTGCCCCACAGGGCTGCTCGCTCCCGCTTACCGGTGTCCTTGCTCGGCTTCTTCTTGAGCCAGCGGTCTTCTATGTACCCCGCCAAGGGAAAGTGCTCCTAGGAACTCAACTGCGAATGTTTGAATTGCATGGTGGGGAGCCGCGCTGGGACTCCAAAAGATCGCGGCACCGCATTCGGGCTTGCGGACACCTTCAAAGAGTGCGTACTGCGCGCTTCATCGGCTTCTGGCTGAGGGGATTGAGCGCAGCATTGGAACGTGAATCCGCTTGCTCCTGCGCTATGATCCACTCATCGAGCGCCGAGATCCGGTACATGACGCGGCCTCCCATGCGGAAGCTCGGCGGCCCCTGCCGTCGGTGACGCCAGACGTACAGAGTGTTCGGTGAAATGCCGAGGTATTCCGCTGCCTTGGTCAGCTTCAAGAACGCGGAATCATGGGTGGGCGTGATCTGGTCGTGCATCTCTGGTCTCCAGGCTGAGAAGAGTCGATGCACATCAGGATCCGGAGAAGTCCGGGCTTGGTGAGACCGGAAAATTCTGGTAGCGCGTGTACAGGCCCCTTCAGGGGGGCGCTGAGGTGCGACTGTTGATCTCGGGCGTAGCAGTCCATGACGCTGGATCATCCTCTTGTTGACCTGCGGTTTTGCCGACACTCGTACGTTGGCATGGTGTCCGCGCAGGTCTCCAGCCGTGGACGTCTGCCGTAGGCGAACTGCCGTGAGTCAGGCCCCGGGGTATAGGCCGACCCGTCCGGCTGCTGCCTGGGACTTTTCCTCGGAAAGGGCCTCTGACTGCGTCGGAGACCCCTTTCCGGTATTTCGTGGCCCTGCCTACTTAGACTCCGTTTCTTATGGCGTGATCGTTCGTTGAGCCGTTCATGGCGGATCTGGTTGCGCGATTGGTGCCGGATGAGTTGTGGGTGTTGTTGCGGCGGATGGTGTCGCCGACGGAAGTGAAGCGTCCGCAGGGCGGGGGTCGGCGACGGACTGGTGACCGCGAGACCCTGGTACGAACTCGGCGCCAGAGAAGAGCTGGACTGGTCGCGGGGCACGATCGAATCCGTCAGTGTCCGGGCGGCAAAAGGGGGCCACTGAGCGGACCGAGTCCGACCGACCGCGGCAAGAGCGGATCGAAAATCCACCTGATCACGGACCGAAACAGATTGCCCCTGTCGCTGGGCATCTCCGGTGCCAACATGCACGACAGCCTCGGCCTGAAGCCACTGGTGCGGGGGATCCTGCCCGTCCGCTCCCGACGCGGCCCGCGTCCTCGGCGCCCGGCCTAGCTCCATGCGGACAAGGGCTACGATTATTTCCGCCTACGCAGATGGCTCCGTAAGAGGGGCATCCGCCACCGCATTGCCCGTAAGGGCATCGAGCCCTCCACACGACTGGGCCGCCACCGTTGGGTCGTCGAGAGGACGGACTCCTGGCTGGCTGGATGCTGGCACCTGCACCGCCGCTACGAACGCAAGGCCGAGCACTTCCTCGCCTTCGTCGGTATAGCCGCAGTGCTGTGTGCGTAGTCATGGTGGATTCTTGCGGCCCCCCGCACCCATCTCTACAGGATCGAGCCGCCAGCTCGCCGGGTTCCAGCCAGTTTCTACCGTTCCGGCCCTTCGCCTCTCGCGACCTGCGATTCTGCGTCGCCTGCGTCCCTTCCACGGGGGAGGCGAGGCGTACAACAAACGGGAGGACTGTAAAAGTGAGCGAGCAAACGGAATTGGTCGCGGTCACCGCAGCGGCCGCCGCCGCGCTGGTGTCGGAGATGGTCAAAGAGAGCTGGTCGTCGATGCGGACGCTTGCAGCTCGGGTCTTTCACCATGCGGGAGAGGCAGAGGAAGAGCGTCAGCTGAACCGTCTCGATGCCGACCAGGTGCAGGCACACACCTTGGACCCGCACGAGATCCGCGACCGCTGGCAGCGCCGCTTACTCACCTTGGTCGAGGACTACCCCGACGCAGTTGACGACCTCAGCTCGCTGGCAAGCCGCCATGCTGAAGAGCAGAACGGCACTGTGAACCAGACGACAACAGGCAATTCCGGCACCGTGATTCAAGTCGGGAGGGACAACTTCGGCAGCCTCAACACCAGGAGGCGCTGACATGTCCCCCGACGAACAGCAGAGCCCTTCTCCGTCACAGTCGGCCCCGGGAAACCACGGCACGGTCATTCAGGTAGCCCGAGACCTTACGGGCAACATCCACATCGCGCGACGCCCCAAGGTACCCACCACACCGGTACCTACCGCGGACCGGGCAGCAGCTTCGGAGCCGCTGTGGGCCCACACCCCAACGCCGCAGAGTGCTGCCGAGGTTCTGGCTCGATATGGTCTCGCGGTCATCGCAGGAGAGCCCGGCAGTGGTCGGCTCACCTCGGCTGTGAGGGCGCTTGAGTCCGCTCTGAAACCCGCCTCTGATACCTACCAGCTCTTCCTAATGGGAGGAGACTGGGATGACGATGAGACGCCGGATGCCGAAGTCCTTCCAGAACCCTCTGAGGGGCGTGGGTACATCCTGGATGCTACGTCCCGCCCTATGGACACGAACGCTGCTCTGGCACTGATCACATGGGCGGAGAAGCTGCACGCCGCCAGGAGCTACCTGGTCATCACCGCCAACTTAAACAGTTGGCCGGCCGACAGTCGTTACGAGCTCACCGCGGTGGGTCCCGACGCCCTGCAGGTCGCCCGAAAGTGGCTCGCTAAAAGCAGCCCAAGGCAAGCCGACTGGCTGCAGTTGGACCCGACGCGCAGTGTTCCCCGAGGCATCCTGCGCGGCCCCGGCACCATCGATCCCGCGGCGAACGAATTCGCAGACCTCATCCCACGCAACGTCAGCCCTTCAAACGCGGTCGCCATCGCTGAGCGGCTACGGAAGGTCGACCCCGTCCGCCTGACCTCGGCTGTCACCAAGCGCAACGATAAGCAGTCGACCGAAGCGGCAGAGATCGGCCGTAGGGAAATCCAGGCTATCCGGGACGAGGTCCTGCTTTGGACCAGGTTCCTGGAAGACACCCTTGCCGAAACCGGGACCCGCGGCCAAGACCGCGTGATGCTCCTGGCCGCCGCGTACCTCGAAGGCGCGCCCTTGGAGCTGTGCATCAAAGCCGCCGGCGCATTCGGCTCCGCCGACGAACCAAGCGCAGGGCGCTACCGTGAGGGGCGCAGCCCCCGCAACCGGATGCGTGCCGTCGGCGTCGACGTCACCGCAGACGACACTGCAGCCTTCGATAGCCGACCCGGGCTTGCCCTCGCAGCCATCCGAATGGACTGGCACCACTGGACCAACGAGCGCCAGGAGACCAGGAGATGGCTGGAGCGCATCACTGCTCCCGATGGCATCGCTGCCAAGTGGGCGAAGCAGATCGGTGAACGCCTCCTCGAACTATCCCGCACGGCGGTGAACCGCCCCTTCTTCGACGTCATGGAGAAGTGGACTGAGCCCACTTACACCACGGACCCGGACCGCGTGAAGCTGGTGGCTCACCTCCTTACCCAAGCCGCTAAGACCGACGAACTCCTGCCGGACATCCACAAAAAGCTTCTGGAGTGGGCCAAGCGGAAGAGCAACCCCCACCAGCGGGATGTGGCCGCTCAGGTCTGCAGCGGCGGCTACGGGCAGCGTTGGCCCCACCGGGCACTCGTCAGGCTGCGTCACGTCCTTGAACATGACGATGCTGCCGCCGAAACCGCAGCAAAGGCGCTTGTTACGTACGCCAGCCGCAACGGGGACAGTCTCATCCGCGTAGTCGACACCATTGAATCCTGGTTCGAATACTCCAACAGTGCAGCCGGCCCCCGAGCCTTCCTCGCCTTGGCCGATCCCTCAGCGCAGCCCAATGTGCTGGAAGACCTGATGCCCCTGGCGCAGGCTGCCCCCAGGATCCGCGACTTCTTCATCACCGGCTGGGGGAACACCCTGCAACAACCTGCTGTGCGCGACCAAGCACACGACGTCCTGCTGAGCTGGGCCCGCGCGACTTACGAGAACCGTCTTGAGCGCGACTTCACCTTCGGGATCCTCACCGATGTACGCAACGGCCATCAGCCCGTCGACGCAATGTCCCGCTTCCTCTACGGCAGCCCCGAAGAGGAGGACCCTGCGTTGATCAACGCCCGATTCGCCCTGGCGAACCTCCGGAGCTGCCACCACACAGAATGCAGCCGGCCCGCCTGCCCACTCAACCAGGACGCCAGCGCACCGTCGCCGGACACAGAAGCCGGACTGTGAACCGAACCGCCAGGAATCGTCTCCGCTTCCCAGCCCGGCGCTGGCTGCTCGCCCCGCTGACCACCTGGCACGCTCGGCGATTAGGAATCGAATACGGACCTGGCATGGATTCCCGAACCGCCTGGGCACTCGCACGACTGGCACGCCACCCCGACGAGAAAGCCTTCGGCATGTCGCACCTCGATGGAGACCGTGACTAGCCGCAGACGCGCACTCGGAGGAAGCCTGGCGTAGCCCCGAGGGCCGGTTTCCCAAGCTGGGAAGCTGGCCCTACCTGCGACGTGCCGCGGCCACAGGCCGGCAAGGATGGCGAGGGTGCCGATCCGGCTCCACACGATGCGCTGGAAGCCGTGCATGTGCTCGACCCCGTACTGCCGGGTGACGCGGTCGCTTCCGGCCCAGATGAGCTCGTTGACGCTGGGCACACAGCGGACGCGCTTCCGTATCGCGTTCTGAACGGTTGGCCGCAGGCGAATCAAGCATGCTGGACGGCATTGGAGACCAGCTCTGAGGCGATGAGTGCGGCATCGTCTGGGTAGCTGATCAGGCGCCATCGAGTGAGGGTGCCCCGGAGGAAGCGTCGGGTGAGCGAAAGGCTCTCGGGCGTTCCTGCGAATCGGATCGTGGTAAGACTGCCCGAAGCGAGGCCGAGCGCTACCGAAAGCGAAGATCTCATCGCGCGTATAGACCAGGGTATGGCCGTCAGGCTCCCGCGAGTTACGGATTGCCAATGATCCGCCCGGAGGGCCGCGGTCTCCACGCACTGCCCCTCCGCAAAGCGTGGCAGAACACGAAAATCCCTTCCCGACGCACCCAAAGGGTGCCGGAAAACCGGAAGCCCGGACGGTTTGACCCGGCCCCACACACTGACGCCAGAGGAGGGTGGCGGTTACCCAAACGGGAAGCACCGCTCCCCGCCGGAGCGCCTGGATCGTCCAAACGAGGACTGAGCGTCGACGGACTGCGGTCCACGGACGGCTATGTCGTGGAGGCCAAGTACGTTCGGGAGCCCGGATGCCGCAATACCTTCCGGCGTCTGAGGGTCGACTGCGGGATATGGGTGGCGAGCCGCTACTACTGCGCGAAACCCCGCCATGGCAATGGCGGGGACGGTGAGAACGACAGAGGCAGTGGACATCACATACTCAGCTGTAACGTCCTGGCGGGCGATGAGTCCTGAATGGCCTGGCGCTGGGCCACATCTGCATTACAAGCTCAACTAGCCCCGATAGCCTCACGTAGAGCACATGTGAGTGGGGGGCTGGGAGTGTTGCGAGTACGGTTCGTAGGCGCCGCAACAGTCGCTGCTGTGGTCGTTGCAGCTGGCGTACTGTCGTCACTGGCGGTGAATGCCGCGACCGAGGATAAGCGTTGGCCTGGAGCTCTGGATGTGCTGCGCCAGCACCCGTGGGTCGCGACCGGCGTCCTGTCCGCCCTTGCACTCCTCGCCGCAGTGGCTTCGGCCTGGTGGCAAGAACATCCGCTCGCCACTGCGGCAGATCCACCGGCGCCGCCGCGAATTCCGATTCCTGGATGGGTCGTGGGGCGCGGAGAGAGCGACGAAGCGGTATCGGTGGTCTGCGCCCGGCGTACCTCCACTGCGGTAGGCATCACCACCTCACTGGAGGGTGCAGGGGGCTTCGGCAAGACCACTTTGGCCACGGTCGTGTGTGCCCATCCGAGGGTGCGCAGGCGATTCCGTGGTCGCGTATTCACCATCACAATGGGCCGTGACGTACGCGGGCAGACAGCAGTGGCGGCGAAGGTCGCTGAGGCAACCCGGTTCATCACAGGTGACACCGCCACGTTCGACGACCCCGATCTAGCCGGCGCGCACTTGGGTCGTCTCCTCGACCAACGCCCGCGCACCCTGCTCGTCCTGGACGATGTGTGGGAAGCCGAGCAACTCGCCCCCTTCCTCTATGGCGGCTCTCAGTGTGTGCGCTTGGTCACCACCCGCACCCCCGCTGTCCTCCCGCCCGGTACCACCCGTATCAGCGTCGACGAGATGACCCCCGACCAGGCGCGTGCTGTGCTGACCTGGCAACTGCACCCTCCGCTGCCCGAGCGACTCACCCAAGACCTGCTGCGCGCTACGGGGCGGTGGGCTCTGCTCTTGCGCCTGACCAACCGGCTCATCACCGAGCAGGTCGCCACAGGTGTGGCGCCCGACGTCGCCGCCACGGGCGCTCTGGCTGCTCTACGGACAAACGGCCCCGCTGCTGTGGACGATCCAGCAGTGTTCTTGGACCTGAACGACCCGCGGCGGCGTCGGTTGGCAGTACGTGCAACGGTGGAGGCCGCCACCGCACTGCTGCCGCCCGGCGGAACCGAGCGGTTTGCTGAGCTTGGTGTCTTCCTTGAGGACGAGGCCATATCCGTGACCGTGACGGCTCGCCTATGGCAGGCAACCGGTGGCCTCACGGAAGCGGAGTCACGCGACCTCTGCGCAGTCCTTGGCCGCCTGTCGCTTCTGTCGCTGACGGCTGATGCTGGCGGCCAGATCACCTTGCACGACGTGATCCGCGACTACCTTCGCGCCGAACTCGGACCCGCGGCACTGACAACCCTCAGTGCCGTCCTGGTTGACGCTGTGGCCGCCGACCTGCCCACAGCAGTGCCGATAGCTCACTCCGCGCCCGAGCCCGGGGCTGCGTGGTGGCAGGTGTCCGACGGCTACCTGCTCGACCACCTAATCGAACACCTGTTGGCCGCCGGTCGTACCGCTCAGGCGGAGGCAGTCGCCAGCGACCTGCGATGGGTCGAGGCTCGCCTGAGCCAGCGTGGTCCTACTGCTCCGTGGAGCGACCTCAGTCGCATCCCCACATCCGAGGCAGCCGAACGAGCACGCGAAATCGCACAGGCAGCGCATCTCCTCGGCCCCACTATCCCTTCCCATGCGCTGGTGAACGTTCTGCGAAGCAGACTTCAACATCTCCCAGCCTGGCGGCACCAGATTACTGTCCTTCAGCACGAAGACCGTCGGATGCCGGCTCTGGTTAATCGCTGGCCAATGCCTGACCTCCCCGACCAGCACCATCGACGTACCCTCACCGGCCACACAAACGCCGTTCGCGCGGTGGCGATCGCGCCGGACGACACTTGGATCGCTACCGCCAGCGACGATGGGACAGTACGGATCTGGGACGTTGCCTCGGGAAACTGCACTGCCACTCTTTCCGGGCACACCGACAGCGTTCACGCGGTGGCCATCGCCCCGGACGGCACCTGGATCGCCACCGCCAGCCCGGACAAGACGATACGCACCTGGGACGTCGCCTCGGGAAACTGCACTGCCATGCTGGTGCACCCCTGTCCAATGCGCGCCGTTGGCATCGCACCGGACGGCACCTGGGTCGCCTCCGCCGGAGATGACGGGGTGGTTCGGCTCATAGACATCACCTCGGGACAGTGCACCGCCACTCTTTCCGGGCACACAGCCGCGGTCCACTCTGTGGCCATCTCGCCGGACGGCACCTGGATCGTCAGCGCGAGCCCGGACGAAGGGGTGCGCATCTGGAACACCTCGACAGGGACATGCACTGGAACCCTGCCCGACCACATACTTCACGTCCGTGCGGTAGCAATCGCCCCGGACTCCACGTGGTTCGTAACTGGTGGCGATAGCGGGGTAGCGATCTGGGGCGGCGCCGCCAGGCGAACCTGCAAAGCATTTCTGACTGGACGCAACACCACCTCGATCGCGATCGCCCCACACGGACGGTGGCTTGCCATAGCTGACAGATACGGGGTGGTTCAGGTATGGAACATTCCGGAGGGGCAGCGGTTTGCCACCGATGAGGACCGACCACCCGGGGTTTGGGAGATAGGCACGTCCTCCCACGCCGGAACACTGACCGGGCACGCTGGCGGCGTGCTGTCCGTGGCTATCGCCACTGGGGGTGGGTGGCTCGCCACCAGCGGCGAGGACATGTCGGTCCACATCCGGGACAGCGCAGTCCGAGGCCACATGGCAGGCGCGCCGCGACGAGCCAGCACGTATACGCCTTGTTTAGCAATTGCTCCCGACGGCAGGTGGCTGGCTGCCGGCAGCGGCAACGGGGCTGTGCAGCTCTGGGACATCGCCTCAGCGGCTTGCACAGCCACCTTAACTGGAACTAGATATTCCGATTGGATCGTGGCTGTAGCAGTCTCCCCCGATGGCACTTGGATCGCGTCTGGTGGCGCCGATGGGAGCGTGCGGATCTGGGATACTTCAACCCAGTCCTGCACTACCACCATGGCCGGACTCGCCAACCATGTCCTGTCTGTGGCGATCGCGCCGAACGGCAGATGGATGGCTTTTGCCGGCAGTGACGGAGCTGTGCGGATCTGGAGTGCTTCCACTCGCACCTGCACGTCCGCCTTGACCGGCCATACCAATTCCGTTCACTCCGTGGCGATCGCGCCGGACAGCACCTGGCTCGCCACCGGCAGCGCGGATGGAACTGTCCGCATCTGGGGCGTCGCTTCAGGGACATGCACTGGCATCCTGAGCGAACACTCCGCCAACATCCGCGCGGTGGCAATCGCCCCGGACGGCAGCTGGCTCACTTCGGCAAGCGACGATGGGGAGATCCGAATCTGGGATACCTCCACTCGATCGTGCACCGCCACCCTGGCCGACCGGGCAAGCGGGGCGAACGCCGTAGCCATAGCCCCCGACGGCACGCGACTGGCGACAGCCCACGCCGACGGGACACTGCAGGTCTGGGACATCACTTCCGGGCTCTGCACCACGCTGATGCGCGTCGAGGGTCAGCTCCTCGATTGTGCATGGACTCCAGACGGCAGCAGCCTCACAGCCGCTGGCGTACGAGGGCTCTACTTCTTCGACTACCGAACCTGATGTCCGGGCTTGCCATTGCCGTTCAGTTGTCCTGCCTCAGGTGGCGCTGCTGTCAGGTCACAGGCGGATCCGGGAATTGTGCTATGGCAGCTGCGCCCGCAACGCGGCAAGATCCGGCGTCATGGATAGGGGGATGCTGCGGCATTAGCCGCGGGTGTTGCTGGTGTCACAGGTGCTTTCGGTGCGGCGAGTTCGTCCAGATGCCGACGGCTTTGCCGTGGGGCAACCACTCCCTCCTCTGCCGGGACTCCGACGGGAATCTGATCAACTTCTTCACACCCGTCGCCCCCGGCGCCGTGCAGATGCAAGACCGCTAAGGGCTTGCTGGAAATCAAGGTGTTGCTTCCCGTCCGTTCTGCCTCGGCCCGTGCGAGCCGTTCCCGGAAGGCACTGAATCCGGTGTAGGACCAGGCGACGTCCGGACTGCTGATGTCTCCGTCTCCCGGGAACAGGTTCAAGCCCACGTCGTCCTCCTCGCTCGCGAAGTGGACAGGATCGGCCAGAACAAACGGCGCGGCATATACCGCGCCATGCGCGGTGTCCCGCGCCTGCACAACCTCGTCCTCGTCGGATAGGGGAACAGGGGCTCCTATCCGCTGACTTCTCCTGCATTGACTCCAAGATCAGTTACGGGACAGCCCTTAGCCATTAAAGATCTCTAGTAGCGGCAAATCGAACGGCAGGGGAGCCCCAAACTCAATCTGGCGCTCCCCACCATTCCTCCCGGCCCTCCGGAAGCAGCCGCTGTTTCTGCGAGCGAGCACCTGAGCTTTCGCGGAGGTGCACGGCGAACTTCTAGTTCGTAGTTCTATGCAGGGTGGACATCAGCGACCATCTTGGCCGCTTTAAATTAGGGTTCAACCCTTACTGCGGCACGGTCACTGCCAATAGTCTGCCGTCCCCAAGGTGGAGCCATCCTCGGCCAGGAGTGATAGGGCTGCCGCTAATAGAGTCTCCGGTCTTGATGCCGATCAAATCGCCGGCGTTCCGCTTCTGGGGGGATAGCAGGAGGCCGCGGTGGGCCTTCTTCACTCTTCCCAGCCAGCCGAAACTCAGCCGAAGCTTGTCTTCATCGCCGCCCAGAACCAGCGCC
Organism: Streptomyces sp. NPDC048637; assembly: GCF_040650675.1. NCBI lineage: Bacteria > Bacillati > Actinomycetota > Actinomycetes > Kitasatosporales > Streptomycetaceae > Streptomyces > Streptomyces sp. NPDC048637. Next base: position 103,335 of record NZ_JBEZHQ010000008.1, read on the forward strand.
GTACCCTCGTCGAAGCCGTGCTCCAATCGACTCTGCAGTCGACGTCCGGCATCACACTCGCCCAGGAGCTCCGCGTCATCCATCACGATAACGACCGGTTCTTCAGTAGACGTCACTGGCAAAGCCTCCTCGAGCTCGTCGTGCCCGATGCCGTCCTGGAAGAAGCAAGCCACCACACCGTCACGATCAGCCAATTCCCGTAGGGGAGACGGCTTGGGCGCGGCCAACACGAGCCGAGTGCCAGCCGCGAGCAGAGAGCGTGCGATGTTCGCTAATGCCGTGGATCGTCCCGACTTGGCGGGCCCGGCTACAACGAACGCCGGAGCTGTACCGGAAGCCAGATCAGGACCATACGCGGCCAGGTCATCGCCTCCGACACCCGCGAGTGCCCACAACCTTGGCGTTCCCGGGGCGCGCATCGTCCACGCCTCATCGAAGCCGATGCGGGACGGCAACGCTTCAATGCGTTTCTGCACTTCCAATGCATCATGGGCCGCGTCCCAAAGGCCGAGTAACAGGACGTGGTCCTCTAGCCCCAACCTCGCCATGTGAGAGAACGCGACAAGTGCCTCACGCTCAGGCAGTTCGTCATGGGTGTACCAGCGGATCCATGCATCCGACGAAATACCCGTTTGCTCCTCCAAGTCGGTGAAGGACCACTTTCGCTTCAGCCTGTGTTGGTCAAGAAAGCGATGGAGAGTGACCAGCTCCAGTCTCGCCGCAGAGCGATCCACCTCGAACTCTCTACTCTTTACGTCGTAGAACGTCGCGTTCGCTGGCCGACTTCCCTCCAGCGCATCAGCCATCTTGGCGAAGCCTTCACTGCGGCGCACCACACCAAGGAACACCTTCAAAGCGTCTTTGTCGTCCCACAGGGCCTGGGCTGTATTGATGATCAGTGCCTTCAAAGCCTCTTCCGCGTAGTTGAACTGCGCAGTGGATTGGTCGGCGGTGTCAGGCTTCTCGGTGCTAGCTGGTGGCTCTTCTGCTGCGTGTTCGTTTGCGTCCTGGGCCCACTTCCGCAGGTCCTCGAAAGGGCCAGCTGCGCCATTCACGTCATCATCGATGGTGGCAGCTGTGGTCTCTTCCGGAGGCTGTACTGATGCATGCGTAACCGTTTCCCTGACGGCCTGATTCCACAGGCCCTTGAAGCGGTCGACTTCTTCGTCTACGTCGTTGCGTCCAGCATCTTCGGCCAGGACAGCCACGATGAGTTCGAGGCGGCCCCGATGAGGGCGGTCCGGTTTCTGGAAGGTGTCTAGCACTGCCTGGTGGTTCACGATCCAGTAGCCCTGCGCGTCCTTCCCGATGCGATCGCGAATAATTCGCGCTGACGGGAGCGCTGCCTGCAGTCTCAGATCATGCAGTTCATCGTTCATCTTCTTCAGGGCCGGCTCGTCAGGCAGCTCAGGCCTCTTCCACGGCTGTGCGACCGCCATCTCTTCCCCCTCAGTGATCCTGTGTCAGGTCCTATTAACCCGACGCGCTGGCGCCTGTATACACGATCGTCAAAATCCGTCACGCATTGTCAGACAGCAGCTGTTCTTGGTTGATGCCGTCAGTGATCGTCTGGGACCGTCAGGGCCGTCCGTGAGGCGTCCATGCTGGCTACACAAGTCAGTTGGCACCACACGGAAAGCAGATCCCTATGGAACAGATCAGCGTGCGCCTCGTAGTCCTCCTGTTGGTCGGCGTCCTCGTCGTCGCCCTGACCTTGCATGCACCCAAAGTCGGCGCCGCCGTAGTGGGAGCCACCGCGGTGGTGGCCCTACTTGCCCAGCTCATGGCCCGCGATTGATGCACACCTCACTCCGAAGCAGCCCACTGAAGCGACGGGCAGCACCCTCGCTGGCTGGGCCTTTGGCGCGCATCAGGCGCTAGATTCGAGTCAAGTTGTGGCTACCGCCACCCAGTACCAGAAGCCCGGTTTCGCGGTGAATCCGGGGCCCGGAGGATTCGCGCCGGCGCTAGAGGTCTTCGATAGCTGGGGTTACGGCAGGGTCTGATGCAGGTTCGGGTGACAGGTTCGTTCACGCGGCCTGGAGGGCCGGTGTGGTCATGACGGTCTCGAATTCGACGGGTGTCAGCCGGCCGAGTGCGGCTTGTCTGCGGCGCCGGTGGTAGGTCCTCTCGATCCAGGACACGATCGCGATCCGCAGTTCTTCACGGGTGGCCCACGTCCGGCGGTCGAGGACGTTCTTCTGCAGCAGGCTGAAGAAGGACTCCATGGCCGCGTTGTCGCCGGCCGCCCCGACTCTCCCTATCGATCCGGCCATCCGGTGGTGGTCGAGGGCTCGGACGAACTTCCGGGACCGGAACTGTGATCCGCGATCGCTGTGCAGGATGCACCCGGCGACGTGGTCGCGTCGGGCCACGGCGTTTTCCAGGGCGGCTACGGCGAGGCGGGACTTCATCCGCGCATCGATGGAGTAGCCCACGATCCTGTTGCTGAAGACGTCTTTGATCGCGCAGAGGTACAGCTTGCCTTGGCCGGTGGCGTGTTCGGTGATGTCGGCGAGCCACAGCCGGTTCGGGCCGGTCGCGGTGAAGTTGCGGCTCACGAGATCGTCGTGCACCGGAGGGCCGGCCTTCTTGCCCCGGCCGCGCTTCTTCCCGAAGACACTCCACCAGCGATTGTCCCGGCAGATCCGCCACGCGGTGCGCTCGGCCATGCCGGCTCCGGCACCACGGGCTTCATCGGCCAGGAACCGGTAGCCGAACTCCGGGTCGTCGCGGTGGGCGTCGAACAGGGCGTTCGCGCGATATGCCTCCTCCAGCGCGGCGTCGGCAATCGGCTTGCCCAGCCAGCGGTAGTAGGGCTGTCTGGCGAGCTTGAGCACCCGGCACGTCACCGTGACGGGCACCCCGTCCACGGCCAGCTCTTTCACGAGCGGGTAGATCCTTTTCCCGGCAGATGCGCCTGTGACAGGTAGGCCGCGGCCCGGCGCAGGACCTCATTCTCCTGCTCCAGCAGCTTGATCCGCCGACGTGCTTCCCGCAGTTCCGCGCTCTCCTGGCTGGTCACCCCGGGCTTGGTCCCGTCGTCGATATCCGCCCGGCGCATCCACTTCCACAACGTCATCGGGTGGACTCCGAAGTCGGTGGCCACCTGCTCCACCGTCACACCCGGGCCGCGGTTCCTCGCGACCCGCACGACGTCCTGGCGGAACTCTTCCGGATAAGGCTTGGGCACAGCGACATCCTTTCCACCCGCCCTACAAGGCAAGCCAGTTCAGATGTCACCTGATCGTGCATCAGACCCGCAGTTGAAGTCCAGCCGGGTCTTGGTGATGAAGCCGTAGATGAGGCCGGGTCGGTACTGCATCCGTTTGAGTCGGGTCTTCACGAGCGCGGTCAGCTCGTCGATGCTGTGTCTGGCGAGCTTGGCCAGGGACCGTTCTGGCTGCCTGGCGAAGCAGAAGGAATGTCCCGCCACAGTCCTGAAGCGTGGTAACGCGTACCGCGTGGTTACGAAGTAGGTCGCGTCGCTGTGCTGGTCTTTGTCGGAGCAGAGGTCAGTGGATGACCCAGCTCTTCGTACGGTCGCCGCGTTTCAGAGTGTCCAGCCGGAAGGCGAGCTGGGCAGCCGCCTCCAGGTCACCCAGGTCGGCCCGGCGGATGAAGGAGCCGAGCGTGTGGAGGTCCCGTAGCTCCGTGAGCACCGGGAGCCCTGGCCAGTCGATGAGGTCGTGGCCGTATGCGTCGGAGAAGGCGCGCAGCTGAGCGGTGGTGCGACCGAAGCGGACGCCCTGGAAGGTGTTGGCGAGGTCGTTCTCACGGGGGCCGATTGCTGCTTCGTCCCAGTCGCCGAGCCTGGCGGCGGAGCTGTCCCAGAGGGTGTTGCCCGGGTAGGCGTCACCGTGGATCAAGCCCGGGCCGAGGGGGAAGTCGAGGTGCGCGTAGGAGTCCAGGAGTTCGTCGGAGCGGCCGAGTATCCACTCGCGGTCGCTGGGCGTGAGGGTGGTGCTGGACTCGACGACGGGGCGCAGAGCCAGGTGGGGGCGATAGGCGGGCAGCTCGATGGGGGGCTCGGGGAGCCTGTGCAGCAGGCTGAGCAGATGGCCGAGGTGCTCCGGGCCGGGGGGCGGACCATCAGGCTGCGGGTAGTGCCGCCACAGGGTGATCACGTATCCGGGAACGTCCAAGGGCTGTGATACGTCGAGGGGCTCGGTGACCTCAAGTCCCTGGCCAGCTAGCCAGCGTGTGAGGGCGATGGCTCGTTGAATCGAGGCGCGCTGTTCGTCCCGGCTGACTCGGACAACGGCGTCGGCCTGGGGCAGGAGATAGACGGAGGTGGCATGGGAGCGCAGGGGCGAGATGCCGCGTGCCGGAAGCCCCCAGACCGCGCAGGCCCGTTGAGCGGCGCCCTTGGGCGTAAGAGATGTCGTGGTCATCGCTCCGACCGTAGCGCGGCCGTGCCGTCGATGACTCGGTAGCCCTGAATGAGGTCCATCAGTTGCCCGATGGTCTGGTTGCCCTTGAGGTCGGTTCGGCGCATGAGGCTGCCGAGGCGATCCATGGCGCTGCCGAGCTGGCGGATGCGCATCTGCGGGGGCAGGTCCAGGACATGTTGGAGGGCGGTTGTCGCGCCGGCCGGGTCTCCCTGGAGGATGGCGGCGGTGATCAGGTCGATATGGGCCAGGGCCTCATCCCCGTACGAGCGCTCTTCCCTTGGACCGCTGCGGTACGCGGTGATGGCGGCGGTGGCATGCCGGTGGGCCTCCTCGTGTTTCCCGAGCAGCGTGTAGGTGCCGCCGAGGTAGTAATCCTGCTTCGCGAGGGGGAAGGTCAGCAGGCCACCGAACTGCTCGACCTCGTCGTGGAGCGGAGTTTCCTCCCTGGCCTGCCGCATCCGGTCGAGCGCGGCCAGGGACAGCTCGTGATCGCCGATTCGGGCCGCCACGCGAGCCTCGATCGCGGCGATGCGGATACGGGCCTCGCCGGCCGGGGCGAGCTGGGCCGCGTGTTCCGTCAGCTTCAGTGCCATCCGGTTCTGTGGTGACCATTCGGTGATGAGCGCGGCCGTGCCCGCAGCCCATGCCCGCAGCCCGGTGTGATCCGCCTGCTCGGCGCACAGGCGCGCGGCACGGATCTGTGCCATCGCGGACGCTTGCTCGCCGAGGTTCTGTGAGGCGTGCGCGAGCAGCAGGCACGCCGTCCCGGCGAGCATGAACAGATCGCGGCTCTGCTGGGGGCGCTGGCGGCCCTGCAGGCGGTCGAAGAGCTCATCCCGTACCGCGACGAGCTCGGTGAACAACGGGAGCAGCGGTGCGTGGACGTAATCGGTGGCGATGCGGGCGAGAGTGAATCCGAACTGCTCAAGCTCGTCTGTGCTGACGTTGCTGGACGACATGAATGCGGCGAACGCGCTGGAGGACTGCGCCGCTTCTGTGGCGAGCGAGCGCAAGTGATCGGCTTCCTCACGCTCGGGCTCCGGTGCCTCGCGTGCAGGCGCGCTACTGGGAGCGAGCGGGCGGAGTTCGGCCGGCACATCCAAAGCGTCCAGGAACGCCTGGGTCTTGTCGAGACGCGTGAGACGCCGGGCTCCGGATTCGAGCTGGGAGAGGTAGCCCTGGCTGAGGCCGGCGAGGCGAGCCAGGTCGTCTTGCCGTAACCCGGCGTGCTGCCGCAGCAGACGGCTCATCTTCCCGAAGTCCATTACCCGGAGGGCTTCTTGGATCCCGGGATCCGACCAGACACGATCAGGGATGGAGGGCGGTTCGGGCTCTGTTGAGGTCGGGGCGCCTCGCGCGCAGGCCCCGCACAGTTCCCGGTCGTCCGGGTTGTAGCGGCTGAGGCGGCACCCGCACTTCAGGCAACGACGCTCCCCGCTCACTGCCCCTCCCGACCTCGGCCGACTGATGCTCATGCTGGCATTGCGGTTGCCATATTGCAGCCCAACTCTCTTATCACTCTGGCGATATGCGATCTCCCATGCCCAGTGGCAGCGTGATCCGTAAGCCGTTGCCGAGACGAATTGTCCTCGGCGTGGCAGGGACCTTGGGAGGTATGTCCATGACGGCGAACCACCAGATCGTGTTCCACATTGTCCGCCGGGAACCGTCGGTTGTTGATGCCCGGCATTGCGTAGGCGTGGATTCGCTGAACGCGACCATGCGTCAGCAGCACCCCTTCGCCCAGGCCCGCCACTTCGCAGATCGGGCTGCCGCTCTGTTGCCGGTGTTGAAGGAGACGACCCAATGATCGGCCGGAGATGCCCGGCCGGCATGGCGGCCGCCGCCCTCTCGATGAACTCCGGTGGATGGCCCGCGGGGGGCGGCATGAACAGCGCCATGGCCATGGAAGCTGTTATCGAGCACGCCGAGCTGCATTCGAGCGTCACATTGGCCTCGGACGACTTGGCTCCCCGTCGGGCCCGGGCATTCACCCGGACGCAGCTCACCGAGTGGGGCCTGGACGCTCTCGCCGATCGCGTACTGCTCATCGTCAGCGAACTCGTCACGAACGCATGCCGCCACGGCAGAACCAAGCCCGAGGGCTTGGTGGAGGAGATCACCCTGACGCTCTCCTACCAGAATGCCGTCGTGGGGATCGAGCTGGAGGACAACTCCCGCCAGCTCCCCGTTCCGCGTAAGGGGCCTATCAGTGCGCTCGATGGCCGGGGCCTGTGCCTCGTAGCCGCCGAGGCGGACGCCTGGACCTCGCGCCTCAATCCGGACGGCACCGGCAAGCGGGTCCTTGCCTTCCTGCGCTGGCCGTCGACGCCGCCGGCCGTCTGACCGCAGCCAGCCCTCACCCTCACCACTCCACGCGTCCAATCAGATCTTGGAGCTGTTCGTCATGCCCGCACACTCCCCGCCTGTCCTGCTGCACCTCCTTACACCGAGGGAAACCGAGATCCTGGGCCTTGTCGCCGATGGCCTGGGGAACCGCGAGATCGCGGCGCGCATCGGCTTGGCCGAGGACACCGTCAAGGGCTACCTGCGCAGTATCCGGACCAAGCTGGGCACGAGCCGCCGCCCGGTGCTCGCCGACATGGCGTGCCGAGCAGGCCATGCAGCCAGGCCCAAGGGTGCGGCGGCCGTGCGGCCGGAGATCTCCGATGCTGAGACGACCACGCTCAGGCTGCTCGCCCAGGGGGCGGGTGCAAGAGAAGTCGCGAAAGCGCAGCTCATGTCGCACCACACCGCCAAGAAGTGCATCCGGCGGTTGCTGGACAAGATGGGTGCCTCCGACGCCGTGCACGGAGTCAGCCTCGCCTGGAGCTGGCACATCCTCAACGCCGACGAAGGAGCGCGATCCTGATGACGGCGTCCAGACTCAGGCGTGCGCTCGTCCTCGACCTCGACGGCGTTCTGCTCGATACGCGGCCGGTTATGCGGCAAGCGTGGCGAGAGGTACGCGAACGCCACGGCATCGACGTGCCGTTCGAGGTGTACGAGCAGCACCTCGGCCGCCCCTTCGACGACATCATGGAAATCCTGGGCCTCACCGAGGCTGATCGTCTCCACGAGACGTATGCGGAGGCATCTCAGCGAGGCTGCGAGTTGGCCCGGCCGTTCGACGGTGTGGAGGAAGTGCTCCACGCATTCGCTGCCGCCGACTGGCTGCTCGGGGTCGTCACGTCCAAACCGTTGGACCGCGCCGCTCCACTGCTGGCTCGGCTCGGGTGCCCCTTTGCCGCGGTCCGCACCCCCAGCGGCCCCGGGCGGGGTAAGCCGGCACCGGACCCCCTGATGCTCGCGCTCGTTGATCTCGTCACTGATCCCGCGTCCGCGATGTTCGTGGGCGATATGGCCGTTGACCGCGAGTGCGCCCGGCGGGCCGGTGTGCCGTACGTGCATGCCGCCTGGGGCTACGGCGAGCCCGGCAGCCCGACACCTGAGATCGCGCGTGACCCGCAGGACCTCCTCCGGGTACTCGACACGAGCTGCGAGTCGGGCCCCTTTGTCACAGGGAGCCTGCTGTGAGCATTGCGAAGAGGAGCGCTCTCGGCCTCGTCCGGACTTCAGTGGGGGAGCAGACCGTCTGGGCGCTCGTCGGGGAAGCGTCCCTTCGGCACATGACGGCTGCCTGCATCACCACACTGGATCTTGAGGCTTTGCCGGTCGATCGAACAGAGGTGGATCGGCACGTCGCCGACGTCATGTCCGCCTTGGAGACGTACAGCTCGCGGCGCGCCGAGACGCCGGGTGGCGCCTCGTGGTTGTACGTGCAGCACGTTCCCGTACGGCGTCTGATCACGCAGCTGGTGCGGAAGCTCCTGGCGCTGACCGCGTGGCCCGAGTTCGCCGCGGCCCCCGGGCCCGTGACCCTTGCCCCGTACGAAGGACTGCTTGGCCTGCGGGACAGCAGCTCACGCGAGTACCGCGCCTACACCGTTACCTGGTCGGGTGTCGCGTACGTCCTTGGTGCGCTGGCGCCGCATAATCCGGCGCGCTCCGCCCGGCTGCGAAAGCTAACAACTCTCCACCCTGATAGCCGACTTGCAGGTATCCCTACGCCTTCGGTCGTATCGGCGGCCGAGGTGGTGGCACTGTCTTGGTCATCCCGGCACGCGCAGACCCTGCTGCCAGTGCTGGAGGAGCTCGCCGGCGCAGGCCGATCCAGCGTGCTGGTCGACCTCGCCACGGACCCGGTGGAGCGCTGCCCAGCCCCCGCGGGCGGGTCCATCACTCTGTGCCCAGCTCCCTCCGAGGCTGTCACCGCCTCTGGAACAGTCCCCGGGCTGCGTCTGGATACCGAAGAACCCGACGGCGCCGATGGCACGGCCCAAGTCGGCGTACACACCGTTCGGTTGGACCGGCTGGAGCGCCTCGCCGCTGCACTTCTGGAAGGGAGCGGCGGGTGTACCCAGCCGTCCTGGCGAGCCGTAGTGCGAGTGGAGGAGTGGCTCCAGGAGCTGCTCGACGCGGTACGCCCGCACACTGTGCTGCTGAGCAACGACACCAGCCCGCTCGGAGCGCTCGCCGCCCATGCCGCGGAGCGGCATGGTGCCACCACCGTGAACGTCCAGCACGGGGCGTGGATACCGGAGTCGGTCGCCTGGCCCGCCCTCCACAGCCGTCACATCGTGGTGATGGGTGACCGCGACGTTGCCCCGGCGAGGTCATGGGTTCGGCACCCCAAGGCGGAGATCCATGTCCTGGGGCAGCCGCGCTTCGATGCGCTCGCCGGCCTCGGGCGCGAAGCACAGCGTCGCTATCTCCAGAAGCTGCTCGGCGCCGACAGCGAGCGCGGTCCGGTGCGGATCGCGGTGTGGGCCTGCCAGCCGTTCGGCCCTGAGCGCCTCCAAGCTCAGGCGGACATCATCCTCGACGGTCTGAAGGCGGCCCAGGGGCACTGGGGGCTCGTCATTGCCCCGCACCCAGCCCAAGGGGGCCACGTCTTCGACCGCCTGCTGCGAGGGGACGGAAAACCACCTGTGGCCGTGGCCGACCCGCGCGTCGGAGCGCGCGGCTGCCTGGCGGGTGCGGACGCCGTGGTGAGCGTGTCCTCCACATGCGGCATCGAAGCCGTACTCCTCGACGTGCCCGTCCTCGAACTGGACCGCCCCGGTGACCGCACGCTTGGTCTCGCAGGGCACGCCGTCGCGCACCGGTGCCGAACGGCTGCCGATGTCACGGACGCGCTCGACCTCGTGAGCCGGGGGAGCGCCCGAGTACCGCGAGAAGTGCGCGATGCGGTGTGCCGCTGGCGAGGCCACAGCGCTGCCGACATCGCCCAGCTCATCATTCGCCAGGCCGAAGCCGGCATCTCGCACACCGACCCAATCGAACACCACCCCGCGGGCGCCGAGTCCGGCCTGCCCCGGGGCGAGGGAGCCACCATCCGATGACGAACCTGACCGCCGACACCGTCGCCGAACTCTTCACCGGGGCCGTTACGTTGGCCAAGAGCGGGGAGAAGATCAGCCCGCGCGGGATGGCCACTCGTGAGGTCCTCGACCTCACCATGCGCCTGACCCAGCCCCGGGCACGACTCTTGTACGCGCCGCCCGCCCGCATTGTGAACCCCGCCTTCGCGGTGGCCGAGACCGTCTGGCACCTTTCCGGCTCCGACGCCCCGTGGATCTTCGACTACAACGCGCGGCTGCGGCAGTACGCCGACGACGGCATCCTCCGCGGTGCGTATGGGCCCAGGATGCGGAACTGGGCCGGGAGGGTCGACCAGCTCCACCGCGTCGTCGAGATCCTCAAGGACGATCCCGACTCCCGGCGGGCGACCATTCAGCTCTACGACCCGGCTCGCGACACCGCCGGCCACAAAGACGTCCCCTGCACACTCGGCTTCCGCTTCCACCTGCGTGGCGGACGACTGCACATGTCGACCACGATGCGCGGCCAGGACGTGTGGATCGGCATGCCGTACGACCTGTTCTTCTTCACCACGCTCCACGAGCTCGTCGCCGGCTGGCTGGACGTCGACCTGGGGGAGTACCACCACCACGTCGACTCCCTCCACATCTACGAACGCGACATCGAGAAGGCCGACGCGTTGACCGATGTGGCAGCGAGCCCGGTGATGCCTGAACTCTCCACGCCGTGGGAGGGGTTCGAGAAGCTCCTCGACCGGGTTGAAGCCGGTGGCGAGACGGGGCACCCGGGCTGGGATGCCATGGCTGAGACGATGCGCAGCTACCGGCTGTGGAAGGGCGGAGAGCGCGAGCAGGCGTGTCGTATCGCTGACGCCATCGAGGGGCCGCTCGGCGAGGCCCTGACCGGCTGGTACGGCGAGCTGAATCGTCGCGTTGGCGGCACGCCGGCTTCCGCACCGGTGGGGACGAGGTGACGACCGCCGTGGACCACGTTCCGTCCGTCGTCCTGGGTGTGTGCTCCTTCACCCACGACTCCGCCGCAGCTCTCCTCATCGACGGCGAGCTGGTGGGCTTTGTCGAAGAGGAGCGCTTGTCCCAGCAGAAACACACCCGCGAGTACCCGCGTCAGGCCATCGGGTGGCTGCTGGGGGAGGCCGGCATCACGCCGGGTGACGTCGATGCAGTCGCGTACAACTTCCAACCCATCCGCTACCTCGCCGAGAGTCCTGCTGCCCTGCGGATGGCTCTGTCGGGCACGACCCGCTCACGGGCCATACCGCGTGCGGCAGGGTTCGCCAAGGTCGCCGTGCGTACCCGGCGTCGCCTGCGGCTCCTCGCTCAGGACTTCCCCGACGCCCGTGTTACCCCCGTACTGCACCACCGCGCGCATCAACTGGCCGCGTTCACCGCGTCGGGCTGGGAGGAGGCGGCTGTTCTCGTCGTCGACAGCCTCGGCGAGCGGCAGACCACCACCATCGCCCACGCTCACCAGAGCGCCCGTCCCCGGGTGCGCATGCTGGAGGGGCTCACGGACCCGGCTTCGCTGGGCTATGTGTACGGGGCGGTCACCGAGCACCTCGGCTGGCGCCGCGGCGACGAAGAAGGCACCGTCATGGCCCTCGCAGCCCTCGGCGACCCCGCCCGATTCCGGCACATCTTCACCCGTGCGGTCCGCACCACAGCCACCGGCTTCGCGGTGGACCCGGCGTACTTCCCACCCCGCGTGCTCACCTCCGGCTACCCACGCATCTCCCCTCGATTCCTCGCCGAGACCTGCCTGGCCCGCCACCCGGACGAGCCGGTCCAGGAGATCCACCAGGACTTGGGCGCCGCCCTCCAGGAGCGCACCGAGCAGATCATGATCCACCTCGCGCGCCGAGCCCGCTTGGTGAGTGGCTCGCGCAGGCTGTGCGTGGGCGGTGGCGTGGCCACCAACTGCGTCAGCATCGGACGGATCATCGACGCCGGCATCTTCGACGAGGTCTTCGTCCCGCCAGCCCCCGGCGACGCAGGCACGGCGATCGGCGCCGCGGTCGCCGTGCACACCGACAGCGGCAGCCAACGGCCCCTGTCCGGGATCGCCCGTACCTGCTACCTCGGCCCGTCCTTCCCGGAGCCGGAGCTGGACCTCACCTCGTGGCCCGGACTGACGCAGAAGCCCCTCGGCACGGACGCCGCGGAGTTTCTCGCGGACCAGCTGGCCCACGGGATGATCGTGGGGCTGTTCCAAGGCCGCGTCGAGGCCGGCCCCCGTGCCCTGGGGAACCGCTCGATCCTCGCCTCGCCCCTCGAAGCCGGGGTGGTCGAGCGCCTGAACGCAACGGTGAAGGTCCGCGAGCCCTTCCGCCCGTTCGCCCCCATGGTCACCGCCGTCCGCGCCCGCGAGTTCTTCACCCTCGGCCAGGACGCCCCGTACATGTCCATGGCCTCCCAGGTGACCGACGCTGCCCGCGAGCGCATCCCCGCGATCGTCCACGCCAACGGCACCGCCCGCCTCCAGACCGTCACCGCGCCACAGAACCCGTTCATGCACCAGGTCCTGGAGGCGTTCGCCCGCCGTACAGGGGTGCCTGTCCTGATCAACACCTCGCTCAACGTCAAGGGAAAACCCATCTGCGGCACCCCGGAGATGGCATTGGACTGCCTCGCGAACTCCGGCCTCGACGCCCTGCTGCTCGAAGGGCGGTGGATCACCAAATGAAGATCGGATACAGCTTCTGGGGCTTCCTCGGAAACGGTGTCACCGACACCCCCGACGGAGGCCGCAGCCACCGCCGGCCGCTGATCGACGCGCTCCTCGGGCGCGGCCACGACATCGTGTTTCTACAGGCCGACCGCGATCGCCTCGAAGCCGGAGACGACCTCGGCGGCGCGTACACCTTCGACGCCGGCATCCCGGACATCGACATGCTGTTCCTCGAATGGCGCTGGCCCGTCGAAGGTCGCAACACCACCGCCTGCGGCACCCAAGGACACACCTGTGATCTTCACCGCCAAGCGGAGCTGCTCCAGCACTACACCGTTCGCCGCCGTACCCCCACCGTGATCTGGGACAAGGACCGGCAACTGCGCGAGGACAGCATCTGGCGGCGGATCCGGAACGTCGAGGTGTGCGAGGCCGCCCTCACGCCCACCCCCGGTGCCCACCGCCTCCTCTTCCCCGTCGACGATGCGCTCCTGGACGGTGCCGACCCGATCGCCCTGGCCAGCGAGGACCGGAAGACGCCGCTCGGTTACGTCGGCAACCAGTACGACCGCGACGACGAGTTCGACCGCTTCTTCGCTCCGGCCGCCGCTCGCTTTGAGCACCAGGTTGGCGGCAAATGGACCGATACCGAGCCCTGGCCACACGTCACCTTTCTCGGCCGAATCCCGTTCAACGCCGTTTCCCGGCTCTACAGCAGTACCTTGGCCACGGTCCTGCTCCTGCCCGAGCGGTACGCCGCGGCCGGACAGATGACGCAGCGGATCTTCGAAGCCGTCCTCGCCGGCTGCCTGCCGCTGGCGCCGGCCGGCATCCGGCACGTCGAGCGGTTTGTGCCCGAGGACCTGGTGGTCAGGACCGGCGGCCACGTGATCCGGCGGATCGCGGACCTCCAGAGGATCGCTGGCAGCCAGCAGCACGCCGAACTGATCTCGGAGTGCCTCGGCCGACTGGGGCTCTTCCGGCTCAGCCACCAGGTCGATGCACTGGAGACGGTGCTGGACGTGGCCACCGCCGCCGCGTCGCCAAGGCGGGGGGCCGCGTGATGAACCGCCTCGCACGGGCCAGCAGTCCCCGATCATCCGTATGTGTTCCGGCGGCCGAGCCGTCCGGGCACCCGAGCACCTCTAGGCTGGAGCACCATGAAGAAGGTCGCCATCGTCGGCTGCGGAGGCAGCGGCAAGTCGGATCTTGCCCGCAAGCTGGCCAAGCTCCTGGATGCTCCAGTGACGCACCTGGATGCCGCGTTCTACGACGACGAGTGGAACGCCTTGCCCATGGAGAAGTTCGCCGAGGTGCAGCGCGGCCTGGTCGCGCAGCCGACGTGGATCATCGACGGCAACTACAACTCCACGCTGCAGATCCGGCTCGAAGCCTGCGACACCGTGGTGCTGATGGACGTCTCGACGCCGGCCGCACTGTGGGGGATCTTTTCCCGACAGATCCGCCACGGCGCCGGACACAAGGGCAACGGGGTGCACAACCGCATCACCTGGGGCGTGATCAAGTACGTTGCGACCTACCGGCGCAAGATGCGACCGCGGGTCATGGCCAAGATCGAGGAATTCGCCGCGGGGCATGCCGAAGTGGTGCTCCTCACCAGCCGCCAGCACACGCGACGCTGGCTGCAACAGGCCGCCGCCCAGCACAGCTGAGCGCTCCGCGCCCCGAGCGGGGGTGCGGCTCGTGATCAACAACCCGTTTCTCGACCCCGACCGGCAGGGCGAGCTGTACGGCAACACCGCCCGGCTGGCCCGCCGCTCAAGCGCACTGATGCGAGCCAAGACCGCAGGACGGCCCGTCCCCGAGACGATCGTCCAGCTGGCCCAGGCACACCGAACCGAGGCCGATCGCCGCCCCGGCCTGGTAGCGGACATCGGATGCGGCCGCGGAACCAGCAGCCGCGTCCTGGCCGAGCAGTTGAAGCCGCAGCGGCTCGTGGGTATCGACGCTTCTCCCGCCCTGGTGGCCGCAGCCCGGAGCCGTGCCGGCCACCACCCCGGGACCCAAGTGGCGTTTCTCGAAGGGGACTTTCACCAACTGCCCTTGCCCGATGAATCGTGTGAGCTGGCTGTTGCGGCGTTCTGCCTCTACCACTCACCCGAACCCGGCCAGGCCATCGCGGAAATCGCCCGTTCCCTGGCCCCCGGTGGGCTCGCGGTGCTGGTCACCAAGGCGCTCGACAGCTACAGCGACATGGACGCCCTCATCGCCGCCGCAGGTCTCGATCCGCGCGCCGAGCGGCACGAGAGCCTTTACGCCACCGCGCACGGAGGCAACCTCGCCGACCTGGCGCAGTCTGCCCTGGACGTGGTGGCGGTCGAGCACGAGGAGCACCGCTTCGAGTTCTCCGGCCTCGACCACGCTGCCGAGTACCTCGCCACCAACCCCAAATACGACCTCGCACCCGGCCTGTACGGCAACCCGGGCGCCCTGGCCGCCGCGCTCCACGAGTGGCACCCGGACAAGCCGATCACCACCACTTCGGTCATCACCTATGTCGTGGCCTGCTCGGTGGGAGGTCGGACGTGACGCCCTTCCACTTCACCAAGCACTACGAGACCCCAGCGAAGGCCGCTGCCGCCGCCCACCACTACGGGTGGCTCGCCACCCATGCGAAGCCGCTACGGCAGCCGGCGCTGATTGTGATCGGGCCGGCCAGCCTGACCTTCGAGCACATCGACGGTCGTCATGCGCAGAAGAAGGACCTGCTGTCCCTCGCCGCGCTCCTGGGCGATGCGCATGGTGCTGCCTGGACAAGCGACCTGGACGCAGCACAGCTGGACATACCTCACGAACTCCGGGAGGGCAGCCTTCTCGCGGCTTTCCGCTCCTGTCGGGAAGTAGCGCTGCGCAACCGGTTGGAGAGGGGCTTTCTGCCCGACACCGCCGCCCTGCACGCGATGCTGACGCTGCTGGAGCGCTCCGCCGAGGGGCCTGCCGCCGTCTACAAGGACAGCAACCCGCGGAATTTCCTGATCACCGAGAACGGCACGGTCTTCAGCGTCGACACGGACGACCTCACCCTCGCGCCCTTCGGATACGACCTGGCCAAGCTGATCACGACGCTGATCATGACGCACGGCCCGATCGACCCACCCGACATCGAAGCAGCCCTGAACAGCTACAACCACGCCGCTGCCCGGCACGACGCCCAGCTGGGGGCGACAAGCCGAGAGCGCCTCGGCGACTTCCTCGCACTGCACGCCGTACTGACCGCGCCGTACGCCGGGCGCCACGGCTACCGCTACGGCTGGCTGCATCAGCGCCAACAAACCCAAGGCACCTCATGATCACCACAGAACTCGTCTTCGTCCGCCACGGCGAGGCTCGGTGCAACGTCGACGGCCGCGTCGGCGGACCCGCAACCTGCACAGGGCTCACCCACCGCGGATACCTCCAGGTCCAGAGAGCCGCAGCCCAGCTGGCCGCCGAGCACCGAGCCCATCCCTTCACCGCGCTCTACGCCGGCCCCCGACTGCGCCTGCAGCAGAGCGGGCAGATCCTCGGGCAGGCCCTCGGCCTGGAGCCCCTCATTGAACCTGGCCTCGATGGCCCCGCTCACGGAGAGGCCGACGGCAAGCCCTGGCACTACGTCAAGACCGCAGCGAACGGCGGACCGCATGCCCACCCAGACCAACCATGGGCCACGGGATCCGACACCTGGAACGGCTACCTCCAGCGAGCCGAGGCGTTTCTCCGCGACCTCATCGCCCGTCACGACGGGAGCCGAGTCCTGTTCGCCGCCCACGGCGAAACGATCCTCGCAGCACACGCCCTCCTGCTCGGACTCGGGCCGATGACGGAAGCCGGCTTCACCGTCTCCCACGCCTCCGTCACTCGCTGGCAGCACCACCACAACCGGCTCGGCCAGCGCCGCTGGATGCTCGACCGGCACAACGACACCGCCCACCTCGCCGCATTAGCAGCGGGAGCGACGCCGTGAGCACGGCCTACGACGATCCGCGCATCCAACTCGCGCGCCAGACGGTCGGAGCTGTCAGCATCGTCGCCGGCCCGACGCTCCCGCCCCACCTCCTGCAGCTCATCGACACCCGCGGCAACACCTACTTCGCAAAGCAGCACAGAAGCCAGGCGCGATACGTCCAAGAGACGCACGCCTACCTGACGTGGAGACGCCATCTCCAAGACCACGCACCTGAGCTAGTCGACCGCCAGGACTCGACGCACATCCTCCTGCTCACCGCGGTGCCCGGTCGGAGCGGTGACGCACTCCTGCCTGGTTCGGACGAGGAGGAGCGGGCGCACCACGATGCCGGAGCTGTACTTCGAGCTCTTCACCAGGCGACGTGCCGTCGGAGCACCGGCGACATGGGAGACAAGCTGGCAGTCCGTCTCCGAAGCTGGGTTGCCAGGGCCGACCGCGCAGACCTCCTATCGGGCACCGAGCGCAACTTCCTCCTACAGATCGCGGACGAGCTGGCCGGCACCTGCATGGACAGCGCCATCTGCCACCTCGACTACCAACCCAGGAACTGGCGCATCGGAGACGGCTTCTGGGCCTTCGACTTCGAGCACATGCGACGCGACGCCCGCCTCAGGGACTTCGCCCGACTCGAATTCCGCCACTGGCAGGCGGCCCCTCAACTGCGCGAGGCCTTCTTCACCGGATACGGCAGTCGCCCCACGGACACCGAACAACGGCTCCTGGTGCGCTTCGGCGCCATCGAAGCCGTCACCGCGCTCGTCCGCGGCCACGAACAGGACGACGTCCTCCTGAGCGCCCACGGCCGCACCGTCCTGTCCCAACTGAGCTGACCACCACCCACCCGCCAACCCACCTCTGGAGAGTTCCGTGTCAGACAGCCCCTCCGCCGCGACCACATCGAGCCCTCGGCGCGCGCTGGTGACCGGCGCGGCCGGCTTCATCGGATCCCACCTCGCCCACGCCCTGCTCCAGACAGGAACCACCGTCATCGGCGTCGACCGTCGCGACCCCGCAAGAGATCAGACGGCTGCCACCAACATGGCCGCACTGCACGGTCTCCCTGGCTATATGCACATCACCGCGGACCTCCTCACCTGCGCGATCGACCCGCTCCTCATCGACGCAGACGTGATCTTCCACCTGGCGGGCATCCCCGGCGTACGGCCCTCATGGGGACCGGAGTTCAGCGAGTACGTCAACTCCAACATCCTCGCCACCCAGCGGCTCATGGACGCCGCCACCCGAATGCACGTCCCCCGGCTCGTCGTGGCCTCCTCCTCCAGCGTCTACGGCCCCACCAATGGCGGCCCCAGCGTCGAAGGTGATCACCCGCGCCCGGCTTCCCCGTACGCGGTCACCAAGCTCGCCGAGGAACAGCTCTGCCTCGCCCACGCCTCCCGAGCCGACTGCCCCACCAGCGTCATCGCACTGCGGTACTTCACGGTCTACGGCCCCCGCCAGCGCCCCGACATGTTCACCCACCGCGCCCTCCACGCCGCCATGACCGGGGAGCCACTGCGTCTGTACGGAGACGGCCACCAGCGCCGCGACTTCACGTACATCGACGACGCCGTCGCCGCCACCATCTCCGCTGCGGGGGCCCCCATCGACACGGGCATCGTCAACGTCGGCGGCGGAGCCAATGCCTCCTTGCTCGACGTGATCAACATCGCCAACAACCTCGCCGGCCGAGAAATCCAGATCCACGCCGACAACGCCCGCAACGGAGACGTATTGACCACCCGCGCTGACCCCCGCCGCGCCCAGTCAGTACTCGGCTGGCAGCCGACAGTCGACCTGCCTACCGGCATGCGCGCACAGATGCAGGCCCTGGCCCATCCCGCGTACCGAACGGCAGCCTGACCACCTGGCGACGAGAGAGGAGCTGCTGTGGAGAGCCCAGAAAAAGCCCGGCTGGACGCCTTCTTTCGACGCATCACCGCACGATTCCCCGCCGCCGGTCAGGCCACCTCGCTGATCATTACGCACCTCCTCCCCGAACGCCCGGCGTTCCTACGCGCGATGGCCCGCACGACCACCGTCGCCGCCGTACTCCCCAAGCCCAAGTCCGTGACCAAAGAGGCCCTGGCAGAGGTCCGCCGCACATACGCCGTCCACGCCCTCACCCGTGAACTCTTCGCCGATCCGACCAGCGCCCTGGAGTACCTCGAAGACACCGCACCCGGTCGCGACGTCATCCTCCTCGACATCGGCGGCTACTACGCCCCCAGCCTCAACACCCTGGTCGACAAGTTCTCCGGCCGCATCCTGGGAGTCGTCGAGGACACCGAAAATGGCCACCAGCGATACGAGGCGCTCGACCAACTTCCCTGCCCCGTGATCTCGGTGGCCCGCTCTCCGCTGAAGGACTGCGAGGACCACCTCGTCGGCCGGTCCATCGTCTTCTCCACGGAAGCCCTGGTCCGCACCCGAGGCGACATCCTCACCAGCCGCGACGCCTGCGTCATCGGATTCGGCAAAGTCGGCCGCAGCATCGCCCAGACCCTGCGAGCCCACGACCTGCGCGTCGTCGTCTACGACAACGACCCGATCAAGCAGGTGCAAGCCCACGCCCAGGGCTTCCGCACCACCGCCACCTGCACGGATGCGATCCGCGATGCCGGTCTCGTGCTGTGCGCCACCGGCAACCTGGCCCTGCGGCAGAGCGACTTCGCAGCCCTGCACAACGGCGCGTACGTCGCCTCGGTCACCTCTTCCGAGGACGAACTCGAACTCGACGCGCTCGACGACCTCTACCGGCGCACCCCAGCCGGGGATCAGCTGACTCGCTACGACGTGACCGGCCACTACTTCTACGTGCTCGCCAACGGCAACGCCGTCAACTTCCTGCACGGTGCGGCCGTAGGCACATACATCCACCTCGTCCAGGCCGAGATACTCGCCGCCACATCCGCGCTCAGCCGGGGCACGCACGACCTGAGTCTCCACGAGATGTCCGCAGACGACCGCCAGGCCATCGCCAGCGCCTGGCTCGACCACTTCGCCAGGTGATTCACATGCCCCCGTCCGGCAGCCACATCCACCACACGATCGAGGCATACCTCGGGCGCTACCCCGACGAGCGGGGAGCACTCATGCCTCTTCTGGACGCTTTGACGCGCTCGGAGGACCCGACCAGCCGCAAGACCTACCCCGGCCACATCACCTGCAGTGCCGTCGTGATCGACCGCCACGATCAAGTGCTGCACATCCGCCACAAGATTTTCGACAAGGACCTCACGCCCGGTGGGCACATCGAGCCTGCCGACACCACTCTCCCCAGTGCCGCCCTGCGCGAACTCCAGGAGGAGGTCGGCATCCCGCCCAGCGCCGTGGTGCCGCTGATGGGCTACGAAGGCATCCCGCTCGACATCGATGTACACGACATCGCAGCCAACCCTGATAAAGGCGAACCGGCGCACCAGCACTACGACTTCCGGTTCGCTTTCCGACTTCTCGGCGAGCGGAAGATCCACCTCCAAGTCGAGGAAGTCACGGACTACCGGTGGCTGCCCTTCGCCAAGGTCCCTGCACCGACCATCGCTGCCAAGCTCGCTCTCCTGCCCAGCTCCACCAGTCCCTGACCCGCCTATCGACCGGAGATCACCGTGGCCGCCACCACAACGAAGTCGAAGCACACCTCGCGCCGGCACGTAGCGGTGATCCCATGCCGCTGGGGCGCCTCACGATTCCCAGGAAAGCCCCTGGCCATGCTCGGCGACAAGCCGCTGCTGTGGCACGTCCACCAGCGATGCCAGGAGGCCACGCGGCTCGATGACGCCATCGTCGCGACCGACGACCCTCGCATCGAGGAGACGTGCAGGAAGCTCGGCATTCGCTGCGTGATGACTGGCGAGCACGCCACAGGCACCGACCGCGTCGCCGAATGCGCCCAGCACCTCGACGCCGACGCGTACATCAACGTCCAGGGCGACGAGCCGTTCATCGACCCGGCAGCGATCGACGCCGTCTCGGAAGCAGTGGCTCACCTCGACACAACCACCCTGGCGGTCAACGCCTACACGCGCGTGACTGACGTGGCAGCGGCCATCGACCACAACGTCGTCAAGGTCGTCGTCAGCGCGGACAACAATGCCCTGATGTTCTCCCGGCAGCCGATCCCGTACCCGCGGGGTCACTACCTTGCCTACCTCCGTCAGCTTGGGCTGTACGCGTTCACGGCCGAAGGGCTGGAGATATTCCGCAAGCTGAGCCAGGGGCCGCTCGAACGCGCCGAGGGCGTCGAGATGCTGCGTTTCATCGAGCATTCGCGCAACGTGCGGATGCTGCCCGTGGTCGATGCCGGCCTTGCAGTGGACACCCCCGAGGACCTCGTCCGCGCGGGCATCCTTCTGGAACAGGCACAGGCCAGCTCCGGTTCTGCTGAGAGGGGCGGGGGCTGACCTTAGGTTCTGTCCGTCCGATCATGTTCGGATCCAGACTGACTTCGGTGTGGTCCCGTACCGGCCATCGGGACGCACGGCTGTGCCCGGGTCGTGGTCTCGGGCGCGCCAGGACCAGCACTTTGTGGTGCACATCGCTCGTTCGGGTGGTTAATGCGCGGAGTAGATCTGCGGGGCTCGCACTTGGCTCTTGACTGGCTGGACTGGAGTGAACTGGCCTATGGAACGAGGTAGTTGGTCGTGATTCGTCATGTGCTTCGAACCTTGCTCGTCGCGCCCTTGGTGGCGGGCAGCCTGTGCACCGCGTCGCCGCCCGCTCAGGCGGACGGCACGACGTGCGGGGAGAAGACCTGCCGTGCGGAGTTCACAAACGACTGGGGGTACCACGAGTTCACCGTGCCGGCCGGTGTCAAGTCCATCACCATGTACGTGTGGGGTGCGGGCGCCGGTGGCGCCGGTGGATCCACCGGCGGTGGTGGCGGCGGTGGCGGCGGCACCGAGGTGAGCCTCGCCACCAACGCCCGGCATCCCGGTGGTGGTGGCGGTGGCGGGGGCGGCGGCGGTGCGGGCGGCAACGGCGGCTCCAGCGGCGGCTACGCCGTCGGCCGGGTCAAGGTGCACCCCGGGCAGAAGCTGAAGGTGGCTGTTGGCACGGGCGGAGAGGCCGGCACCGCCGCCCGGGTGGGCAGCCATGGCGGGGCGGGCTCCGAGGACAACAACGGGACGGCCGGGCAGGACGCCTACCGCCCCGGCGCGGGCGGCATCGGCGGCGGCTCCCAGATCACCGACATCGAGTCCCGCCGCTGGCTGCTCTCCGTCGACGGCAGCTCCGCCGGCCATCCCGGCGCCGGCGGACACGGCGGCAAGGGCGGCTGCGCCGGCCATACCTTGCGCAACTGCGTCTGGGAGCCCCCCTACCGCTACCGCGGTGGTGACGCCGGTGCGCCCGGCGGTGGCGGCGAAGCCCAGCCCGTAAATGGCGGAGCGGCCTGCGGGACCGTCGGCGAGGGAGTCACGGGCACCTGCTACCACTCCAGGGCCGGCGGTCAGGGCCAGAACGGCAACCCGGGCACGGTCGGCACACACGGCGGCGACGGCAGCATCGGCCTACAGGGCCAGCCGGGCGGAGAGGCCGGTGAACCCGGCAAGGGGGCCGCCGGCGGCACGGGCGGCCAGGGCGGCAAACCCCAATACACCGACATCGCACCCCCGGCGAACGTGGGCCTGGGCGGCGCCGGTGGTATGGGCGGTACGGGCGGCGACGGCGGCAAGGGTGGGCGCGGCGGGGTCGGGATCAACCGCCGCCCCGAGGGCAGTGGGCAGGCCGGGCATGGCGGACTGTTCGGCACAGACGGGCAGCGCGGCGGCAATGGCTACGTCCTGATCATCTGGGACAAGCCCGCTTCCTGACGCAGCAGGTTCTCTCGGCCTGCTGCCTGCATTCCGGGATGCCGCGCGTGACGGCCTCGACTCCCTGTGGCGTCGGGGCCGTCACCGCCGGACGGCCCCACTCCGCGGTGGCTCTTCCAACGCCCTCCCCTTCCTACGGTCTTCGGCAGGTGCGGCTCCAGACGCGCCCACTCCTGCTCCGACAGATCTCCCCGGACCGCACCGGCCGCATCGACGTGATCACCTTCCCGTCACGGGACCCGTCGGACACTGCCTGGTCGGGCTCATTGGCTGGCTCGGCGGAGCTGCACTCGGAGCGTGGCGCCGGCGATAGGACAGGGGAATGCCGCGGTCTGCGGCGGGTTGCCAGGACTTCGGTGGATGTAGAGGTCACCAGCCCGGTGGTTTCACCGTGCCCATGGCCTTGGCGACCCTGATCTCGATGACTACGCGTTCAGGGTTGGCCCGTGGCTGCTTGTACCGCTGGGCGTAGCGCGCTTCGGCGTCTGCGACCGATTGCGGGTCGTCTTTGATGACTGCGGCTCCCTCCAGCGTCGACCAGCGACGTCCCTCGGCCTGGCTGACCGCGACGATGACGTCCGGCCCAGCGGCGAGAACGTTGCGAACCTTTTTGCTGGTGCGGCTGCTGATGACGCGGGCGACACGAGTCTCCGCGTCGTACGTCACTCCGACCGGGACGAGGTGAGAGGTGCCGTCGGGCCGCGGAGTGCTGAGGAAGCAGATGCGGCGTTCCTGCCAGAAATCCAGCTCGGTATCGGACTGTGAAGGAGGTGGTGCTGCCATATAGCCATCTTGCCGGCAGCGCCCACGCGGTTGACCAACGGGCAGTGTGCGGGGCTTGCTGTGGCGCTGCTCGGTGCGATCGACGCCGTCGCGAACAGGATGCAGACGGCTACCGAAGTGTCTGCGTGGTCGGCGTCGCGACGCCCGAGACCTGATCCTCGGGCTGCAGGAGCTGACCCCGGGGAGGTGGACTTGAAGCTCTCCTGGTGGCCCATGTGTGAAGCGCTCGATGCAACAGTTGAAGGCTGTTTCCCCTGCCCGCACGACCGTTGGCGGCTGTTCTCGCAACCAGCCATCCCGCAGCGTCCATGCCCCATTGAGCGGGCTTCGGATGCAGCTCGACCTCGCACCCCATCGTCGACAGGAACGCCACCGCGTGCCAAATGTAACTTTTCGTGCAAAGTGGATGTTATGGGTGCGTCAGGCGTCAGGGAAGCGGGCGACATAGCAGAGCGCCTGCACCGGCGACCTGCGGAAAGTGACTTCAGGCGCCTGCCGATCACTGTGCGTGAATACCGAGCTGGATCGATGACATCGGCGCAGCGCACCGATGCCGCTCGCGCGGTCCTGGAAGCGGTGGTTGGCCGTATAGGTCCGCCGACGCTGTACGGGGGAGACGCCTATGGCCCAAACATTCGCTGGCGGACGGATGAGCGGACGCTACTGCTGGACCATGGAGTGGAGGGCCTGCAGCTGTCCGTGCGTCGTACGGCGGAGTTGGAGCAGGAGGAGTTCGCCTGCTTCGAGCGCGGAGTGGGGGAAGGCACTGAGCAGGTGTCGTATGCCAGCAGCCTGCCGTATCTGTGGCAGCTCTACCGCTCCGGCCCTGGCAGCCCTCCGAAGGCCTTCCCCGCGGGCTACGTAGCTCCGGACTGGGAGCGACTGGAGGAGGCGCTGGAGAGCCTGCTGCGCGCGTGGGGCGAACAGCTGCCGGCGCAGGTCGGGGACGACGCGGCCGCGTTCAATATCGTCAACCGGGCCAACAACGACCGCGCTGTGGGGGTCCTCTGTGGACGTATGGACGGTCTGACGGTGCTCGTCGACGACCGTGGCGTGCCCGACGGGGGCACTCCTCCAGAAGAGATGGAGGCTCGGGGCTGGCAGGTGCCTCTCATGGGGTGGTGGGAAGCGAATTTTGCAGAGCCAGGGTGGGGGAGTGCCGCGGCAGCGGCACGTATGGCGGTCGCAGAGTTGCGCCTGCGCGGAGCGCGCTCCCCCAGAGACCTCGGCCTGGACGATGTCAGCTGCGCGGACCGAGGACTGCTGACCCTGCCTGGGTTGGGCATAGGCAGCTGAGGCGGCCGCCGGCCGACACCGGCCGAGGCCTTCGAGGCCACGTACGGCAGCCAGCTGTCGCTCCCGAGGCCTGGAGGATTCTCAGGCGTTGCCCCGCCCGTGCGGCCGGTCTCCTCGCCACGCCCCCCACTGCGGGTCGTCCACCAAGTTCGCGGCGTCCGCTACTAGATCTCGTCGACCGGGTGCCACGTATAGGGGACCTGATCGCGGTTGGCCTCCCACTCGTCACGGTGGATCTCTTCCAGCACCTCAATACGCCGGCGCAGCTGCGCGGTCATCTCCTGGATGCGCTGCACCGCGTCGTTGGAGTCGATGGGTAGCAGAGCGCGAGTGAGCAGCTTGTACTCCTCGGAGGCGCCCTTGACGTGGATTGCCTGCGGCATGCGGACGATGACGGTGTACGGGTTGACCTCGGCGACGTCCCAGCGGCCGTCGTCCTGCCGCGTGGCCCAGATGACGGTGCGGGTCGAAGGGCCGTAGGTCAGCCGGCAGCCGTGCCCCATCAGTTCGCTGAGGATGGGCAGGGCGACGCCCCCCTCGCCGGCGTACGTCGCGGCTTCGGCGGCCGTGGCGACGCTGATCTGTCCGGGGAGCTGACCGTTCGATCGGCGTGTCAGTTCCCCGCTCTCTGGGGCCCGGCCGGACGCCTCTGCGGCCTGTCTCTTGGAGTTGTCGGCGTGCAGCCAGGTCATGATGACCATGCGGCAGTCCGGCAAGGCCGCGGGGAAGAGCGTCTGAGACTCCAGCTCGACGATCTCGAAATTGTGGGCCGGCAGGGACACCCGGTAGTAGAAGGCCTCCCGCGCCTCGGTGACGTCGCAGCGCTCTTCCCACAGCTGCCGAAGGTAGGCGTCTCCGTTGATGATCTCGGCGACGAGGGCACCGAGTTCGGCATCCTGCGGGTGCTGGAGTACGGAGAAGCGCAGCATCGCCAGCCATTCGACGGCGTGCTTGTTCCAGTCCACGAAGACCGTTTTAGCCTCGTCGCTGAGCAGCGACCACCGCATCAGGTTGGCGCCGGGATCCAAGACCCACGGGCACCAGGTCTTCATCGGGTCATTGTACCCGACGATGTTCCACTTCGAGTCGAGCAGCCAGGCCGGATTCGTCTGCTGGTCGAGCAGAGCCTGCACCGCACGGCGGGTAGGCGTATCGAACGCCGGCGCCGGACCAGCAGCGACTGCGCCACCCATGCTGTAGAGGAGCAGGGCCTGAAGCTCGTCGCGCCCGAGGGTGAACAGCTTTCCGATGGCCTCGCACTGCTCGCGGCTCAACCGCGTCGTGGCACCGGTTTCCAGATCGCGGTACCAGCGCACAGAGCGGGTACACGCGTCGGCGACGTCCTGCTGGGTGATCTGTCGGCCGAGCCGTTCACTGGCCACGGCTCTCCAGGCCCGCAGAAGACCGGCGAGACCCATCAGCTGCGCTGGGGTGAGCGGTCGGGTGTCTTCCCGGCCAGCCTGCTTTCCATCCTGTTTACCGGAGAGCGGCTCGTCGCCGCCCCGCTCGGGTCCGCTCTCAGCGGTTCCCCCGCCCATCGCATCCTCCGTGCTTTGTTGCCTGCACCAGG
Organism: Streptomyces sp. NPDC048637; assembly: GCF_040650675.1. NCBI lineage: Bacteria > Bacillati > Actinomycetota > Actinomycetes > Kitasatosporales > Streptomycetaceae > Streptomyces > Streptomyces sp. NPDC048637. The sequence goes on from NZ_JBEZHQ010000008.1 coordinate 129,228, forward strand.
GCCACCGCTTCCCTCTCCGGGACATGGAAAAGGGGGAGGCCATCGGCCGCCCCCTCCCCTGGGTTCCGTACATCAACAATACGGGAACTCGAATTCGATCTTGCCTCCCTCTCATGATCGATGCGATCAGAATTGTGGGCCAAGCCACACCTGAAATGGAAGATCATTTCGATGTTCCGCTTCGCGGCCCTGGGTAAGGCGGTATCTACGGTCACCATTCGGGCATAGTGGGCGGCAATTTTCTGCCGCTCGTCATTAGCGGCAGAAAATTGCCGCTCGCCTTTTATTCCGCTCGTCGGCAGGTGCAGGCAAGAGGGCATCGGCGTGTCATGTCGTAGAGATGGTCCGTCATGTGTGTGACCAGTATGGCCAGTTGGTGTTGTCGCGCCTCTCAAGCAAGCCCAATGATTTTCCTGGTCTACGCGCATCAACTCGGGCTTATGGATGCTTTGACTGGGGGCTTGGGTCTCGCTTAAATCACCGCATGGATCGGTTCGGCAATCAGTTGGTCCGGGCTTTCGCTGGGGGAGGAGTATGCGTTGCAGTCATTCGCAATGAAGCGGCCGGCCCGCAGCCCCTGTTTACGGCGGGGCGAGGTCGCGCAACTCTCTGCGCTGTGACGGAAGCCTCATTCCTGCTCTGCCCCCACCGGCAGGTCATTACGCCGTATCGGCAGAGACTGAGTCATCTATGGATCTTGGGACCACGTCCTGCATTTGTTGCAGTCGGCAAGCCGAGCGGACCACCACGGAAGAGGAGGGCGTGAGAGGTCGCCGATCCATTGCCTGCTTGAGCCTGAGGGCAGCGTGAGGAACGCCCGTCGCAAATGGCACTCCGCCCCGGCGATGGCGCGAGATCACCCACCAACACTGCGCCGGCCCCTTCTGGAGGCCGCACCGAAGCGTCCTCGCTTCATCGAGGAGTGTCATATGTCGAGTTGGCGTCGAAGTGATACAGCGCCCGCTGGGCGCTGGAGTGTTGGCAGCCCTACGCATATGTTGCTGCTCCCTCGGCGAAAGCGCCGAATGGGAGCGCACGCGAGGAGGGGAGTCAGAAGTAGCGTGAAGTGCCAAGTCCCCAACGTTCAGGGGGAAATGAAGTAGGCGCCCAGAAGCCAGAAGCTTCGGGGCGCCGACCCCGCCGCCCCGAAGGGGCTGCGGATTCATAACCGGGATGAGTCGGCTGACCTTTTCGACGAGAACGGCCGTCCCACCCCACCTACGAGTGAGGAATTCTTGCATGCCCAAGTCCCGAGGCGGAAGGGCGCCCGCTGTCCAGTCCGCCAAGGTCGTTGAACCCACTGCCGGAACCCACCAGCACCGTTTGGCTGTCCTCATCGCGGACATGGTTCCCGGAGCCCGCACCCTCCGTGTCTCGCAGCGCGAGCCCGGCCGGAGCTGGCCGAGCCCCTACGCCCGCGCCTACGACGCGCAGGGCCAGCACATAGCGCTCAACCGAGCCCAGGGCATGACGGCCGCACGCTGGGTGATCCGAGCCCACCCCGAGGTGATCTGGGACGAGGCGTACGACCTCGACCTGACCACAGGGGCCCTGCGCCCCGTCGCCGACGCATACGCCGCAACGGGCGGGGGCCGCTGACCGTGGCCAGGATCCGCACCATCAAGCCCGAAGCCTTCGCTTCCGAGTCGCTCGCCGCCGTCTCCCTCACCGCCGAGCGGACCTTCTTCGGGCTGCTCACCCAGGCTGACGACCACGGCCGCTTCCGCGACCAGCCCGCCGTCATCGCCGGACTGCTCTGGTCCCTGCGTCCTGAGCACAGCCCTGTAGACGTCGAGGACGATCTGACCCAGCTCGCCGGCGCCAACCTGATATGCCGCTACGAAGGCGATGACGGCAAGCGGTACCTGCACATCGTCACCTGGCGCCAGCACCAGAAGATCAACCGCCCGAGCGGCATTCGCCACCCGCCCTGCTCGCAGCACGACGGAGAGCGGGCCGCTCCCGGCGCACCGCAGGCTCACGGAGCCGTCACTGAGTCCTCCGCGAAGTCTCACGGAACCAACAGTGAGCCCTCAGTGAAGGCTCACGGAGTACTCACTGAGCGCTCCAGGGACCACAACACCGCAGGTCAGGACACATTCACTGAGCCCTCACTGAGCCCTCACGGAGAACTCAGTGAGCCCTCCGTGAGTCCTCACGGTCCGGATCTAGGACCTAGGAACTTGGATCTAGGAACTACTACTTCGGGGGGCGCAAGCGCCCACGCACCGGAGACCGTCTCGACCAAGCAGCTCATGGACGAGTACGCCGCCGCCTGCGCACACCGCCCACCCAGCGGCGTACTTGGCCACCTCGGGCGCGAGACCGCCAAGCTCCTCGCCGAAGGCATCGCCCCCACCCACATCCGCGCCGGACTGGCCCGCCATCGCGCCAAGGGACTGCACCCGAGCACCTTGCCGAGTCTGGTCCACGAGGCCATGAACGCTACCCCCGCTGGTTTGGTGCGGACGGAATCGCGGCCTAACCTGCCCGGTCACCGGGCCTGGGCCAATCCCGCCGACCCTGCCGCCGCCTACGCCGAGGAGCTGTGATGCGCGACCACGACGCCCAGCCTGTCGGCGGCATCGCCCGCCGCCTGGCCCACATCCTCACCTCCCGGGGCATCGACCCGGCCGCCAAGCTCACCGACGTGGCTGAGCCCATCCCCGCCCTGCAAGCGGCCGAGGCCCGCATCCCGGCCCGTTACCAGGCCGCTGTCGCCGACCACCCGGCCGTCGTCGCCTGGGTCCGCGAGGTCGCCCAGGCCGGACGCCCCGGGCCCAAGGGTGCTCCGGGTATCGCCCAGGGCCGCTCGCTGCTCATCGTCGGCACCACCGGGACGGGCAAGACCCACCAGGCGTACGGCGCGGTCCGGTCCCTGCTCCTCGCCGGCGTCCGGTTGCGGTGGAAGGCGATCACCGCCGCCGACCTGTACGCGGAGCTGCGGCCCCGCCCCGGCCACGACGGCGAGCGCGAGCTGATGGATCTCGCCCGATGCCCGCTGTTGATCATCGACGACCTCGGCGCGGCCAAGAGCAGCGAGTGGACCGAGGAGATCACGATGCGGCTGATCAACCGCCGCTACAACGAGATGCTCCCGACCCTGGTCACCACCAACCTCGGCATGGCCGACCTGCGCCAGCACATCGGGGACCGCGTCGCCTCCCGCCTGACCGAGATGACCGACAAGGTCATCCTCGACGGCCCCGACCGCAGACGAGCCCTCGCAGCCGCGCGTCGCAGCAACGTTGCAGTCGCCACGCCACCGGCAGGCACCGAACTTGCCGGGTCAGCGCCTCCCACGGCCGTATCCGCTGCTCGCCGCCACGGCCGCTAGCGACCTTTCGCGACCGCCGTCCCCGGTCGCCTCCTTCACGACCAATCCCCGGGTCGCGCCTGCCCAAACGGGCCCCGGGGGCCACGGAGACATCCCATGCACAGCAACGAGAACCAGACGCCGCGCACCCTCGGCGACCTCACCTGGCACGACCACGCCGCCTGCCGCTCCACCGCCCACCACCAAGTCGATCCGGAAATCTTCTTCCCCGAGCCGGACGAGATGGACCGCATCCGCGCCGCCAAGGACCTGTGCGAGCAGTGCCCCGTCCGCACCATCTGCCTCGACGCCGCCCTCGAAGGCGGCGATCGCGACGGTATCCGCGGCGGCATGACCGAAGAGGAGCGGGCCCCGCTGCACCGCAAGTTCCAGCACCGCCTCAACTACGCCCGCGTCAACGCTGTCCTGGCCGGTCGCGACGTTCACCTCACCCAGGCCGAGCGCGAGGCTGTCGTCCGGGCTGCCTACCAGGCCGGTACCCCGGCTGAACAGCTCGCCCGGCTGCTCAAGGTCAGCAAGGAACACGCTCAGAAGCTCTACCGGGAAACCCGCCGCCAGATCCGCAACCGCGCGGTCGACCAGCAAAAGACGGCGAGCAAGAGGAACAAGAGCAAGAAGGAGCCCAAGAGCCAGACCGCGGTGCTCAAGGAATCCAGGACGAACACCTCCCGCGACGACCTCGGGACGGCCGCGTGAAGCACATCGCGCCGCTACCAGCGCGGATCACTGGCTGGGACCGGGCCGCCATAGTCGCCCTCGGCGGCGCCGGATGCGGCCTCTCCTACGACGCCCTGCAGCAGATGGCCGTCGCCATTCACATCCGCGGGTTCCTCACCTACGTCTTCCCCCTGGTGATCGACGGCTTCATCGCCTACGGCGTGCGCGCCCTGCTGGTCCTGCGCAGCGCATCGCTCGCCGCCCGCTGCTACGTCTGGATGTTGTTCGGCACCGCGACGGCCGCGAGCATCTGGGCGAACTCCCTGCACGCAGTGCGCCTCAACCAACAGCAGCCGCAAGGCTCAGGGCTTCGACTCGGCGACGTAACCGTCGGCATCCTGTCCACCCTTGCCCCGCTCGCCTTGGCGGGAGCCGTCCACCTGTACATCCTCATCGCCCGGCGGGTCACCAAACCTGCCCTCCCCGGACAGCCGGACACCTCCAGCGTCCGAACTGACCGGGCCACCGCTGACCGCCGGGACACCCCCGTCGGCCAGGCCGAGCACCGGCCGGCCCCGGTCACCTCCGGACACTCAGCAGCGCTGTCCGCCCCGGATACCAACCGCCCGGCGGTCACCGTCGGCCATGACACCCGGGAGACGGCTGCCCGGGCCGAGTTGTCCGGACAGCAGGAGGACCTGGCCGAGCCGGAGTCTGAGCACGATGGCCGAACCGCTGACCTGGGCGGACAACCGGCCACCAGACACACCTCGGTCACCCGCCTCCACCCGGCCGCCACGCCCGCCGCAGAGCCGGAGACTCATCCGGTCACTGCTCCGGAGACCTCGGACAACGGCACCCCGGACACCGATCCGGTGACCGACAACCTCCTGCTGATTGCCCGCCAGGCAGTCACCGAGGCGGGGAAGGCCACCCGCCAGGTCGTCGCGGACGCCATCCGCGGACAGAACCTCCCGCTCGCCAACGACCGACTGACCGACCTTATGCAGCAGCTCCGCGCCGAGGTCAACGAGGGCTCGGCCACCAGGACGGGCTGACCGAACGAGCCACGCCGAGCGGTGACCCGGCCGACCTGCACCGCCGGGTCACCCGCTCCCACGCACCACACCATCGACCTCTCCACACAGCGGAGGCACCACGATGCGCACCACATCGGCTACCCACGCCGAGGCCGACGCCTGGATCACCGTCCTTCGCGACCACGGACACCTCCACCGCGCCGAACCTGGGCCCGACGGGAGCTGGACCGTCCAGCGAACGCCGGCAAGCACACCCCGAACCCTCCACCACCCGGTCCTCGCGCTCGACTACGTCGCCGAGGTCCTCCGCGACGTACGCGGCCACATCGCGGAGACGCCCCGATGACCCCCTCCGAACTGTCCGGCACCACCCCTGAACTGCAGCAATGCCACTGCCCGGCACGAGGCGGAGCAAGCTGTACATTCCGAAACTCCTCCGCAGCCACAGGCAGCGGAGGAGTTTCGGAACGGCTTGCCCCCGCCCCGGAAGGGACGGGGGAGGCCCGGCACCAGGGGGTGCCGGACACAGGGGCTGCGACCGAGGGCGGACCGCAGCCAGGAGGGGAACCGAATGTGTCCACCGTGCCACGTACGCGCCCGCGCCTGCGCCAGCGCGTGCACCGCGACCAAGTCCGCAGCGTCCGCCTGACCCGCGACGAACTCGACGCCGTGACCCACGCCGCCGAAGCGGCCGGTCTGAAGACTGCTGGCTTCATCGCCGACGCCGCAGTCGCGGTCGCCCAGGCCCAAGGCGGACCGAAACCCTGGCTGTTGGACCAGCGCGGCCGGGTGGAGGAACTCATGGCCGCCAGCGCACAGCTCGCCCGCGTCGGCAACAACCTCAACCAGATCGCCCGCATCCTCAACTCCGGCGGCCAGGTCAGCTACGTGGACCAGACGGTGGCCCGCGTTCTGCGGGCCGCTGCCCGGGTCGAGGAGGCAGCCACCGAGATAGCGAGGCGATGACGGTGGTGCCCGATGTCTCCACTGGCGGCCGGACCTACGGGCTACTCGCCTACCTCTACGGGCCCGGCCGTCGGGACGAACACACTGACCCGCACCTGGTCGCCTCCTGGATGCCGGGCCTGGCCCCCGACCCGGGACGCGACCCGACCGCCACCCTCAAGCAGCTCACCGACCGCCTCGACCTCCCCGTCCTCGCCCTGCCCAAGCACCGCCGACCGGCCCGCCACGTCTGGCACTGTCCCGTCCGCACGGCCCACGGCGACCGCCATCTGACCGACGCCGAATGGGCCGAGGTCGCCCGACGCATCGCCCACGCCACCGGCATCGCGGAAGAGGGCGACGACAGGGCATGCCGCTGGATCGCCGTACGCCATGCCGACGACCACATTCACCTCGTCGCCACCCTCGTCCGCGAAGACGGCCGCCGCCCACGCCGCCACAACGACGGCATCCGCGCCCAGGCCGAATGCCGCAAGCTCGAAGCCGAATTCGGCCTGCAGATCCTCAACGAAGGAGACCGCACCGCCGCACAGCGACCCACCAGCGCCGAACGAGCCAAAGCCGAACGCGCCGGACGCACAGCAACGGCCCGCGAGATCCTGCACGAGCGCGTCCGCCAGGCCCTTTCCGGAGCGGCGAGCGAAGAGGAGTTCTTCCGCCGCCTTGCCGCGGCCGGCCTCCGCGTCGACAAGCGCCTCGCCCCCTCCGGAGACATCCTCGGATACAAGGTTGCCCTCCCTGGCGACCGCAACCGCCACGGCGAACCCATCTGGTTCCCCGGCTCGAAACTCGCGCCAGACCTCTCCCTCCCCAAGATCCGCCAGCGCCTCCACGCAGGTCCGCCCGACGACAACCCGACGCTCAACAACCACCCCGGCGACCCCCCTCTACCTGCCCGCGCTCGACGCGAAGCCACGCACATCGCCGAACAGGCAACCGTGGCCCTCGCAGGCAACAACGAAGCGGAGTCCGCCGCACACCTGGTCGGCGTCGGCGAACTCCTCGACGGACTCGCCCAGACCTCCCCGGCCTCGACCCGCCAGGAACTCACCCAGGCCGCCCGAGCCTTCGAACGCGCCACCCGCTCCCACATCCGCGCCGAACGCGCCGACAATCGCGCCATCCGCTCCGCCGCCCGCGGCATCATCCGCGCCGGCAACGCCCTCGGCAAAGGCGAAGACGGCGGCGCCACCGCAATGCTCCTGTCCACCATGGTCCTCGTCACGATTGCCGCAGCACGCTGGCACTCCGCCCGCGGCCACGCCCAACAGGCCGCAGCAGCACAACAGGCCGCTCAACACCTCCGCAGCGCCTACCGGCAGGCTGCCGCTACCCCTATGAACGCCATGCGCGAGCAGGGGCGCAGCCTCGCGGAATCCGTACGCCAGCGCTACGCCACCGCCCTCGAAGCCGCCCTGCCCGAGCAGGCCGGCCACCTCCGGCGCGAACCGGGGTGGGACGCACTCACCGCCACCCTGGCCCAGGCCGAGCGCGCCGGACACGACCCCGAAACCCTGCTTCAGCAGGCCATCGCCTGGCGCGAACTGGACACCGCCGACAGCGTCACCGACGTCCTGGTCTGGCGACTGCGACGGATCGGCAATCTTCCTGCCACTACGGGAACTCCGCGCGCACGTACGGGCATACGTCCCACTCAACAGCAGCCCCGGACGCCGAAGCCGCAGGCGTACGAGCCCTCCGTCCGGACCGAACCCCGAGCCACTCACCCGCGCAACGCGAGGCGCTGACCAGCACAACAAACGGCTGGACACCACCGCCGTTGGCTGTTACGGCTGGTCAAAGAGAGCAAGGAGACGACGCAGATGCTCACCAACAACCTCCAGACCGCCAGAACCGTTCCGTCCGCGACGGCCTCCGGAGACGACGACCCGCTGCTGCGACTCCGGCAGGAGACGCAGCCCGCCAACGGCAACATCGGACTCCGCGCCACCACCTACCCCGAGGAAATCCGCATCACGGGGATCACCGTCATGTGCCCCAAGTGCGGCGCCCGACGCGACTGGATGGTCATCTGCGACCGCAACGAGATCAGCATCCGCTGCCGCTGCGCGCACCAATGGGTTGAACGCGAACTGACCCGAGCCGACTACATGGCGATGATCGGCGAAGGCATTGGCCAGGACTACCCGAGCTTGGCGGCCGCTGCACAGGCCGCAGGGTATGACGGCACGCTGGCCGGCGCCTACCTAGCCTGATGTCCTCGTGCAGGGGGCAGAGTTCGAATGCCTTCGACGGTTGCTCTACCTGCCCTTATCACCGTGCACAGAGGGAACGTCAGGTCGGCTCGAATCAGCCCCGGGGCCGATTGCTCCCGTCCACTTGACGCCCTAGGCTCCTGCTTCCGTGTGTTCACAGTGATCACAGCGCCGCACCGCCACGGGGGGAAGCACGTGACCTACGACCAGGATTGGGACCGCCAGCTCAATCCGTTCCGTTACAACGCTGACGGATCGCTCACAGATGCCGCCAAACGGCAGAACGTGACGATGGAGCTCAACTCCGCAGGGGGCAAGGGAAGTGGGGGTGCAGGGAGTGGAGCCCGGCAGACATCGGTCCGCACGGCCGCGCTGACCAAGGCGGCCAAGGCGCTGGAGGATCTCCGGGGCGATACCGACAAGGTGGACCAGCACGCGCTGTCGGAAACCGATGTCGCATCCAGCGCACTGGGCGGCTGGCAAAGCTCTCAGGGGCTCTCCGCACTGCACAAGAGGTGGGCGGACGAGTCCGTGCATCTGAGCACGATGCTGTCCGACGCCGTCATGAAGCTGCACAACACCACCAGTTCGTACGAGCGGACAGACCACTCCGAGAAGTCCAGGATGGACTCTCTTGACGGTGGGAGGAACTGATCATGGTTGCGTTCTCAGACCTCCTCCACGCCGACCTCGGCAAGCTCCAGGCAGCAGCGGACGAATGGAGGCTGCTGCCCAAGAAGTACCAGGGCCTGCAGGAGCTGTTCGAGGCACGTGTCACCCAGCCCCTGAAGTCTGACTGGCACGGGGAGGCAGCCGACCAGGCACAGCTGTCGCTTACGAAGATCAAGGAGCAATACCCCGCCGCGGCGCAAGAGGCGCACGCCATTGCGACCCTGCTGTTGGACGCCCACGCGGAGTTCAGCGCCGCGCAGAAGAAGCTCCGTCGGATCATCGATGAGGAAGCACCGGCCGAGAAGCTCCAAGTGCTGGACAACGGCATGGTCATCGATACCGATCCGGACACCCAGGGTTTCATGGCTGGCGGATATAGCGATGCCTTCCACCCGGAGCGCAAGGCCAAGGTCGAGGCCATTCGAAGGCGCATAGCGAAGGTGCTGCGGGATGCCACCGCAGCGGACGAAGCTGCGGACTGGGCGCTGCGTCAGGACTCCAACGGCAAGAACAACGCTTCCTTCAACAAGAACGTCTACACGTCGTTGGATTCGGCCCGGGAAGCCAAGAAGGATATGGCCGAGGCTCTGAGACTTACCAAGAAGGGTGAAGACCTCACCAACGACGAGCTGGAGCGGTTGGGGAAGATCCTTTCCAAGCGCAAGACCGACATGGTCTTCGCGGAGAGGCTCACTACCGCGATGGGCCCGAAGGGCGTGCTCGAATTCTGGCATGAGGCATCCGGACCGAACTCCGGAGAACGGGGGCCCGAACGTAACGCCGCTCTCAAGCAGTTGCAGGCCGGCCTCGGCTCCACGCTCGGCATCGCCACGCAGAGCGACAGTGCAGCGATGGACGGCTGGAAGGAGAAAATGCTGGCGCTGGGGCCCCAGACCATCGACCCGGCCGACAGCGGCGGCCCGGGCGTCAAGGGCTACCAGTTGATGAGCACCCTGATGCGCAGCGGGAAGTACGACACCGATTTCCTCAACGACTACGGCCGCGGCTTGGTGTCCTTCGAGCGCACCCACAAGACACTGACACCGCAGCTGCTGTGGGCTCCCGACTCCGTCATGCCGAGGCTCGACTATTCGGGTGAAGGAGGGGGCAGTGACCCCATGAAGGGGTTCATGGATGCTTTGGAACAGAACCCCACTGCTGCCACCCAGTTCCTTGATCCCGGCGAGAACAACGACAGCCAGAACCTCAAGTACCTAGTGGATCAACGAGAGTGGCCGACGGATCGCTTCGATGGGAAGACCGGTCACCACTCCCTCGCGCTGGCCATCGAAGCAGGCGCCACTGGGCATCGGCCCGGGCAGGAGGACCTGGTACGTGACCACACCGCGCCCCAGGCCCGCATCATGCATGACAGCATCAAGATGCTGGACGAGGGGATCAAGAACGAGAAGCTGCCGGAGGGCATGCACCGTCCTATCGCCAATGCGCTCGGAGACTATGTCGCCGATACGCACGAAATTCTCACCGGCGTGCAGGACGGATCAAAGCGTGCGGACAGCTCTGGCGTGTGGGCACATGGGGATGACAATGCCAAAGATGAGGCGCTAAGCAGAATTCGCGGACATCAGCCGGGAGATATCCGCATGGGCGTACCTGCCGGCTCTCTGATCCGTGTTATGCGTGCAGTGGCGGACGACCCAGCCGCCTACCACGTTCTGCACTCGACCGAGACTGGCCACATCGCCCAGCAACTGTCTCGCCTTCCGGCAGACGCGAGTGCGGCCGACACCGAGGACATCATGCAGAAGTCCGCCCAGGCGATGGGGGCCATCGATGAAGTGCAGGGCGATGTAATTCTCGATCACAAGGAAGATGAGGCTGCCGCGCATAAGTGGCAGACGAAGGCGGGCTATCACATCGTTGCTGGAACCGTGACCAAGATCCCGGTAATCGGCGACGTGGCCGTTCGGATTTCTGACGTGGGAGCTACTGCATGGCAGGAGCACCTCGACTCCGCGAGCAACATCGAGGGAGCTCGCAAAATCGAGGAGAATACCGAGAACGGCCGAGCGGCTCTGAATTCCATGATCGCTCAATGGTACAAGGAACGCGGAATTAGCGAAGACTCCGCCACAACTGACAGTGTCCAGATGCGCACGCAGAACACCTACCAGACCGGCCGAACATTCGGCGGAAATTCTCTGGCTCGGGGAGGGAACAACAGTTGAGCAAGGAGGATTCGACGGCCGAAAGTGGTACAAATGAAATCCAGCCACGCAAGTTTCTAACGCGGAGAAAGCAATGGCTATTCTTTGCTCTCATCGTAGCCGTGGCCGTCCCTGGATTCCTCTATCTGAGCGGCATATACGACCGCTGGCAAGACAGTCGCTCGCTCTCGCATGCCTGTAAAGGGGTAGTGGACACCGCAGAGGTTCGGGAAATTCTGGGGGCAGACCGCATACATGGCGAGCCGTACACATATTTCCGTGACTCAATTACTGCGCCCGGCCGCATTGACCGATGCCTAGTAAAAAACCCGGAGGGTGGTGGCCGCCTCATCGTCTCGCTGGACTGGAACACCAATTCCTCGGGACCATTGTTTGCGGCGGGGCGCATGGAAAGCGAGCATAACACCGGAATGGCGGTTCCGATAGGTCATGGATGGGAAGGTGTGATAGATAGGCGACGACCCGACGGGCCCGACATCGCCATTCTCGACATGCCCTGTTCAAATATGCGGAGCAACCCGAAGCAGGCAGACCTGATCGTCACTCTCCAGGCGACGTCGGGGGATGGAAAACCCATAACGGGGGACGCTCAGCGGGCGCGCCTTGCCAGAACCGCTACAAAAACAGCCGTCAATGCGGCCAAGGCATGGAACTGCAAGGTCAGCGTGGGGGGTTCCATCGACCGGGTGCCGAAAGAATCGGCGTACCGCGACGTTGCCGCCGGTCATGTAAGTGGCACCTGCAAGGGAATCGACAGTGCAGTTTGGGAAAGCGCAGCAGATCCCGATGCGCCAATCGAAGACTGCTACCAGCTAGCCACCAAAGCCAAAGGCACGGCGCAGACGCGCCTGGGCGCCTACTACGGCCCCTTCGCTGCCGCCTTCCCTCACGTAGCGCTACTCGGCAGCGATATCAAGCTGGATCAGCGTGCTGGCGGAGCGCCCCACAGCATGTACTGGGCGACAGCTCAGTGTCCCAGCAGCGGAACCGCGTTGTATACCGTTGTCAGCGTTAGCGGAGATGGCAGCGGGGTTGGTCCGGCGAGCCCAAGTGCGAGGAAGGAAGCTCTCAAACTCTTTGCGACGCAGTCCGCTAAGCGTCACGGCTGCACTGATCTCAAGTTCCCGTGATGCGGCGCCGATGCGGTGACCGCGTCCAAGGTCACCGGATCAGGACACGGGTAGTTCCCGCTGGCCTCCGATGCACATGTATGCCCCATGGGGCATAAGGGATGGTTGGTGCGCCTGTTCCTGTGTACCGCGTCAGCCAGATCAGCGGCGCTTTCAGGACAGATCTGTGGCTTCGTTACCCCCTGCAGGTAGCCAGTTGACCTGGTGTTCTGATGGGAGGTTGTATGGATCTGTTGCCGGGCCTCAGTGCCTGGCAGGGACCTGAGCGTCACACCGGGGGGAAGTTGCAGGTGGCTGAGGAATACCGAGTTGATCTGAGTGCGCTGCAGCAAGTCATCACGCGTCTCAACTCGCTTGTGGACACCATGGATGGGGTCGGGACCGCCGCGGAGTACAAGACCGAGTTGCCAGAGGGGTATCTCGGCCAGGGATTCGCCGAGGAAGCCGACCTTCGGAACGCGCACGGAACGATGAAGCGGGAAATCGCCGACATGGTGACTGAGCTGAAGAGCATGATGGCCGACGCCAGCAAGAAGACGAGGACTGCTCACGACGGCTATGACGCCCGTGAGCAAGAGGTCCGCCAGTCCATGCTCTGAGGCGGGCTGCCATCAGCTCGATCACGTGAGCCGGTACAACGGGGAGGGACGATATGGGCAGCGGGGGCGGACACAGCACCGACTTCTCAAGCCATACGCTTGAGTCGCTGAAGGCCATGGTGCGCGACGCGCAGCCGGACAAGGTCAGCGAGATTGCCGACCACTGGATGTACGTGCACGACCAGCTGGCAGGTAACGCGCCGGACGGAAGCGTGAAAGACCTGCTGGATAAGGCCGTTGCTGATGTTCGTGAGTACTGGCACGGCGCAGCTGCGGAGGCATTCGAGGCTCGGGCGAAGATGCTGAGCACGAGCCTCAAGAACGGCTCTCTGTACGCGAAGAATACGTCGCACACGCTGAAAGCCGCCGCAATCGACCTTCTCAAAACTCAAAGGTCTGTCACAGCCTTGCAGGACTCCGAGGCAGCGTCGAAGAGCGGCAACATCCTTCAAGCCATCGGATCGAAGGTCCAGGACGGGGCGGACTGGCTGAGCGACTTTGGTGCTCGCAGCGATGACACCCTGAAGCAGGATCTCGCCAACGGCAAGAGCACCAGCGATGCGCTGGAGAAGCACCGGGACACTCTGTCCCGCGGGCGGGAGATCGCGCTGCAGGCGGCCGCCCACATGGAGAAGCTCGGGGCGTCGTACAACGTCAAGGCGCAAACCATGCGGGGGCCGGGGAAGACCAACCCAGATAAGCCTGTCGCTGCGCCGGATTCGACGGTGCCGCCGCCGGATGTGGCAGCTGCCGTTTTTCCAGTCATGGCGAGTCCCCGGAAGGCCGGGCCGAGTTCGGGTGGTCGGCAGACAGTTGGCGGTTCTTCTGGTAGGCCGCCTGGGGGAGAAGTCACATCACCCCGTCCTGTGCAGCCCGGCAGGGATACGGAGAGCCCTGCCGGTTCGGGATCGCATCGTTCTATGCCAAAGGCACCGCTCCCCGGCACGGCATTGGACGGCGTGCGTGGTGGTGTGCCCACGCCCACCAATCCTCCCAGCGCAAGCTCGGGCGGCTCGGTAATCGGCAGCAGACCCGGTGAATTCGGTTCGGGACCTGGTGGCCCAGTCATGCCGCCTGGTGGTCAGCCGGCGATCGGTGGCCGTGGTCCGCTGGGCGGCCGAGCGCCACGTCCTGGCACACCACGGATTCCTGGTACGCCCCCGGCCGGTCGTGCTGGTACGGGGAAGTCCGCCGTGTCAGGGGCTCCCGGTCAACCAGGACAGGCAGGCCGTCCGCCTGTCGGTGGCGCCGGTGGTCCGGGCGCGTCTGGCAAGGGAGGAGCGCGAGGCCGACAGGGAGGGATGGCCCGGCGTCCTGGCGGTGTCGTGGGAGAGCCAAACAAGCCCGCGTTGCCAGGGCGGAGTGCGCAAGGCGGTTCCGGCCTGCATCGCAGCCGTGGTGGGGCTCTGAGCAGGGGGCCGGCTGGCTCTGCAGGAGCGCGCGGGCCGATGGCCGTGCCGCCTGGAGGCCGGGCAGCTCGCGAGGAAAAGGAGAGGCGGGGATCGTCGCGTCCTGACTACTTGGTTGAGGATGAGGACACGTGGATCTCGCAGCGCGATCTTGTGCCTGGAGTTGTGGGCATGCCGGACTCGCAGACGAACGAAGACGCCGAGGCAGCGGAACAGCGAAGCCCCGAGGCGCGGCCGGACAGTTCGGAAGGAAACAGCAGGGCGTGACGCTCAAGCGATGGATGAGATCGGCGGGTGGGACGGCGCTGCTGTGCGTGGTCAGCCTCGCACAGGCAGCGCTCCCGGCGGCCGCGGATTCCATTCGCGAGCACCAGTGGGCCTTGTCAGCATTCGATGCGAAGTCAGTTGAGAAGGTATCCACGGGTCGGGGGGTAACTGTCGCTCTCATCGATACCGGCGTTGACGGGACCCACCCTGATCTCGTAGGTAACGTGTTGCCCGGCAAAGACTTCCTCGGGGACAGTGGACGGGCCGACCGCGGAACCGACGACTTGCATGGCACCGCGATGGCCTCCGTGATCGCAGGCCATGGCCACGGGGCAGGCAACGCCGCAGGTATCAGGGGGCTGGCTCCTCAAGCGAAGATCCTACCTCTGCGCGTCAACGTAGACGGCGAACTGCAATTCCGATCGTTCAAGATAATCGCACAAGCCATCCGTTACGCGGTTGACCACGGCGCCTCAGTCATCAACCTCTCTCTAGGAGACACCCTCAAAGACCCGGACACGGAACACGCAATTCGCTATGCGCGACAGAAGGATGCGGTGGTTGTGGCCGCGGCCGGGAACGACGGGGTTAGTGAGCCGAACTATCCTGCGAGTTATCCGGGAGTGATTTCGGTTGGTGCTGTCGACTCGTCCGGCAAGATCTGGGAAAAGTCCAACTACGGGTCGAACAACTTGCTCGCAGCGCCCGGTGTCGATATTTACACCGCGGGGCTAAACCATCAGTATCAGACGGGTTCAGGAACGTCCGACGCTACGGCCTACGCCTCAGCCGCTGTTGCTCTACTCCGCTCCAAGTTCCCAGATCTCACGGCCGGCCAGGTCGCCAACCGCCTCGTAAAGACTGCAAAGTTGCCCGATTCTGTGACCGGCGCAAAGCTCCCGGACAAGCACTACGGCTACGGATTTATCCGCCCCCACAGTGCCTTGACCGAGGACATCCCGGTCGGCTCGAAGAATGGCCCGCTGCCCGACGCGTCGGCTGGCCCCCCAGCGTCAGCGGCTCCCGCTGCGCCGCCTGGCGGCTCCGATGCTTCCTCGTCCGAGGACAGGGGGGCGGCGTACGTCATCTGGGGTGTTGTCGGTGTGGTGGCGCTGGGCCTCGTGACCGTACTGGCCGTGGTCATCGTCAAGCGCCGGCGCACCGTCGTGCCGCCGCCCTCCCCATACGGCCACCAGCAGCCCGGTCCGCCCTTCCAGCAGTAACCAGACCCATTGACAACCGTCACCATCAAGCGCCCCCCGCGTGTCAGGCCCCCTGATTATCCCAAGGGTGAGCTGCAACTGAAGGCGCCGCCCACACTGCCGGAGCACAAGGGCGAATCCGTTGTCCTGACGCTGCTGCCCATGGCGGGTATGGCCAGCACGGCGGTCTATTTCTTCCTACCTGGCTCACCACCGTTCATGAAGATCATGGGCGGCATCATGCTTACCTTCGCTGCCGCCATGGGGGTGGGCCAGTTCGTCCGTGCCCGGCGCGGTTCGTCATCGGGCGTGCACGTGGCACGTCAGGAATACCTGAAGTACCTTGCCCGCACTCGCGAGGAGGCGCAGAACACCGCACGCGCCCAGCGCCTGGCCGAACTCCGGACCTTCCCCGAGTCGGCACAGCTTTGGGCGGTCATCGCTGAACGCACACGACTGTGGGAACGTCGGCCCGCGGACGACGACTTTGCCCAGGTACGTGTCGGGCTGGGGCCACAGACTCTGGCGACGCGCCTTGTGGTGCCGCAGGCTGGGCCTGCGGAAGAGTGGGAGCCGCTGTCCGCGCATGCACTGCGTCGCTTCGTTGCAGCGTACGAGTACCTTGACGAGCTGCCCCTGGCGTTGTCCCTGCGGGCGTTTCCACGGCTAACGATCAGGGGTGACACCGACACCGTCCAGGGGACGATTCGGTCGCTGGTCTGCCAGCTGGCGGCGTTGCACTCACCGGACGATGTGCGCATCGCGGTCGTCACGGCTCCGGGGACGGGCGCGGAATTGGAGTGGATCAAGTGGCTGCCGCATGCCCGTACCACCGAGCGGGAATCCGCTGGCAGCCGACGTGCACAACGACTGCTGATCTATTCCTCGCTCAACGACCTCGAAGAGGACTTTGCTGCGGATTTCTCCACGCGCCCCGCCTGGGCGTCGGATGCCCAGCCGCTGCTCGACCGACCCCATGTGTTGATCCTTCTGGATCCGGGCCCCACGACGACGTTTCCGTGGCCATTTGGCCGGGACAGTTTTCTGGGCGTGACCGTCCTCGAACTCGAAACGACCGTCGGCGGTCAGCGACAGCGCCGTACATCTGGGGGTGGGGTCCGTCGAGTGGATCGCCGACCGGGTATGGCTGTCGAGCCGAATACCCTGACCCTCGTCTCCAATTCCGGCTCCACGTACACGGGTACTCCGGACACCCTCAGCGCAGTCGAAGCCACGGCACTCGCTCGCGCCCTCTCCCCGCTGCGGACCAGCCACGACGAGGACGAAGACCCTCTGCTGGGCAACCTCGGCTTCACCGAGCTCATGGGCATCGAGGACCCCACGACCCTCGACCCGTCGTCACGGCATCGAACTGTGCAGGACCGGCTGCGCGTACCGCTCGGAGTGGACGGCGACGGAAATCCCGTTGTCCTCGACCTCAAGGAAGCCTCCCAAGGAGGGATGGGGCCGCATGGCCTGTGCGTCGGCGCCACCGGCTCCGGTAAGTCCGAGCTGCTCCGCACCCTCGTCCTCGGCCTCGCCACCACCCACAGCTCCGAGACCCTGAACTTCATCCTGGCCGACTTCAAGGGCGGCGCGACGTTCGCCGGCCTGGCCGACCTACCGCACGTCGCTGCGTTCATCACCAATCTCGCCGAGGACCTCACCCTCGTCGACCGCATGCAGGACGCCCTGACCGGTGAACTGCTGCGCCGTCAGGAACTGCTGCGCTCCAGCGGCAACTTCGCGAATATCGGCGCCTACGAGAGAGCCCGAGCAGCAGGGGCACCGCTGCAGCCGCTGCCCACGCTGCTGATCGTCCTGGACGAGTTCAGCGAACTGCTTGCAGCCAGGCCCGAGTTCATCGACGTGTTCCTGCAGATCGGACGCATCGGCCGCTCGCTCGGCGTACATCTCCTGCTGGCCTCACAGCGGGTGGATGAAGGCCGGCTGCGTGGCTTGGACACCTACCTGTCCTACCGACTGGTGATGCGCACTTTCTCGGCCGAAGAGTCCCGCATCGCCCTCGGCGTCACCGACGCATACCGTTTGCCCAACGTCCCTGGAGTGGGCCTTCTGAGTCATGGAACGGAAGCCCTGACCCAGTTCAAGGCCGCCTACGTCTCTGGCCTCTACCGTCCCCGGCGCACCACCGCCTCCGGCGGTCGGGAAGACCTCTTCCCGATGCTGTTCACTGCCGAGTCCATCATCGAGGGCGCCGATCGATGCCTGACTAGTGATGATGAGGCACCGCCAGAGGGAGGCGGCACAGGCCCTTCCGTACTGGACATTCTGGTGGAGCGGCTTCGGGACCAAGGACCGGCGGCAGAGCAGGTCTGGCTGCCCCCGCTCGAAGAGTCCCCTTCCCTCGGTGATCTACTTCCCCCGCTGATGGTCACGTCCGAACGGGGCCTGCAGCCTGTCGAGTGGCGGGAGATGTCCCTGGTCATCCCGCTGGGCATCGCCGACGTGCCGTTCGAGCAGCGCCGCGAAACCCTTCGCTGCGACTTTTCCGGTTCACAGGGCCACACCGTGGTGGTCGGTGGCCCACGGTCGGGGAAGTCCACGCTGCTGCGTACCCTCGTCATGGCGTTCGCCCTGACGCATACGCCCCGCGAGGTGCAGTTCTATTGCCTGGACTTCGGCGGCGGCAGCCTGTCCTCTCTGGCCGGCCTCCCGCACGTGGGGGGCGTCTGTTCCCGGCTGGATGCGGCCAAGGTGCGACGGACCGTCGCGGAGATGCGGGAGATCCTCGACGAGAGGGAGGAGTTCTTCCGGGCCCATCACATCGACTCCATCCGGACCTACCGCGGACGACGGGCCGTGGGGCACTACTCCGATCACCTCTTCGGCGATGTCTTCCTGGTAATCGACGGCTGGGGCACCTTCAAGCGGGAGCACGAACCGCTGATCCCGGACGTCGAAGCCATGGCCGTTCGAGGTCTTGCCTATGGCATTCACGTCATCCTCACGGCCGGTCGGTACAACGAGATCCGCCCTGCTCTGAAGGACCAACTCGGTACCCGGCTCGAACTTCGGATGGCCGACCCTCTGGATTCCGAACACGACCGCAGACGCGCCCGCAACGTGCCCACCTCCCGCCCCGGACACGGTCTCGCCCAAGGCGGCCTGCACTACGTCGCCGCACTGCCGCGAGCCATTTGCCCGCATGCCATGCACGACCCTACGGATGACGCCAAAAGCTCCGCCGAGCTGATCGCGGCCATCGCATCCCACTGGCACGGGCCGGTGTGCCCACCCGTACGCATGCTCCCCGATCGCCTGCACGTGGACGCCCTCCCCAAGGCGAGCGAAACACCTGATCTTGGCTTCGCTGTGGGCTTCGACGAATCGACGCTCACGCCGGTCTACCTCAACTTCGACACCGATCCGCTCCTGGTGGTCTACGGCGAAAGCGAGTCCGGGAAGTCCTCGCTGCTGCGCCTGCTCGCCCGGCGGCTGGCTGAACGGCACCAGCCCCATGAAGCTCTGGCGGTCGTCGGAGATTACCGACGGGGGCTGCACGGACAGCTCCCGGAGGACCACGTGCTGCACTACGCTCCCGCCTCGGCATCGCTCGAAGACGGCCTGAAGCGCCTCGTCCCGATCCTCCAAGCCCGGATGCCGACGGAGGAGGTCACCGTCGAGCAGATGCGCGCCCGCAACTGGTGGAACGGCCCCGAGATCTTCATCGTCATCGACGACTACGACCTCGTCGCACTCCCCTCCGGCAATCCCCTCGAAGCACTGGTCGAATTGTTTCCCTATGCCCGGGACATCGGCCTCCGCGTCATCGTCGCCCGCAGTACCGCCGGCGCAGCCCGCGCCGCGTTCGACCCGGTGACCCGACGCCTCAAAGAGCTCGGAGCCGCAGGTGTCATTCTGTCGGGCAACCCCGATGAAGGACCGCTGGTAGGCACTACGAGGGCTGAGCCCATGCCACCCGGGCGGGCTCAATGGGTCTCTCCTCGGCAGCGATCTCGCGTCATCCAAATCGGCTGGTCTGCCCCCAAGTGAGTCAGTGGGGGCAGACCAGCACTCGACGGTCTGGCCGAGTGATGTGGGCTCAGTTGTCCGCCAATTGGTTCGCGAGATGCAATGCATCGGTTGCGACGGACAGTGCGGCGTGGAGACCGGTGACCTCGAACAGCGTGGGATGGACTATGGGGGTCCAGTCACCGCGGAGGCTCGGCCACGTGGCGAGCGTGACTTCCGCCGTGGCCAGACCGAGGCGAGCGGTGACATCCATGCCTCCTCGGGCACTGGGAACCCAGTGCAGCACGATGGAGCCGGGGCGGAGCCGGCTGGGATTTGCGATGGGCGCCCAGACAGCGCGGATCGGTTCTGTGGGGATGGGCGGTATCGAGCGGATGAGGGCACCGCGTACGGAGTCGGGCATGGGGCGACGGATGAGATCACTGAGGATCAGGCATGGGGCCGGGAGGCTGATAGACGCCGGTCGGCGCGAGCAGGATCGGCAGGTCACACATCCGCCCAGTTCAGCTGGTTGCGGACCGCGGGCGGCAGCACGTCTTGCTGGCCGTTCTCGGCGATGTAGACGGCGCCGTCTGGTCCGGTTATCTCGATGACCTGGCCGATGCGGTAGGCGTGGGGCCAATCGGGGTTGATGGCGAAGTACACGGGGAGGTCGGGGTCGACGGTCTGAAGCTGGCGGATCAACTGGCGGACGGTGATCTCGTACGGCACGGCAGCCTCCTTGGAGAAGCGGCGATGAGGAGAGGTGGGTCTGAGGATGCGCTCCGGGTCAGTCCTCGGCGTCGAGCTGCAGCAGCTCGTACAGGACTTCGGGTCCCTTCGGGGCTGTTGTGGGTTTCGGCTGGAGCTGGTCGGCGCGGTGCCGTTTACCCTGGTCGGCGGTGTAGGACTTGGTGGACGAGGGGCTGCTGGTCCACTTCTTGCAGTTGCACGTCGCGATGAAGCGCTCCCGTCCGGTACATCCCTCAGTGAGCGGTGTACCGCCCGTGGTGCGCCGATGGGCGGAGGGGCAGATGGTCCGGTCCGCGTGGTACGCGGTCACGGTGATGGAGTGACGGAGCATGGGGCCTCCTGTGCAGTGGGGGAGGGCGTCCGGCTTTCGCCGGTTGCGTGGTCAGATACAGGCGCAGTGGCGGCTGGGGGCGGCGATAAGGGCAGCGAGAAACCCGACGACGGCCTGTGCGGGAACGTCGCCGAAGGTCTGGTGCCAGGCGGTTGTACCGTCCGTCCCCTTGACGGTGATGTGCCACAGCTCGCCGCGTGCCGCTGCGGGGTTCTCGGGGAGGAATCCCACGTACACGCGGTGGTCGGGGCTGGAGCAGTGGACGTTGCAGTCCAGGTCGGAGACGACGTCCCACCCCTGGTTCTTGAGGAGGTCGGTTACGGGGCTTGCACAGTGACAGTCGAGCAGCCATTCACGCTCGCCGGGGGCGGCGAACGGAAGCGCGGCGGGAGCGTGGAACGGGTCGGTGGCAGTGAGCGTCACGAGCGCTAATCCCTTCGTTGACCTGCGGTTTTTTGCGGCGTCCGTACGTTGACATGGTCTGGGAGGGGGTCTCCAGTCCTGTCCGGCGGTGTGCGTCTGCCGTGGGCGAACTGACAAGGGGACCGGCCGCTGATGTCCGTGCAAGGGGGAATGAATCGGTCGCCCCAGGGGCTGCTGCTTCAGGGGCGACCGATCGATGTAGGAGGTTGGGTTGGAGGTGCGAAGAGATCCGTACGTACCAGGAGGCGGTCGACGATGCGGAAGCCGCGTCCCTGGGCCGGGCCCGCATGGCTGACGGCAGACGGGTCGAGCTGAGCGTGGAGGAGCTGGCGCGGCTGGTCGGCGCCGACGCCACGGGCGGGCGGGGCAGGGGCCGGCATGGTGTGGCCGATGCTGTCTAACGACGGGCCGAGCGCGCCTCGTTGCGTGGTCCGGCACTCGCCGCGTGGGCGTTCTGAGTATCGGTGGATGGCGCGGGTGCCGGCGTGGACGAACGTGCGCGCGCTGCCTCGGCGCGCACGGCCGCAGAGCGGTCCAGGGACCGTGTGAGTCCTTGGGCAAGGTGCCCTTCGGGGTAGGCGTCGATGATGGAGCGGATGGCGTGGAGGCGGGCGTGGTTCGCAGCGTGGGCGGTCAGCAGCTCGGACGATGAGGAGCTGAGCTGCTGGAGGTCGTGGTGGAGCGGGACGTGACGCCTGTGGGTGAGGCTGTGTAGCCGTTCCCGATGCACGGCGACGTCGCTGTCGTCAATGACGAGCGCCGTGCGTATCCGTAGCGCCGCTACGAGTGCCGGGTCGTGGGTGCTGCCTTCGCGCAGGTAGTCGTACAGCTCGTCTACGGGGGGTGTCCCCAGGCGGCGGCGATCATGCTGTCGGCAGCGGTGAGGTCGGATGCGTCGGACACACGTGGCTCCCAGTTTTGGGGGTGGCGTGGGGTGGTTGATCAGCGAGAGCGGTGTCGGGTTTCTGTGGACGGGCGGGGTGTGGTGGTGCGGCCAGCGGCGTTGACGGCCGAAGCCTGACCGGTCCCGGCGTTCCGGTTGGGAGAGCGCGAACAGGTAGCGATGAAGTGCGAGTTCGGGATGGTCTCGTCGCGGCCGGTGAAGCGTTCCGCGGCTCGTTCGATGAGGGCCTGCTGCACTTCGAGTGGCTGAGCGTCAAGGGTGGCGATCATGCGCGGTATGCCGGGGGAGAACGTCGACGACGTGCGAAGCCCGGCGGCGTCGACGACGAGTCGCAGGGCATCGGACTCGATCAATGGAGCCCAGGACGAGTCGAGTTCGGCAGGTCGCAGACGACTCCACCCCCGCCGACGAGAGCGTCGGAGAAGCGCAGCTCCATGTCGTCCATGGCAGAGGGGAGCGAGTCGAGCAGCGTTTGTACGGCAGCTCGTAGCCGGTGTCCGAGGTCGTCGTCCAGCGCCCACGGTCCCGAGCTGGGCGTGGGGTGCGAGGAGTGGTCCGAGGCTGGATGAGGCATGGGCGAGTCCTTCGTGGAGGTGGCATCGGAGGTCATCGGCGGCGGGTGGAGCGCGTGGGTAGGGTGGCGTTGGGGTCTCCGATGGCTGCTGGAATCGCCGGAGAGTGGTGGGAGTGCGGTGTTTGGCGGAGCGGGCGCGTGCTGCCGCCGCGCGACGGGCATCGAGCGGGCTCGGTACTGGGGGCGGGATCGGGCTGATCCGGGCGGCGCTGCGATGGTGGGCCGGGAGCTGGGCCTCGTACCGGGCCACCGGTGTGGGGTCTGCGAGGGCGGTCGTTGCGGCGGCGACCAGGTGAGCAGGGGTGTGCGTAGTGAACGTTGCATGCCAGTGCGAGTCGTGTCCCTCCCGCCCGCCACTGGCGCTCCAGCGGTACTGGTAGCCGGACAGCTCGGCCCGATGATCCAGAGGCCCTCGGACGTGGCTGATTTCCGCAAGGCCATCGGGTGCGACGGAGACGCTGAGGTGCGGCCCTTTGTCGGTGCGCCAGCCGGCATTGACGAGAGGCTCGAAGCCTTGGTCCCTGCCGGTGCTGCCATACCTGCCGGGGCCGTCGTAGAGGTAGGCGTCGGGGCCGTGTGCGTAGTCGCGGGCCAGGGCGGTGGTGAAGGCTGTCACGAGTTGCGTGGGTGTGCTGTTGTCGAAGGTGGCGAGCCAGCGGGGCGAGCCGAACGGGTCGGAGTGCGCGGCGATCTTCCACAAGGTGGAGTCCTCGCCTTCCGGGAGATAACCGAGTCGAAGGTGCTGCTCGGGCGACGAGACGTAGATGTTCGCCAGTTCGTCGCGGTGGGGTGGAACCCCTGGTCGAGGAGTGGTTGGAGGGCGGGGTCACCGGTGAAGGTGGAGCCGACGAGGTAGACCGGGGAGACATAGACGTCCCCGTCGGGAGTGTGGGTGGACATGACCGGACTCCAAGGTGCGGGATGGGAAGGTCAGCGCTGACGGCGCGAGCCGACGGTGCGAGGCGTGAGGGGAGTAGCTGCGGTGGCCGGGAGCTGGAGAGCGTGTTTCGACTCGGTGCGTGGGCTGCGTGCCAGTGCCGCTTCGGTGCGCGGAGCGACGCTGCGTTGCACGGGCCGGATCTCGATCAGGGAGCGGTGGCGATAGGGGATGTGGTGTGCGGCGCGGGCCACGGGCTCTGGGTCGGTGAGGGCGGTGGCCGATGCGGTGATGAGGTGCTCGGGGGTGGCCCCGCTGAAGTACGCCTGCCAGCTCGGCGTGGAGACGGGATCGGGCCCGGCGGACATACGCCAGGTCGACTTCTCTGGATCGAGCAGCTCGTCATACTCATGGAGCCAGCCGCCGCGTATCCGGAAGGCGGCGTGACCATCGGGCGAGACCGTACGGAACGGCCGGGCACCCCGAACGGCTTCCCACTGGTGACTTGAGAACAGGGTGGCGGGGGTCTTGGTGGTGTGGTGCTTGCCGCCGCTGAGGTAATCGGCGAAATGGTTGGGCAACCCGTCGACAAGCGTGTCGGTGAACGCCGCCACGATCTCTTGGGGAGTGTCGCGGTCGAAGGTGGTGATCCAGTCCGGTACGCCGAGCGGGTCTTCGGCATACGAGATCGTCCAGCCGCCGTAGTGGCTCTCGGCCGCGTTGGCGATGCGTACGCGCTGGCAGAGGCTGGTGTAGTACGTGTCGGTGCCGAAGGCCATGACCTTGGTCCAGCCTGCCGCGGAGTCAAGGGTGTTGAAGACGGCATCGCTGGGGCCGGGGCCGGCGAGGTAGCCGGGGGTGACCAGGACATCGGTGCCCGGGGCGAGGGTGTGAGGGCCGGTGGTGGGCATGAGGAGCAACTCCGAACGGGGTGGTGCACGGGCGCCCGCGTGGTGCGCGCGGGCGCCGTTGTGGCTGCGGGGTCTGGCGGTGGGCATGCGGGTCACCTGGTCCGTGAGGGGTGGGAGAGCGCAGTGACGTGGGCCGGGACCAGTGGCTGGGGTGCTGGCACATGCGAGAACATCCCGGAGGAGGCCGAGGGGCTCCGTCGTACGGCGGCGTTCGCTCGCTCCGCGCTGGCGGTGCGTCCAGTGGTGGGGCTGGGCTTGGCCGAGGCGGATGTGATCGCTGGCTCGGCTCCGCGGGCGAAGGCCGTGAGTTCGGCGTACACGGGCCCAAGCGCCTCGGCGGCCGGTGCCAGGGCGTAGGCGCGGTGGGAGGTTCCGGTGCGGGTGAGGAGTTGGTCCGCCTGGAGTTGTTGGAGGCGGTAGTGGAAGGAGCCGGTGGCGAGGCCGGCGGCCTTGCGCAGCTGGCCGTTCGGGAGGGGGCCGCGCTGGGAGAGTGCGTGGAGGACGTCGATGGCGCCCTTGCCGCGCAACCGGCGCAGGGTGTCCTCCGTTCGCTCCGCCTCGGCCAGCGGCGGGCCGCCGTCGGAAAAGTGGGCGCGGTGCCAGGAGGCAAGCGCCCCATGGGCGTTGTGTGCGGTGCGGCCGAGCGCGGAGACCTCGTAGAGACCGAGCTGCGGTCGGTCCAGGAGACCGTCGGTGAGCATGCGGCGCAGAACCCATTGCGCGTTCTGGGTGCCGAGCCATGGCAGTGCCGCATTGATCTCCGCGAAGCGCATCTGGCCGTCCTGTGCGATGGTCTGCAGTGCCCAGGTGGTCCAGCGGGGAGCGAGGCGGTCGACCGCTTTGCTGACGAGCTTGGCGTCGTATGCCGATATGCGGTGGTCGGGCATGTCCAGTTCTCCGGAAGTCGTTGGGTGGCGTCAGCGGGAGTGCACGGAGCGTCCTGGAGGCGCGGGTGTATTCGGGGGAGCGGAGTGGGGCGGCGTCGCAGTGGTGGGCAGGGTGGCGGGGGACATGAACGTCCTTCGTGTAGTCGTGTGCGGTGAGCTAGGGATCAGGAGCGGGCGTGCCGTGCCCGTGGCTGCGTGGCGGGAGCCGCCGGCGCAGGCGTCTGCGGATGGCCGTTGGCCCGGCTGCTGCTGTGCGGGGAGCGGGCCCCGGCGGCCTGGGCCCGACGCGCGAGGGGCTGCGTGGCGGCGGATGCCTCCCGCTCGCGCTCGAGCCGGTGCGCCGCGGTGCGGTAGGCGGCCTGGTCCTGACGCTCGCCGACGGCCAGGAGGTAGATCTCCCGCTTGTGCTGGGAGGAGGCCGGGGCGTCCCGGTATTGGATGACCAGCCGCCACCGGGTCTCCGGATCGACGTAGACCTTGTGGCAGCCCGCCAGTTCACGGTGTAGGGCGGCGCCGCGTTCGTTGCCGTGCACCAGGTGCTGCAACTCCAGCAGCGCCAGGTCGCGGATGTCCTCCGGGACGGACCGCAGGTCGGCGAGGGCCTCGGGATGAGCGGCGAAGGCGTACCGGGCCCGGCTCATGGCGCGCTCCGATGTACACGTGCCGGCGCAGCCGCCGCCGATCGAGACGGTACGACGGCAGCCGGTGGCATGGCGGGGCCGCCGGTCTCGACCGGCGAGCGGACACGCGAAGCTTCTGCCCGCAGACCGACTGTGCCGTCGGGTGCTGGAGCCAGGGGAAGTGGCGTGGATCGCTCCTGGACCCAGGTGTCCGCGGCTTCGGAGGTGGGGAAGGCGCCCTCCCACACTGTGTAGGAGTGGAAGTCCTTGGTGGTCTCCTCAAGGAAAATCCGGTAAGGAGCGTGCGCGGAGTCGGGGTGGCAGTCGTGGACGAGGGTGCTGACCTCGATGCCGAAGTCGAAGGAGCACGGGTTGGCGGTGGAGTGGTCGAGAATCGTGTACCGGCCATCCGGGTTAGTCCTGAGCATGTCATCTGGTCGAGCCGTGAGCGCGTCGGCGGGCTGAGTCCCGTGGTTCTTGGACAACTCCGCAGATTCGGCCGGGCAGCCCTGGTGGATGAGCCAGTTTTGCGCCAGCGGAATGACCGGGTGGCGCTCGTGCTCGAAGCCGAACGCGCGCTGCTCGAGGTCCCGGGTGATGTGCAGAGTGACGTACTCGGCCGTGCCAGGAAGGTCCCAGATCGCGGACCGGTCGTTCAACAGCAGGTAGGTGTCGCGGCCATCGACGCTGTCGTGCTCGGCCAGAGGCACGAGCATGTCGTCCGACAGCGTCACCCCGTGGAAGTCGGCCATGTCAGACTCCGGCAGGCTCGGGCGAGGCCAGCAGACGGTGGTTGGGCCGGGCCGGGCTGGTGGTGCACGCACCGAACGGACCGTCCGGTGCGCGGAGTTGCAGCAGGGCCGGGTCGAGGTGGTCGCGCTGCCACACCGAGGGGCCGGTGGGGCCGGCCTCGATATCGGTGAGCTGCTGCCAGGCGAGCCATAGGGCGTCAAGCCGGGCGACGGCTTCGGGGTGCTCGTGCCACTGCTGGCACCACGGGCGGCCGGTGGTGATCTCCCGCCCGTAGACCGGCAGTAGAAGGTGGCGCACCCAGATGGTCAGTGCGGCGAGTTCCTCGGCGTACGCCTTGCCGTCGAGCGCGAGGATGAAGATGGAGGACGGCCCCTCCGCCCCGGTGGCAGCCGAATCGCTGCCTGCCGGGGCGGAGGCCGGCGTGGCGCCTTCCATGCGACCCGGCTTGTCGTGTTCGCCGTCCTGGTGGGGTGGCTGTTCGTCGGTGAGCCGGGCGAGCGTCTCGCCCTGCTTGCGGCTCTCCGCGACGAGCTGTGTGACGGTGGAGACGAGGTCGTCCAGGTCGTGGTCCGGTATGCGTACCGGCTCGCTGTCGTGAGCGGGTTCAGACATCGATACCCCTTGGCATGAACGTGTGGGGTGTCGAGGTTCCGGAGAAAACGGGGTTTGGCCCTGCCAGGAATTTGGTGTAGAAGCACCGCTCAGAGCTCTAGGCGATGCGAGTAGCCCTGCGATGAAACCGGCACACAGGGACGCTGGCCTTCCGGTCGGGGCTCTCGGCGGTGGTACTGCCGTTGTTCCGCTTCATAGCGGTGGCACGCGGACGAGGTCACGGTGTGGCTGATGTTGATCCGCGACGCCGACGAAGGGTGCCCCTCGCGGCGGCACGCCAAGTGTGGGTGTGCTCTTAGGCGGGCGGTTCAGGGCCGGGACCACCCCGGAGGGAGGAGATGACGAGGCGTCCGTACCGTGTGGTGAGGGCAGCGGCGGTGGCGGCGATCGACAGGCCGAGGGCGACGAGCAGGTGGGCGGCGGACTGGTCGCCGAGGACCTGGAGGACGCTGAGAGCTGTGCCGAGGGGGAGGCCGAGGATGGTGAGGACTCCGAGAGCGCCGCTGATCTGCTGGCTTTCCTGGTTCTGGACCAATCGGCTGTAGTCCGCGGCCTCGGCCAGTATCTCCGTGAAACGCTCGGGCAATCGGTACTGGGCCTGGAAGGCAAGAAGTAGCTCGTTCGCCGGGCCGTGGGCGGTCAGGT
This sequence comes from Streptomyces sp. NPDC048637, assembly GCF_040650675.1. Classification (NCBI taxonomy): domain Bacteria; kingdom Bacillati; phylum Actinomycetota; class Actinomycetes; order Kitasatosporales; family Streptomycetaceae; genus Streptomyces; species Streptomyces sp. NPDC048637. The sequence continues at coordinate 157,177 of NZ_JBEZHQ010000008.1, forward strand.
GCTGGCGCCAGTAAGTGCTGCGGAAGAGCGCGATGTTCCTTTCCAACGAACCGACTTGAGCAGAAAGATGCGTGCCGTCGAATACCCCAGAGAGTTCGTCGGTGAGTCGGTCGATGTGGTCACGCTGGAGCGTGCCGAGTAGCAGTGCGTCGAGGTAGACCGTGCGGGCATGCAAGGCCCCGAAATCGTAGAAGTCGCCCTCACCGGCGTCGGCGCGATGACCGACGAATGCGGCGCTGTGCCGCAGCACCAGAGCACTCCAGTCGGCGGAGATGCGCACAGCCTGATCGAATTCGTCCGCGGCGGTCTCCGGAGCGAGAGGAAAGTCGCGTGGTGTGGAACGGGATGCCAGCTGCCACAGCCAGTGGTCGGCGGTAGGCGGGAGTGCTGCCGTGGGCTCAGACCGAAGCGCGGGAGTGTGGCGGGCTTCTGGGGTGAGGAGGGCGATGGTGTACGGGCGGGCTATCGCGAACTCGTCGGTGCTATCGCGGACCTCGGCCACCTGTCCGAAGAGCTCCTGGGGCGCGAACGGGCCGGTGAGTGGGTCGGGGCCGGCATCGGGCCGGTGGCCTATCGCTCGCAGCACCGGAAGCAGCGGTCTGTCCACGGTGAAGTGCAGTACCGCCAGAGCGTGTCCGTGGCTGCGTCCCGTGGCCGTACGCAGCAGCTCCATGCCCTGCAGATGCAGCCCGTCGTGGCCGAGTGACATTGCCCGATACCAACGACAGGGGCGCCCAGGCGACCCGTACAGCACTCTGGCGGAGGCGGGCGCGAAGTAGGTGGCACGGGTGGCCGCATCCGTCCGTCTGCTGCCGAGCTCGAACGGGAAGGGTCCCTCCGGCCAGTCCGGAGTGCGCAGCAACCGTACCGGGAGCACGACCATGAGGAGCTGTCGCGCCCCGGCGACAGCCTCCAGGTCAACGGTCACCGGTAGTACTCGGCAGGGTCTGGCTGATCGAGCCTGACCACGAACTCCGCGCCACCGGGACGGTCTGCGGCCGCATGGAACCGCACGCGTTCACCAGTGCGGATGGTGCGGAAGCCCTCGGTGACGATCTGCGTGTAGTCGAAGGTGTAGTAGCGGCCGTCCGCCTCGTCCTGGACGATGAAGGCGCCGACCGTTCCGGTCTGTCCTCCGCCGGTTGGCCGACGGTCGACGATGATGCCGTGCCGCGCGTCGCTCATGCGATGGCCGCCCCTGGGTCGGTGATGTCCTGTACGCAACGGAAACCGACAGCGTTGCTGCAGCCACGCTTCCGGTAGATGCCCTTGCTGCTCGCTTGCACGGCGCGCAGCGGATTGTCGTAGCTTCCACCGCAGATGACCGCTTCGCCCGCGTCATCCAGGCTGGTGGAGGTCCACTCCCAGACGTTCCCTGCCATGTCGATGATGCCGTACGGCGAGCGGTTCGCGGCCCTCTCGCCGACCGGGGTGACCCAGGCTCTGCGAAGTGCCTCTTGGGCGAACTCCTGCTGCCAGGCGTGGAAGGTCACCACGGGATGACCGACCCACGTGTCAGCGCAGTTGACCGGCGCGCCATCCGATGCGTCACCCCATGGAAAGAGCCGGCCGTCCGTGCCGCGAGCCGCGGCCTCCCATTCCAGCGCAGTGGGAAGGCGCTTACCCTCGAAAGCTGCGAACGCGAAGGCGCTCCACCAGCTGACGCAGATGGCTGGGTAGTCGTCGTAGCGGGCATTGCGGTAGTAATCCGATTCGCGGAGCCGGTCGGCCCAGGGGGTGTGGGTGACGTTGTCTGGCTGGTCGGGGTGGTCCCAGGGCGAGGTGCCGTCGAGCCGCAAGGCGTCGAGGAAGCGACGGTATCGGCCGACCGTGACGGCGTGGCGGTCGAATCGGACCGCGTGTCGCACGCGGCGTAACAAAAGCCGTTCAGCCGGCCCGACGAGGTGTACCCCAGTGGGAAGGACGCAATCGTCGGAGGGAACAACCGCCGGTATGCGGGCGAGGAAGGCTCTCACCTGCTCGGTGATGAAGGCATCTCCAGGCAGCTTTGCTACCTCTTCGCGACCGCTCGGGGTGGCAAGGAATCGGGCAGCCAGCAGCTCCTGGTAGGCGGTATGGACGAAGGCGACTTGGTCCGGACCGGCCGGCCGCAACAGGGGGGCGAGCACGCAGCTGTCGAGTTCGAGACGACCGTCGGTGAAGGCACCAGGGCCAAGGTCGCGGTGCAGGTCGACGAGGGAGAAGACCGTCTGATCGGTGAGGAACGCCCTTCCGAAGACTGCGGGCAGGCGATCTTCGGTATTGGCCTGACCGTGGTCGGCGAGGGTCTTCGTGATGTGTGCGCCGAGTAACGCGTCGAGAGGCTGCGGAGAGGCGTGTTGGAGGAGGGCGGTCAGCCGCATTTCCAGCAATGTGGCTTCGGGATCCGCGAGCCGTACGAGGTGAAAGTGCGGTACTCGGGCCGGGTCGATTCCGTTCGCGTACATCTGCTCAACCAGCTGCTCGGACCGGGCGGCTCCGCTGTCCAACAGCTGGCGGACCTGGGGGGAGTCGGCGAGGAATGACACCCGCGAGCTCATGACCACAGTGGACTCAGCGGAGAGCACCGGGGCCAGATCCGCGAAGAGCCGCAGAAAGCCGGCGGGGCTGGCCTCGTCCACACCCTCGTCAACCGCATCCAGGACGCACAACGCAGAACCGGACCGGATCAGGTAGAGGAACAGGTCGTACGCACGGGAGCGGTCCGCCGTCATGCATGGGGACAGCAGGCGTGCGGCGTATTCGGGGAAGGTCTCGTCCCTCGCTTTGAGACTCAGGTCGAAGTAGAAGCGAAACCGCCGTGCATCGGGGTCCGCGGCCAGTGTTTGGAGCAACGTGCTTTTGCCGCTGCCGGGACGACCGGTGATCAGAACGTTGGCTTGGCCACGGGCAAGGCGGCCGAGGAGGACGGCTGCGTCCTCGGCTGTCTGGATGAGGGACTCTCCCGTGCGGGCATCGGTGGACAGCACAGTGGCGGTGACAGCCCTGCGTGGTTCGGCACAGTCCACGGAGGTCACGTCGGCCAGGTGGGCGGCAATGTCGACGTGCCTGTCGATGAAGCTGTCGTAGCGCACCAGCCGGTAGTCGCGACCGAGCAGTTCGCGGACGGGGCCGGGCAACTCCTCGTCCTCACCGGCCTCGTCGAGGATGACGAATCGGGTCAGTTTGGGCAGACGGGTGCGCAGCAGTTCACCGCCGTTGGAGGTGAGCACGGCGCGCAGATCGTCCACGTCCTGCGAGACCATCAGCTCTACGTACTCCAGGCGCATGCCTGATTCACGGCAGAAGAGCTGGTAGACCGTGTCGGAGGTCAGGACGAATCGCTTGGCCTGACGGTAGCCGAGGGTGATGTACAGCCCGGCGAGGAACTCGCAGCGACGGGCGACCTCGGGAGCCATGTGCGGCTCTCCGCCCAGCAAGGCAGAGCTACTGGTACTCGTGAACCAGACCAGGACGTCGACGAGTCGGCGTACCGCCAGCAGGCCGTCCTCATCGGAGATGTCGTAGCCGTCGTGCGTGGACCGATTGCGCAGACGACGGATGTCATCCAGCGCGTTCAGGACGGTACTGCTGCGGATATGCGGCTGACACCGCTTGACCAGGTCATTAAGGGCGCGGCCCGATGGGTCGCCCTCGATGCCATGGTGCCGCCACAGCTCCTTGAGCAGCTTCTCCGTCAGCTTGCCGACGAGGGAGATCGCGTTCTCGGGATAGCCGTCATTGAGGCTGCGCAAGGGACGTTCGAGATCGAGACCGAGGCGGTCGGCGACACGGGAGTGGTCGTCGAGTTCGCTGCGGAGCCGTTGCAGTCGTTCGTCCACCACCATGCTCATCGCCCTTCCTCCGGTTTCACGCCCAGTAAGAAGGCGAAGCAGTCGGGAAAGGCGAGCACCGGCTCCGGATGCGCGGCTCTCATCTCATCGATTCCCTTCTCGATCTCGCTGTCAGTGAACGTGGAGAGCATCGACATGTAGCGGGCCCGCACCATCCCGACGTACTTCTCTCGATCGAGGCGCAACTCGTACTCGACGTGACGAAGGTGGGTCTGCAATCCGGCCTCGCGTAGGTGGCCGACAATGAGAGCGGGGTCGGGCTGGAGCTCTGCGAAGTGATCAAGTGCTGCCTGGAACAGCGGGTACTCGATGCTGGTCGGAAGCATGATCACGAGTAAACGACCGCCGGGAGCAAGCCGAGCCGCCAGGCCATACAAGGTGGCGGCGGGATCGGCGACGTGATGCACCGACTCCTTCAACCAGATGGCATCCAGTTGCCCGTACGGTAATTGGGAACGTCCCGCAGCGATGTCTTCCGCCGAGGCTACGATCGGCGTCAGGCCAGCGGGTGGTGGGGTACCGATCTGGCGCAGCATCGCCACTGACGGGTCCACGCAGAGGATGGCATGCTCCGGGTTGACGATCCGAGCCACCTCGCGTGCGAACATCCCTGTGCCACAGCCGATGTCGGCGATGCGGTCAGCGGAAGAGAGACGCAGGGTCTCGGCTATGCGTGCAGACATCCAGGTGATGTGGTGCGGCTCATACACCCAATGCTCGTCGTACTCGGCAGCAAGCCGCTCGTAATGTCCCTGAACATCCCGCCGCTCCACAGTCCCCCCGCCCGGGTATACGGCTCTGCTGGCCCGCCGTCAGGCTACTCCTCCCGTAACTTCATGGAACCGATCAGCCACAGTTTCAGCCAGAGCATGGAGGCGACGATCGATGGCCTGGCCGAGTGGCGACGTGACGGCGATCCCAGGGTCAGCAACGATGCTCGGGGGGACTGCGGGCGACTGCTCCCCTCAGGAGGGGAGGATCGCGCGATGTCCCAATCAATCCCGTCAGCGTGGCGGGCTGCTTGGACGCAGTCGCGAGACCGGGAAGACGGCTCGGTGCGCCTGGAACGGTGATCTTGGAGCGCACCTCGTCGAACTCGCGGGCAACGGCATAAAGCTCGTCCTTTTCCAGGCCGGCGCGGCCAGTGTGGTCCTTCATGACGGACTCCGGCGGTGGTGACGGTCACGGGCAGAGGGAGGCGAAGCGGTGGTTGGCGCCATGACTGGGGGTGCAGCGGTGCGATGCGGGCGGCTGCGGGACAGGGCAGCGTCGATGCGAGCGGCTGAGGGAGTGGAGCCCTGCTGGTGGTCGACGTGGGGTGGTTTGGGCTCGGCCCCAGTGACGGTGCGCCAGCGGTGCCGGACTTCAACCAGCGGCCCAAGTGCGTGTAGGGCGTGGCCGATCAGCCGCGCCGGTGCCAGCGACTCGTCGTCGGCCAGCTCGCGCACCTGCCGGGCCGATGCTGCTGCTGTCCGCACGAGGGAGGCTTTGACGACCTGCTCGCCGACGTACTCCGCCGACCCTGCGAACGCCGAGGGGTCGCAAATCCGCAGCACGCGTTCGGTATCGAGGGTTCGGTCGGCCAGGGCACCGCGGCGTTGGGTCTCCCACAGCACGGTCAGCTGGTCGATGGGCTCGCCGCGATGGTGCAGCGCTCCCAGGGACCGGTAGATCTGCTGATGGCCGGCGTCGGCGAAATCGCTGGGGTGGAGCCAGCCCACGACCTCGTCCAGCTTCTGGGGACGCGCGCTGAGGCAGCCGAGGAGGAACTCCTCATCGGCCAGGAGCTGTTCATCCACTGGCTGTGGATGAGTTAGAGGGGGCGGAGCTGACGCCGGGGGTGCTACGGGCCGGGGCTCGCCGCCCCAGCGGCGAGCGAGATCGGCCAGCACGTCTGACAGGACCTCGGCGTGATGAACCGTATCCTCAACGCCGCCGCGGATCGCGCCGGCGCGGGCTGCCTGGTGCAGTCGTGTGGCGTGCTGGGCGACACTGCGGTGGATGGCGCCCTCCAGCACCATCCGTCCGTAGACCACCGCATGCTCCGGCCGCGGACAGGCCGACACCAGGGAGTGCGCGTAGGAGGCGGTCAGGCCCCGGGTGTGCTTGCTCGCCTCGGCGACCGTGTCGGTCATCCACGACATCGGTACGGGGCCCGCATCCTGCGCCTTCGCAGCTGGGTGGTCGTCGGCCCGGAGTTTGAGCATCGCGGCGTAGAGAGCTGTGTGGACGGGACGGGAGAAATGCTCCGGTCGTAGCCAGGGCGAGAGACGGTCAAGCTGGCCGGGGTCGAGGAAGGCCGCCCCCAGGACCGCCTGCTCGGCCTGGACGAGCGGAGTCATCGCCGGGCCTCACGTACGGGATCACTTGCCGCCGTGCGTTCGGCGTGCAACTCGGCGACGGCACGGTCGGAGGCGGCCATGTCGACTGCGAAGCAGTTTAGTTCGGCGTTGAAGGCGGGGTCCGAGGCGAGCATCGTTCCGGCCGGGGAGACGAGCCACCAGTGGCCGTCGTGCTGTACGGCGGGGGTGTCGGCAAGCCGCTCGGACCGGTGGACGGAAGTCCAGGACGGCGCGGATTGGGGCATGGAGCACCTCAGGAGACGGGGAGCAGGAAGCGGATCGGTGACGCAGTGCGGGGCGGGACGGGCGCCCCGTCGGTCTCGTCCGGATGCTGGGTTGCCGGGGGCTGGTCATGCCGCCGGCCCGAAGTCGTCCTGGTGCAGAGGCTTGGCGAGGGCGCGGTCGGTGATGGCTGCGGTGGCCTTGGCGGAGGCGGCGCTGAGCTGGTCGGCGTCGGGCTCCTTGTACCAGGGCTTGAGGTCGAGGAGGGTGGGCCGGATTCCGGTGGCCAGCAGGTACGCCGTGCCCTTGGGCAGGGCGCGGATCGCGTCGGGCGGCAGGACGCGTTCCTGCCGCATGGAGACCGAGGTGGATTTGCCGGACTCGCTGGTGGAGACGGAGACCGTGCGTACGTCGTGGTCGCCGGCCAGGCGCGAGAGCTTGTCGGCGAAGTCCGCGTCATCGATGCCGGACCCGATCAGCTTGATCGTGGCGGCGGAGAACAGGGCGTCCATGCCCGCCTGGCCCCAGACGCGGACGCCCTGCTGGTAGGACTGCAGGATCGTCATCGGGATGACACCGCGGGACCCGAGGTGCGAGTACAGGTCGGGCAGATCGGAGATCTTGCAGACGTTGGCCGCCTCGTCCAGGATCGCCAGCAGCGGGGCATCGAGGCGTCCGCCGTCGCGTTCGGCCTGGATGACGGCATCGCGCATCACGGCATCGGCTGCGGCGGCGATGATCGCCGAGGCAGACCCGCCACCATCCTTCGACAGCAGGAACAGGGTGTCCTTGCTGGTCGCGAAGTCCTTCGGCTTGAACTTCCGAACCTTCTCAAAGGCGTTGGGCGGGGTGACCCAGGCGGCGATGGTCGGGTCGAGGAGACAGCTGGCGTACTGGCGGGCGGTCTCGAATATGCCGTCGCGAGTTTCGACGGCGCCGGCCACGGTCCCCTGGAGCTGGGCGGCGACGGCGTCCAGGCCGGCGTCCTGCAGGAGGTCGATGGGGGTGCGGTCGGCGGGGGAGGCGAGCCAGGCCAGCACGTCGGTGATCGGACGGCCGTCCCGGGCGGCGGCCAGGAACAGCGCGGTGAGGGTGTTGGCGGCGGCGGTGGACCAGAAGTCCCCCGCGCTCGATTCGTCCACGGAAGCAGTGACGAAGTGCCCGGCGAGCCGCCGGGCACCGGCAAGGTCCCGGGCGTCGGCGAGGATGTCCCACCACATGGTCCGGGGCGCATGCGCGATCTGCTGCGGATCCAGCGTCCAGACCTTCCCCACCTGTGCTCGGGCGTCGAGGGTGGCGGTGTAGGCATCGCGCGCCGCCTTGTTGGAGGTCAGCAGGACCGGGCCGGGGGCGTGCAGGATCGCGGGGATCGCCAGACATGACGTCTTGCCGGACCGGGGCGCCATGATCGCGAGGATCACGTCCTCCCAGGAGGAGCGGACCTCGGCCCTGCCGGGCTTGAGGGTGCCCAGCAGCACGCCGCGGTCTTCGGGAGCGACGTCCTTGGGCTTGCTGCCCTTGAGGCTGGGGCGCAGGTCGATGGCCTTGGCGGCTACTTGTTTGGGCAGCAGCGGGGCGAGCTCGCGTGCGGCGGCAAGGCCCGAGGGGTTGTGGCGGAAGCGCAGCCACACTTTCGCGGCGAGGACGGCGGCGGCCAGCAGGATGAGGCTGGGGAGGACGTAGCAGCCGGTGATGACGGCGGGCTGGGCGAGATGGGGCCAGACCTGCTCCGGGTGCAGGAGGGCCGTGGTCGGCTGGTAGGCGGCCCACGGGTCGGCGCCGGCAACGGCGTTGGCGAGATTGCCGAACACCCAGGCCAGCGAGCCTCCCCCCACACCGAGCCCGGCGAGGGCGATCAGTAGATAGAGGAGAAGGTCGGTGCCGGTGGTGGTCGAGGGCGTGGTGGTGCGTGGAGATTGCAAGGCGAATTCCAGGGGTGCGCGGCGCGGAGAGGGGGGACGGGGCGGCGCGTTCTTCTGGTGATCACTGCGGGGCTCCTGGGGGTTGTGTGGGAGGGGGCTACGGCTAGCGGGGCGTGGCGGTCTGTGTGCCGGCGGCAGGGTCGGCTGGGCCGGTGTGGTCGGAGCGGTTCTTGCGGATCTCGGCTCACACCTCGGTGAGGGCAGACTCGCAGTCAGCGCGTACGGCGGGGGCTGCTCGGTGCGGCCGTGGAGCGGGGTGCTTCTTCGGAGGCCGCGGGGAGTTCGGTCGGGCGGTTCGGTGAGGAGGCCACGGCTGCGCGGGAGCGGGCGGTGTGAGTGACAGAGGGGACGTTGTGCCGAACCGGGAGCGGCATGTCCGCCAGAGGCGGGGCGTCCTGCGGCGTCACGCCCGGCATGACCGACAGATCGAGCTGCGCGTCGGCCAACCGGTCGCCGAGGAAGGCGACATGGTGCGCGATCGTGCGCAGGTGCTGGCCCAGTTCCCGGCCGTTGGGGGTGTCGAGTCGCTCGCACCAGGCGGCGGCGGTGTCGATGAACTCCTCCAGATCGCCGACGGGACCGTGGTGCTCATCGAGGATCTGCTCCAGGACTTCGGCGACGTCGGCCGAGCGACGCAGCTCGTGCAGCTCGCCGGTCATCGCGGTCAACGACTGACCAGGCTGCGTTGTACGTGCGGCCACGTCATCAGGTGTGGGGTCGGGCGACGGCAGCATGATGCGAGGGTCGGCGGCGACGGTGAGGCCGGCGTCCTGGAACTCGCGGGTGGCGGCGGCCATTGTCCGGACCGCGGTGATGTGCCCGGTACCCTCCGGCAGGAGATAGACGTCCAGGTCCTGGCTGTAGCGGAAGTGGTGCTTGCGCAGGACCTCGTCCAGGTACGGCCGGTCATCCGCGGCGGCGGCCACACCGAGATCGGGGTGGACTCCGAAGGCGACGTCGGGCTCGTAGGGCAGATTCATCAAGAAGACCCCTTCAAGGCAGCGGCGTTAGCGGGCGCGGACCGGCTGCCGGGTGGCGGAAGCCGGGCGGTATACGGCGGCGACGGCCGGTTGCTGCGGCAGTGCGGCACCTGCGCGTGCCGGGGAGACGGCGGTGGCGGCCTGAGCGCGGCGCTGCATCATCGACAGCCTCGGGTCACGACGCTCGTTGCCGGGCATCTCGTAGAAGACGTCGAACGCGCGGCCGGTGTGTTCCAGCCGGGAATCGACGTACCGCAGATCGCCCTCGCCGTGGAGCAGCAGGCCCTCGTGGGTACGTACGTCGGTGCCGACCGCCCACAGATTTCCCTGGGGATCGCGTGCCTGGTCGTGCACCACGATTCGGGCGGCCCGGATGTCGGCATCGAGAGCGCGGGCGGAAGCGAACGACGCCTCCCCGACCCTGGCACCCATCACGGTGGAACGATTCTCCAGCTGGCCGAGGAGGCTGCGGTTAGTGGTGGGCTGGGTGTGGGGATTGAGGTCGTATGCGGCGTCGGACATGACGGTGTACTGCGCGGCCCGCAGGGACTGGACCGCCTGTTGTCCACGGCGAGTTGCGTCGCGGTTCGGCTCGGTGAGGGCGTACAGGTTGCTGCCTGGCAGCCGCTCAAAGCCGATCCGCCGCAGCATGTGGTCGGCGACGTGGTTTTCGTGCGAAGCAGCTGCCACGACGCCGTACTGGTCGTGGGGGCTGACGGTTATGTGCGGACGTGTTTCCGCCACGAGAAGTGCACCTCACAGAGGTTGGGGCCGTGCGGACGAGGAGGATGCGGCCCAAAGACGGGTTTGGTGATGCCGGAAAAATGCGCTAGCGCGAGCGAGGCCGACGGTCGTGCCCATGCAGATCGACCGGCCGCGCGGCGGACTCCTCCGTCGCCACGGCTCTCTCCCGGGCGGCGAGCGGCGATCGGGCGCGTGCGGCCTCGGCCTGAACCGACGGACTCAGCCCCCTCGGGGTGCTCCGCAGCGGCTGCTCGGCCGGTGCCATCTCGTTCGAGCGAAATAACCGCCAAGCGCGGGTCCTTGCCCCAGCCCTTGAGACGCTGGAAGACACCCTTGCGGTAGATGAAGCGGCCGGTGTCGTCGACCGCGTATCACCAGAGCACGAGGCGGAGCTGCTCCCGCCTGAAGCGCCATGGCCCGCCGTCCTCTGCCTTTGGATACCTCCGCACACCAACCGGCGATCTGCCAGCCGAGGGTGTGCTTAGGCAGGAGCCACGAACCGTCCTCAGCCTTCTGCCAGGTTGGGCCGAGCAACGTCGGTTCCAGGGAGTCGATTTGCTCGACGGGGCGAGCGAGAGCTGGAGGCACCGGCCACCCCCAGTCGCGATACAGTCAGAGCGTGAGTGTCATGTACTTGGAGAGCAGTCCAACGGCCGACGACGAGGTCAACTGGCGTGCCTTCGAGGAGCTGGTGGCCAAGCATGTGGCCGACCTCGACCCCAAGGCGCGAGTCACTCACGACGCGCGCTTGAAGGGGCGTCTCAGCGGAATCGATCGACAGGTCGATGTGCTTGCGCGCGGGTCTCTGGCGGGATCAATGATCACCATTGCCTTTGAGTGCAAGCGCTATAAGCGGTCTGTTGGGATCGCCACTGTCGAGGAGTTCATCGGCAAGCTGCACGATCTCGCCGTGGACAGGGGCGTCCTGTGCGTCTTCGGCGACGTCACCGAGCCAGCGTTCTGGCGTCTCGCTCACGCGAACCATCCGCAGATCGACCTCTACGTATGGCGCAGGCCAAAGCCGACTGGATGGGAAATCGACATCAACGACATGGGCGAGGAAGTCCTCACGCCCGTCTACTACTGAGTCAGGCCCAAGCCCTTCTTGTGGTCGGCGATGGCGAGCACGGCCGCGGATTGGGTCTCCGGCTCTGGTTCGTGCAGCTCGATGCGCACACGGCGTCGCTCGCCCTCGGCGACGAGGGACCGCTCGAACGCGCTGTAGATGGTCTGGAGCATCTGGCCGCTCCGCTTGCCGGCCTTCTTGTAGTACGAGAGTTCCTCGCACAGCGAGTACGCCGGCGCCCAGTCGGGCTGTTGGTAGAAGTCGGCCTGACCACTCTGTTTCAGTGAGTCCCAAAGGCGCTTCGCGATCGGGTGCCAGTCGCGGTCCGCGTTCGGGCGGAGGGAGCCGAAGTACGGCTTCGGCTCCCTCCGCGGCGTAAGCACGGCGAAGACCGCTGCTATACCTGAAGTCCCGCGGGTTGGGCCGTGTAGCACAGCCCGAAGTCAGGCCAAGGTGGAGGTCGGCTCGGGTTCACTCCATCGAGCGCAAAGGATGACGTTCCGTCGGGAATCCTGACGGGTTGCTGGGAATCTCGATGCACGTTCGGGTCTCCTGATCTGGAGGTGTGGATGAGTCTGGCCGTGGTGCGGTCGCTCGGCGCTCCGCGTCAGCTGCAAACGCCGCAAGAGTTCGAGGACTTCGAGCAGGAGATCGTCGACCAATACCTGCTCGCCTGCCTGGGCGCGGGTGTCGAGGACACGACCTTGAACTCGGACTGCTCTGTGGTCTTCGAGTTCATCCGCTTCCTAGGGCGGCCTGTGTGGGCGGCCGGGCCGGAGGACGCCAAGGCCACCCACGCCGAAATCCTCGCCCAGCTGACCCGCATCGGTGAACTTCTCGGCCAGATTCGGGACTTGCAGGCTGAGTGGACCGAGGATGCCATCCAGCGGATCAGCACCGAGAACTCCACGCTCAAGCAATGGGTCCGTCAGCTCACCGCCGACAACCGCACTCTGGACGAGCGGCTCAAGGCCGCACGGTCGAACCTCCGTTTCCAGGACCGGCGCGTCGCCGATTTGGAAGCCCAGATCGCGGGCACGTGACAACTCAGGACTATGCCGCCCCATCCGGTCCGGTGGACAGCGGGATCCGTGGTCACCGGACCGTGCAACATGCCAGGCTTCGGCGTAGGGCGGATTCACCAGACCTACAGCGGGGATAGCCGGGCCCTTAGGCTGAAAGTGTCATCGCCTTGAGGGTGAGGTCGTGGTGCGACGCGCAAGGCATAAACATACGGGCAAGGTGATCTCCATGGACAAGGGGATCGCTATGGTCATCTCTGCAGGGCTTGGCGTCGCTGGCGCGTTGCTGGGTGCCGTCGGAGGCAGCGGAGTCACCGCGAGGACCATCAGGCGCCAGGTCAAAGACCAGGCTGATGTTGAACATCGGCATTGGCTACGGCAACAACGGCGAGACGTCTACACGGAATTCCTGTCAGCCTGCGACACCGTTCTGGATACCCTCCGATCCATCGCGGCCTTGAGCGAGTCCCCAAGACAACAGGCCGATGCGGGGCCGCTTTGGGACGCTTATAGCCAAGCCTATAGTGGCTCGCTCCAGGCTGAGTACGCCGTACCGATCGTGGGCCCAAACGCAATGGAGAGATTGGCCAGCCGCCTTCAGGGCTTCTTCCCTGAGATGTCTAAGACCCTGCGTGATTCCGAACGGCCAGACAGCACCTCGCGCAGCTTCGACAGTTGCCTTGTCGAGTACTGGGACAGATACAACACTTTCATCGCGTGGGCCGGGCTCACCCTGAACACGCCAGCGGATTCATCCACTGACGACGAACTTGCCGAGGTGGAAGAGCTGTATGAGACGTGGGATTCAGACTCCAGCGAACTAGCCGAGCTAGAGGTGGGATGGCGATTCGACTGACCAAACCGCTCAATCCAGAGAAAGAAGTGCCGGGAAGTGTTCCCGTGCTCCAACGCCGCATAAGGCGGTTACGTTACGAAGGCAGTCGGAATCCTGCTTCGAACGACCAAGCAGTCAGTACCCACTTCAGTGCTGTCCACCGCGTCTACTGTCGAGATCAGGCCCCTTGCAATCGTTCCCTGGTCGGTGGACTAGTCAGTACAATCCGCGCCCCCGAGACAAATTTCCTATGTCGCACTTGGTACACAATGGAAGCCACGTTCCATGGCCAGAGGTTCGCGAGGTCGGGCGGAGCTCGATAAATCTCGCTCAGCTTGGTGAAGTACCTCTGAAGCTTAAAAGCGCTTTGGCGCATGTCATCCGGCCCGGAAATGTTCACGAATGTCGAGACCCGAACCACCTTTCTGTATGCCTCGTCATAAGCGTCCCAAAGCAGCCCCACATCGACCTCTGAATCTGGATGCTCTCGCAGGGTAGCGATGGACCGGAGGGTATCCAGAACGGTGTCGCAGGCCGCCAGAAATTCCACGTAGGCATCTTGGCGTTGTTGCCGTAGCCAATGCCGCTGCTCAACATCAGCCTGGTCTTTGACCTGGCGCCTGATGGTCTTCGCGGTGACTCCTCCTCCGCCGCCGGCACCCAGCAACGCGCCAGCGATGCCAAGCCCCGCAGAGATGAGCAAAGCGGTTCCTACATCCATGGAGATCATCCTGCCGGTGGAGTGAATGCATTGCCAGTAACGACTCCTAACAAAAGGAAGTTTCTGGAACTCCGGGAATGGCGGTGTGTCAGTTCTCGTTGATGCTGGCCGAAGGGGGTGGGAGCTAGCCGAGACGAGGAAGACCGCTGCCAGACTGTGGGAGATCGACGACGAGTTGTGGGCGCGGATCGAGCCGCTGCTGCCGGTCGTCCCGCGTAATCCGCGGCGTCCAGGTCGTAAGCGTCTGGATAGTCGCAAGGTGCTGTGCGGGATCCTGTTCGTGCTGTACACCGGGATCCGCTGGGAGTTTCTGCCCCAGGAGCTGGGCTTCGGCTCGGGGATGACCTGCTGGCGACGGCTGCGGAACTGGAACGAGGCCGGGGTCTGGCAGCACCTGCACGAGCTGCTGCTGTCCGAGCTGCGGGCCGCAGACCTGCTGGACTTCTCCCGCGCAGCGGTCGACTCCAGCCACATCCGCGCGATGAAGGGCGGGCCGGCCACCGGTCCGTCCCCGGTGGACCGGGGCAAGGCCGGCAGCAAGCACCACCTGATCGTCGAGGCGCACGGCATCCCGCTCGCGGCAATCACAACCGGCAGCAACCGCAACGACGTCACCCAACTGATCCCGCTGATCCAGGCGTCCCGCCGATCCGCGACAAGCGCGGCCAGCCACTGCGCCGCCCCAAGCACTTGTACGCCGACCGCGGCTATGACCACGAGGTCTACCGAGACCAGGTCCGCCGGTTCCAGATCACCCCGCACATCGCCCGGCGCGGCACCGGGCACGGCTCCGGTCTGGGCGTGTACCGCTGGGTCGTGGAAGGAGCGATCGCGCTGCTGCACTGGTTCCGCCGCCTGCGTATCCGCTGGGAGATCCGCGACGACATCCACCACGCGTTCGTCACCGTCGGCTGCGCTGTCATCTGCTGGCGACGACTGCGCACCGTACTTTGTCGAGAGTAAGGGCGGGCGATCAGCCCAGGGGATGGCCTGCTCGATGCGTCAGAGCGCATTCGTAGCAGTCGGGCCCGCGCAGCCTCACATCCGGGATCTCAGCACGTCGACCTCACAGCCCGGCGCGAACGGGTCGAAGCCGTGCTCGATCAGCCAGCGAACTGCCAGCAGGCTTCGCAACGACCACCACGCGTGGATCACGTCGAGGTCGATGTCGGTGCCATAGCCGGCGAGGACGTCGTCGAGGTGCTCCTCGTGTCCGAGCGTGAAGGTGGCGAGGTCGTACAGGGCATCACCCTGGCCCGCCTCGGACCAGTCGATGATGCCCGTGACCTCGTCGCCGTCGACGAAGACGTGCGCGATCTGCAGGTCGCCGTGCGTGAACGCCGGAGTCCACGGCCGGAGTGCGGCCTCGGCGACTTGGCGGTTGCGGGTGACCAGGTCAGCGGGCAGGAGGCCGTTCGGCACGAGCAACTCGCACTCGTCGTCGAGTTCCGCCGCCAGCGCGACGATGCTCCGGCCGGCCCGGCCGGGCAGGGGCGGCAGCGGCGCGTCGTGTAGCTTCCGGATGGCGGCGCCCGCCGCGGCCCACGCCGCCGACGACCCTGTCGACGGCCCGCCGAGGCGCCCAAGCGTCGTCCCCGGGAGGGCGGCGATCGCGAGCACGGGCGGCTTGCGCCACAGGACCTCCGGGGTCGGGACCGGCGCGAGGGACATTGCCTCGACCTCGACGTCGATGCGCGCCTGATCGGCGTCCACCTTCAGGAACACGTCGCCGACGCGCAGGGTCGCGCGCTCGGAATGGGCGACAACGACTTTGACCTCATCCATGGGCGGCCAGTATCCCGGGGATGATCGCCGATGTCGCCGGGTTTATTGCGTGCGATTACGCGGCTGACTGCGTCCCGATCCCCGGCGGCCTCGTGCGCGACACCGACCTCTGACTAGGTCAAGTCCACCACTTTTGTTAGGAGTTCTAAGCAGCACGAGCTATCCCCAGGTGAACAACACGTCGGTAGATCGGCTCCAAAGCCCGTGGGGGCTGTGCACTACCGCCGCTATTAGAGATCGCATCGAGTCAGCACCAAGAGCAGAGCAGCAGGGCAACAGCAGGAGGATCCGCCAAACCGTGACCGACACTGAGACCACACGTATGAGCGACAGCATCGCCCCCAACTCGCCGTCACGGACATGTAGTCTATGAGTCGTCGCAGTTCAGAGCCGGTATCCGAGCTCCTGCGGTCGGTAATCTCGACGAAGTGACAGCCACCGGCGACCTGCGCCGCCTCTGTGACCTTTTCGGACTCGGCATAGCCGGGGCCGAACGCTACCGGGCAGACCTTGACCTGCCCGGACTGGCCTCGGACGAATGACCGGTCCGGCCCTTCGGTGAACCGTACGGCCGGCCCACCGCGGCCTTCGTGTGCTTCTCCACCCCCGCCGTGATGCAGCCCTCGGCGAGACTACTCGCCATGACCGACGCCGCCCAGCACGCCGACCAGCCCACCCGCCACGAGGACGAGACGTGGCTGATGCCCGGCGTACGCGGCATCGGCTCTGCCAGCTTCCTCGCCGACGTCGGACACGGGATCCCCACGGTCTTGGTGTCGTCCACCGGTATTTAGGGTTGTCAAGCTCCGGACCAGCTCCCATGCGTAGAAGCTTTCAAGGCAAGTCAGGCACTGGTCCGATGACCGAGGAACCTTCAGAGGTCGGGCGCGTGCTGCTGGTAGTCCCAGGCAGCTCTTTGGGCGGACATGCTGGCGCTGCGCGAGACATCCGCATGTGATCAAGACAATCTAACGAGTCATGGGGATTCAAGGTCAGCCTCACAAGACGGCAACGGTTGTCTTTGATCTCTTGTAGTTGGGTACCTGGCGAACTAGTGTCCGGCTGACGTCCCACCAATGGCAGATTCGGAACTGTCCCCTTAATCCCGACCTGGTGGAGGTTCACCATTGGCCGTTAAGCGCATTCTTAGAAACGCTAAAGAGCTATTCGGGATCGGCTGCAGCCACGCCTGGACGCCATGGGAAGCAATAGGCTCGTTCTTTCAGGTGCAGCCACGAGAGCCCGAGTCTGAATTCGTGATTCGAGTTCGCCGCGAATGCGCTCTTTGCCGCGAACATCAAGTGGGCCTCGCCGTGAATATCCCGCGAAAATAGCCGCATGTCGGATGGGGTGCATGTTCATTCGGTCTTTCCATGCCCCTTGAAGAGATACTTCACCCGCTCCATCATTGGGGTCGGCGGTAGTTGAGCGGCGTGTAGCGGAACGGCGGGAGGTTGTGGCAGAGCAGGTCCACGCGGCCTAAGTATAATTAGGGGATCATCCTCGTCCTGTATTTTGCTGCTTATGCTCCTATCGAAGAGCAATGCGATCGCGCGAACATCTCCCCAGTCGCCCCATCGGATGGGGTCCCTCTTCCCCCGCGCACGCTTCTCGCGATCGTTGAATCTATACTCGTGAACAACCGAGACTGCGCCCCCGTCAGGAAATTCCGGCCATCGCATATGCCACGAAACGCTACTCCCGGGATCTATAACTTCGGGCTTATCTGGGGACGACCACACGCAGCGCAAATACGGCGCGTTCGGATCCGGCTTGTAGCTCAGGCGGAACACTGAAGCTGGCCTGCCTCCTGGAAACCTCCGCTTTTTGCGCCTCGCTAGTCCGATTGATATTACCTCGAAGGATGTGCGCCCCCAGTTTCCAACGACGATCCGTACGTTGCCGTGCTGATCGGCATCGGCCCGGACCTTGGCGCGCGGCCCAGAGCGTCTATAGATCGTGAACGTCGTAACGACTGCGGCAATGGCGATGGCCGCCCCAATCGTCGTGGCAGTCGCCGCAGCTATCTGCAACCATTCCGGCAC
The DNA here is from genome assembly GCF_040650675.1 of Streptomyces sp. NPDC048637. Taxonomy (NCBI): domain Bacteria; kingdom Bacillati; phylum Actinomycetota; class Actinomycetes; order Kitasatosporales; family Streptomycetaceae; genus Streptomyces; species Streptomyces sp. NPDC048637. The sequence continues at coordinate 174,694 of NZ_JBEZHQ010000008.1, forward strand.
TTTGGAAGGCGACTGTTGAGGCAAGCTAGTGCCTAGCAATGCGGACAGTAGCATATCTCGGACCATCCAAGGTCGGATTCATCCCAGGAGCCGTATTCACATGGGTGCCCATTTTGGGAGCTGACACAGTTCCCCGAACTATCGATCAAGCAGTGAGTAGCGCTGTATCGAAAGGCGCCTCTCCCAATGCCCGCATACCCCTCGCTACGGTTCCATATTTCGACGCTAATAACCTGCAACGTCACGACACCGTCGATTTCCTCCCCTGGTGCGTATAGCATGACTCTAGGATCGGCTGAAGCGTCGTTCGGGAAGATTGTTACCTGCCTTTTGTCGCTGTCCAGGTATCGAACCTCGGTCCATGGGTGTATCAGCCCCGCTGGGCGCTCCACCAACATGAACTTGGCCGGAGGTAGCTTTCTTCCGGTGACCGGCCACATGCGTGCTAGGTCTAGCCACTTCTCATCTACTCGTTCAAAACCAGCCGGGGGTTCTCCTTGATTTGTTGCGATATCGCAGTTCAGTCGCTCCAGAATCTCTATCAATGTAAGACTCTGTTCGCGGACTATCGAAAGACTGTCTGGGAGATCCAGGAATTCGAACTCGGTGATGATGTTCATGATTCCCTCCAGGCGCCGCCTCTTCCTATGATCCTGTGACCTCGCCTTGTCGCAACTGGGTGAAGAGACGAGAGGGTCCCCCAGCTCGATGCGTGGCGAAGTCCGGCTCTTCAGACACAGATCGTGACGGCAGTTGCGGACCGATGTGGACCTCAACGCGGGCTCCGCTCCAGCAGCGCTGGCCCCCCTGCGCTCGATGGCCCAGAGAACCTAGACCACACCGGATCCGGTCCGATGTTCTCTACGCGAATCATCCGCCGCAGGCTGGAGCGGGTAGCAGCCAGATCTTCCTGTGCTTGCGCCAGCAGCCTTCGAGATCTTCCTTCTCTCGCCGCAGACTGTCCCGCTCCGCGGTCAGCTCCTCGTACTGGAGCCAGCTCATCCACACCCTCGCCGCTCGGTCTGCGGCGCCAGCCTGATCCAATTGCTGGCCGAGCTGCTGTTGAAGCGCCGCTCTGAGCCGGTCTCGCTCGGCCCGCAGAGCGGCGATCTGCTGTTTGGAGAGCTCCAGATCGGTCTGCAGACTCGCCGCACTCGGCGACAGACCAGTCTGGGCATCCCGCCTGGGCTGGCCCGACTGCTTCTTGCGGGCAGCCTCGATATGCTCGCGTACTCCCTCCCCATAGACCAGCCAGTTCGACACCCCGGCCGCCTTCGCGACCGCTGCTCGCCGACCGAGCACGTCGCAGTAACCCCACAGCTTCCCGAACCCGCGACTTCAACTCCGGCTCCCCCTAGCATCACCCCATGGGTTCCCGCCTGAAGTCCCTTCAGATTTCCCGAACTCTCGGGAAATGGCGTGCATGCGGGCGTCTGTGTCGAACAGTTCGCGTTCGCGCGGGTGGAGGAGGTGTTGCGTGATGAACGACCGGCCCGCGACCTTCCACAGGCCCCGGCCCTTGGTGAGGGCGGACACGGCCTGGGTCTCCACGCCGGTCAGTCCCAGCAGGGCTGCGGCGGAGATCAGTTGGTCGGCTTCCTGGCGGTAGATGATCCGGGTCGAGCAGTCGGTGAGCAGGCCCTCGGCCAGCGCCCGGCCCCGGGAGCCGGCGTCGCCCGCGGTCAGCAGATCGCTGAGGCGATGGATCACCAGCAAGTTGGCGATGCCAAGGCCACGCGAGAGCTTCCACTGGCTCTGCATGCGTTCCAGAAGCGCGACGTGCCGCATGACGCGCCATGCCTCGTCGTAGATCACCCAGCGCCGTCCTCCGGTGGGGTCGGCCAGCGCGGACTCCATCCACGCGGAGGCGCAGGTCATCGCCAGGACGAGCGCGGTGTCGTCGCCGGCCCCGCCCAGGCGCGAGAGATCGATGGACAGCATCGGCGCACTCGGGTTGAAGGCGACAGTGCTGGGGGCGTCGAACATCCCGGCCAGGTCACCGTGCACCAACCTCCGCAGCGCGTGGGCCAAGTCCTCCGCGGCGTGTCCGAGGCGGCCGGTCAGCTCGCCGAGCGCACCTTCGAGCCGCTCGGGAGAGCCGAGAACATGCGCGACGTCGCCCAGTAGCGGGGTGGTGCGGTTTGTCTCGGCGTGGGCGACGGCCTGGTCGAGGGCGACGTCGAGAGCGGTGTGCTCCATCGGGTGCAGATCCCGCCGCAGAACGGTCTTCGCGAGTGAGCCGAGGAGGAGAAGGCGGCGCTTGCGAACCTCGTTGACCCAATCCTCTCCACTGACGCCGTGTGGCCTGGCGGGTGCGTCCAGGGGGTTGAGCCGTCCGGGCAGGCCGGGGCCGAGGGCGATGGTCTGGCCGCCCAGCTCCTGCGCGACGACGGTCCACTCGCCCTTGGGATCGCAGGGGACGTAGATCCGGTAGCCGAAGGCGACGGCCCGCAGGGCGAGGGACTTGGCCAGGGCGGACTTGCCCATGCCGATGATCCCGGCGAGCAGGATGTTCGGATTCGTGAACCCGTCGAGACGCCCGTACAGCGCGAACGGGTCGTACGTGAACGCCGCCTCCGCATGGACGTCACGGCCGATGTAAATGCCCTGAGCGCCCAGGCCGCCCTCGGCGAGGAAGGGATACGCGCCGCTGGCGGTGGCGGTCGTCATCCGGTGGGCGGGGAGCTTGAGACGGCCACCGCGGGCGGAGAACGGGCCAGGGCGTCCGGTGGCCGGGTAGGTGGCTCGCAGCTCGGGGTCGACGCCAGGTTCGGTACGGCGGGCTTCGGGGCGTGCGGCGTGCCGGGCCTGGTCACAGGCGGCGGCGAACTGGTCGCGGGCCGCGCGGGCAGTGCGGCGGTCGGTCTTGCGGGGGACGAACAGCGGGCTCGCGCTGGCACGAGTGCGGTTGCGGGTGGGCATGACGGTGCTCCTGACAGTCAGTGGCGGATCAGGCCGGTGAACGGGTCGCGCAGATCGGCCGGGGTGTGGTCATGGCGGACCTGGGCAGAGGTGGCCAAGTGGCGCTGGCACACGGTGAGTTCGGGTGCACCCTCGGCGAGCCGGGCCCGACTCGCCTCCCGGCTAGGGAGGCGGCCGGAGCCCGTGTGCGGGGCTGTGTGGTAGGCGGCGTGGAGGTGCTCGGCGGCCTGCCACAGCCGGATCCGACACGCCCGCAGGTGATCGCCCTCGGCCTCGGCCACCGGGCCGGTCCGGGCGGTGTGGGCGTCGAGCAGCCCGTACAGAGCGATGACGTGCGCGTGCAGGGAGTCGATCTCGGTGCGGTTTGCGGCTACGGGCCCGGCGGGGAGGTTGATCGCCCGGTGGAAGTCGAGGGCTGCGGTGGCGAACGGGATGAAGTCCGCAGCCGGTTCGGGCAGGGGATCGGTCGGCATGAGAGGGGCCCTTCGGTAGAGCGCGGTGGGTGGAGCTGGGTGCGCTACGGGCGGGCCAGCGGGAGGGCGGCGTTGGTGAAGGCTTCGGCCTGCTGCCAGGTGAGGAGCCGCAGATCGAGGAGGGCGGAAACGGCGGCGGTTTCGATGGCGGCGCAGGCGGCATTGAGCTGTTCGTCGGTGTCGGCGCTGACGGTGAGCAGGCCGGTGAGGGCGACGTCGGCGTGGCCGGCGATCAGCTGGCGCTCGCGCTGTTTGATGTCGGCGTACTCGACCGAGTCCTCTTCGGAGTCGACCTGGCCCTTGCGCTGCCGCTCGGCCGCATCCGCGATCACGGTGGCCTTCTTGCGCTGCACGTCCTTGAGCGCTGCATCCAGACCCTTGGGCGCATAGGTCAGCGAGAGGGTGCGGCGGACACCGGAGGTGAACAGCAGCTGGTGCAGGAAACCGGGCGAGGTCTCGATGCGGGGCCAGTTCTCGATCCAGAACGTGGCGTGGTGGGCCGAGTCGGTCTGGATCCGGTCGGCCTTCTCGACCAGGACAACCGGGCCTGCGGCAGCCGGGTCGGCCTGTGGGCGGCCGGAGTCGGACCACTGGTCCAGGGCCGCGGACGCCTTGGGGTCGTACGCGGTGCGGATGACGGCTGCGATCTCGTCGGCGGCCAGCCAGCCGGTGGGTGTGAGACCGGAGTTACGGGCCGCCTGGTCGAACGTTGAGGTGAGCTGGCTCAGGACGGCAAAGGCACCGGTGAGCCCGCCTCCGGCCTGGTTGATCAGGCGCCGGGCGGCCTTGAGATTGAGGGCGAGCGCGACGTACGCCTCGTGCGGTGCGGCGGCAGGACCGGCGGCGGCCAGCAGGTCGCTGTAGATGGGCCCGGCCAGGTGCGTCTGGGCGTTGCCGTGCTGGTGCCAGTAGCGGTTGAGCGCGTCGCCGGAGTCGGGCACGGTCCGCTCCAGGACCTGGACGCGGGCGATGTGTCCGGTGCGGGAGAGGGCGGCGAGGGTGCGGCCCCAGCCTGCGACGTTGCTGGTCTGGGTGGCCGGGTCGAGCAGGGCGAAGGCGCGGGAGGAGACCTTCACCACGGCGGTGAGCGTGCCGTTGTGCGGGTCATGCACCGCACCGAACTGACCGTCAGGGGAGGTGACCACCCGCAGGGAGGCGGCAGTGCCGGGCAGGTGGAGCAGGCCCTCGCGCCGCGGTCGGCGAGAAGGGCGGACGAGCCAGATGAGCTGGCCACGGAACCGCCGCAGCGCGTATCGCAGGGCGATGGGCGCCCAGTCGGCGAGGGAACGTCCGCGGTGGCGGATGAAGACCGCCGCCAGGATGACGGCCCACAGCGGGATGAGCTTGAGCGCCCCGGTGACGCCGGCGCGCATCAGCACCGCGAGCAGGAGCAGGCCCGTCACGGTGACGACGACAAGCTGGGCGACCGAGAGGCCGAGCAGCACGCCGCGGCGCGAGCGGTGGGGGAACTTCACGGTGGCCGGGCCGTCGGATGTGGACAAGTCGGAGTGCATGGCGAAGCCGTCCTTGGAGCGTGGAGAGAGTAAAAGGGGGAGACGGGGGCGGGCGGGCCGAGAGCGGCGTCCTGTGCCCGCCCCCGTCAGGAGCGGGCTACGAGCCCGATCCACCCGGCGGCTTGGGGTAGATCCACCGCTGCGGTGTGGTGCCGCCCTGCGGTGGTGGTCCGCTCGCCGGAGGCGGCCCGCTGCGCGGTGGCGCCGGCGGGTCCATGCGCGTACTCGACGCGGCCGAGGCGCCCTGGGACGTCGGCCCGGAGGAGACCGGCGCCGATCCAGCCGCCGAACCCGATGAGGCTCCCTGGCCGGGACGCTGAATCAAGGGCTGACCGCGGTCGCCGTCCGTGGGAGGGCGCTGGATCAGCGCCTGGCCCTTGTCGCCTGTGGCGTTCGGGTCCTCACCGAAGCGGAAGCGCGTCTGCTTCGGCTTGCTGCCGCCCGAGCCGCCGGTCGGATCGATGCCGGAGGCGACACCGCCGGTGCCCTGGCCCGGCACCTTCGACGGCCCCTGCGGCGCAGGCGTGCCCGTACTGGCCTGCATCGCGAGCTGGCCCGCGGTCTTGGCCGCGCCCGCGGCTACCGCCATTCCAGCCACGCCGGTGCGGTGCAGGTCGTCGTGGCCTGAGCCGTCGGCCGCCCAGTGAATGAACTTGTAGGTGGCGTAGGGGCAGAGCATCACCAGGACCATCACCACGATGCCCGCGATCGCGTCCGACAGGGCACTGAGGCCGTCGTGCGCATCGGTCTTGCCCATGGCCGAGACGCCCAGCAAGAACACGATCGTCATCAACAGCTTTGAGACGACCAGGGTGCTCGTTGCCTCGATCCAGCCGCGCCGCCAGCGCTTGGCCACCTCCCAGCCGCCGCCGGCACCAGCGAAGACCGCCAACGTGACCAGGACCAGGATGCCGACCTTGCGGGCAACCATCACCGCCCAGTAGAGGAACGCTCCGACTGCGCAGCCAAGCGCGATGATCGAGGGGACGCCCCAGCCCAGGCCATACATCGCCCCCAGCTCATTGACCTTGATCATGCGGCGCACCGCATCATCGACGGAACTGTTGGCCGCCTTGAACAGACCGGCACTCAGCGCATCGACAACGGTGATCGCAACGGTGGTGCACGCGATGGCGGCAAAGGCGAAGAAGACGCCCACCATGGTCCCGAACGCGGCCTGGACGAGGGCGCGTTCGTCCCTGCGCCAGGCGGCGCGGGTCAGCTGCAGGCAGAACGTGCCAACGGTCAGGATCAAACCGATCGGCAACAGCAGTTCGTAGTTGTTGCGGAACCACTCGGCGTTCAGATCGATGGCGGTGGTCTTGTCGACCGCCTTGGACGCGAGGTCGGCAGCGGACTGGGCCACCTCGCCCATCGACTTGGCGATCCATGCACCGATGCCATCGGTGACCGCCTCGCCGGTGGAACTGACGACGCCGCCGACGGCGTCGCAGACCGAGTTCATCAGAGGAAGGTCGCAGGCTCCCATCAGGGCACCTCCTTATCCGGGTTGGGAGCGGTCATGGTGAGACGTTTGGCATGACACCGGTCAGCGCGCAGTCCTGGTGCGGCCGGCACTGGACGGCGAGGGTCATCGAGCGGGCCTCGGCTCCGGTTCCGGAGCCCTTCCAGGCGATGGTCTGCTTGCCGGTGACCGTGACGGCGTAGACGTACGCCTCGGTGATCGCACCGGGATCCTGGGCCAGGGCGGTCTTGAACGCCTGGGGGAAGTGGCCCTCGCCGACCGTGGCGCTCGCGTGCTGATGGTTGTCGCGCATTCGCGCCCACAGCACCGGGCTGGGCACCTGGTCGGAGACGGACTTCCAGTCGGCGTACTTCTTATCGCCGGTCATCCACCGCTTCAGCCCGGCCAGGTGCTCGGCCTGGGAGAAGGAGCGAGTGTCGTACGTCCACAGGACCTGTGTGGCCGCCTTGGCGAACGTGATCGGATCGCTCGTCCTGGGCGGCGCCGCGACTGCTTCCCCCTTGTGGGGAGTTGCGGTCGGGGAAGGCGATTCCGGGGCGGACTTCGGAGCTGGGGAGGGCTTGGTCGCGGCCGGGCTTTCGGGGCGTGTCAGATACGCGACGAGGCCGGCGACGGCTACCAGCACGGCGAGGACGATGCCGCCGATCAGGGAGCGCCGCAGCACCGACGAGGGCGCCTCGTACGTGCGCTCCTGGGCGGTGCGGGAACGTTTCTTCGGCATCAGTGGACCTGCGTCCCCATTGCGGAGAAGAACGCGACGATGCCGTTGGCCGCGCCCAGCAGTAGTGCGCATCCGGCGGCGACGGCGGTGCCCTTCTTGCCGTTGGCCTCCGCCTGGTGGCCGCCGCTGTGGTGGCCCCAGGCCCAGACGACCGCGGAGATGACCAGGGCTCCGACCGCGGCGATGATGCCGAACAGGTTGATGCTGCCCATCACGTTCTTCAGGACATCGAGGCCGGGAAGCCCGCCCTGCTTCGGCGTGACGCCGGGGTTGTATGCCAGGTATTGGGCGTGCTCAATGAGCTTCATTTCAAACTCCAGTGCGATTTTGGGCGCGCAGAGGCCCATGGGCGCGAAGACCCGGAGGGATGGGGAAGGGGAGGGGGAGAGGAGGCCGGTCAGACGACTCGGCGGGCGGCGAGGACGTCCGGCCGCCAGGAAGCGAGGGTCGAGATCTTGACCACGTCGCCGGTCTTGGGGGCCTGCAGGATCAGTCCTTGGCCGATGAACATCCCGACGTGTTCCGGCACAGCGGCCGTACCGCGGGTGAAGAGCAGATCGCCCGGCTTGAGGGCATCGACGCTGGCCGCCTTGCCCTCCTTGACCTGGGAGTACGTGGTCCGGGAGATCGCGACACCGCCAGCCTTGTACGACGCCTGCATCAAGGACGAGCAGTCACAGCGGCCCATTGCGTCCTGGCCACGCGGGTCAGTGCAGTGGCCACCCCACTGGTACGGAGTGCCGAGCTGCCCCAGACCCCAACGGATCGCCGTACGGACCGACTTGGGCGCATCAGCCGGGATCTTGTAGCCCTTGGGGACGGACCCGGCAGGGATCGGGCCGAACCCGCTCCCATCGCCTCCCGTACCGCACCCACCAGCGGGAGCCTCCGGATTAGCACCCTCATCGGAACTGCCCTTGACGGGCAGATTCTTGGCGAGGGCCTTCTGCAGGGTCGTGGCCAGCGGTTCCCACTTTGCGTAGGCATCGGGGAACCCGCTCGCCTGGACCGCCTGCGCGGCCTGGGCGACGGACATCGACTGCCAGCCCGAGACCTTCAGCAGCCCCTCGTAGAACTTCGTCGAGGCGTGCACCGGATCCCGGACCTGAGCTGCGGTGCCCCATCCCTGGCTGGGGCGCTGCTGGAACAGACCGAGAGAATCCCGGTCGCCGTAGTCCAAGTTCCGCAGCCCCGACTCCTGCAACGCAGTCGCCAGCGCGACGATCTGCCCGCGCGCCGGCACCTTCATCGCGACGCCGGTGGCCAGGATCGTCTTGGCGTTCGGTATCTGCTCCTTCGGATTGTCCAGCCCCGGAACGGACGCCGAACCCTTGCCGCCGCCCTTGAGGATCGACTCCACCTGCCTGGCCACGGCCTTGGCGTCTACCGCACCGGCACCACCGGCTTCGCCGCAGGCGGCCTGGGCGTTGCTGGCCCCGGCCAGGGCGACGGCGATGGGCGCGATCAGCAGCACCGGGGCGAGGGCGACGCCCCCGGCTATCGCAGCGACCTTCTTCACAGCCGGCCACCGGACGCTTGGCGTATCCAAAGAGCCGGCTCGGGCGAGGGGCGTGCCTGGGCATGCTGCATCAGCAGCTCCTTACTCGTAGGCAGCGCGGTGCCGGCGTTCTCGTCGAAAAGGCCACCGGCACCACGCCGGTTAAACATCCGTAATCCCCGAAGGGAGGGCCGCGCTTACGGAGCTGCTAACTCCTAAGCGCCGGCCCCTTCATCGCAATGCGGCAGCAAGCCGCGCTCGTAATCTCAGGTGCCACACGGTGGATTCCTCTCCTCCTCACATCGAGAGTCGCTCCAGCGGGTGCCGAGCGGGCCGTCAATTCAACGGGACAACACGCATCAGCACAGCTCACCAGGACCGGAACCAGGGCCCGTCCTGCGAACATGCCGAGACTGTAGAGACGGAATCCGGCCGCACCAAACGAGCTGCGATCATGGAATGAACGGCCACTGTTGCGTCATTGGGTGAGGCCGGAAAAGGCGGATAACCTCCAGCGCATTGCACGCCCCAGGCGGCTCGGTCCGCAGTTGCCCCGAGCTGCCCTGACCCGAATATCCCGCTCCGTGGATACGTGCGTGTGGCTGCCTTCCGGAAAGAGAGATTCGCGTAATGCCGTACACCCTGCACCGAGGCGATGCGCTCACCGTCCTCAAGTCCCTCCCGGACGAGAGCGTCGACAGTGTCATCACCGACCCGCCGTACAACTCCGGCGGGCGCACCAGCTCCGACCGCACCGCCCGCACCGCACGGGCGAAGTACACCAGCGGCGACGCCCGGCACGACCTGGCCAACTTCCCCGGCGAAAACCGCGACCAGCGCTCCTACCGCAGCTGGCTGACCGAGCTGCTCACCGAGGCATACCGCGCCAGCCGCGAGCACGCCGTCGTCATGGTCTTCACCGACTGGAGGCAGGAGCCGACGACCTCGGATGCCCTGCAGATGGCGGGCTGGACGTGGTCTGGGACCATCCCGTGGATCAAGCCGGCCTCGCGCCCTCGAAAGGGTGGGCCGAAGCAGGACTCCGAGTTCATCCTCTGGGGCGTCAAGGGAAGTCTCGACAACACCCGGGACCTCTACCTGCCCGGCCACTACATCGCCTCCCAGCCCCGCAAGGGCCGCGTCCACATCACCCAAAAGCCCGTCGAAGTCATGCAGCAACTCGTCCAGGTCTGCCCGCCCGGCGGCACTGTCCTCGACCCCTTCACCGGCTCCGGCTCCACCGGCGTCGCAGCGTTGAAGGAGGGCCGCAACTTCGTGGGCGTCGAACTCTCCGACCACTACGCGGGCATCGCCGAACAGCGCCTCCGCAGCGTCCTGACCCAGGACGACTTCGCACTCGTCGGGCCCGAGGAGTGAGAACGACACGCCCGGTAGACCGGGCCAGAACGCAGAAAAGGGCGGTTGCGTCATCGAAAACCCGATGACGCAATCGCCCTTGACGCTCCAGGTCAGCCCGCTTCGGCGCTCTGCCGGATGAGGTCACTGGCCCGTGCGAGATCCTCGCGTGATCTGATCCGCACCTCGACGCCGTCCTTGATTCCGAGGCAGCCCAGGCCGCGGACGTCCCGGGAGAAGCCCTCCTCCAGCTCCACGGCATCCGGGTCCAGCTTCAGGTTGACCACCAGCATCCGGTTCCGTGGCTGCACGCGCACCGTGGCGACGTTCTTGATCCGCCGGTACGCCATGTAGTGGAGCTGAGTCTCCTTCTGCACGTCGTGGGACAGCAGCATCGCGTCGAGATCCGCGAACAGGTCCTGGAGCGCCTGTGGCGACTCGTCGAGGTACTGCTGGACCGACTTCGGCGATGCCGAACTGAAGGTGCGAGTGGTGGCGGACGCCTTCCCGCGAGCCGGAGCGGTAGCGCTGGCAACAGACGCCACAAGCTGCAGGGTCAGCACGTCACCGAAGGTCTGGTAGCTCACCAGGTCGATACGACGACCGATCACCTCAAGGGCCACCGCATCGTGCGGAGTGAAGTCCCCGGCGATGCAGATGAGTCGGGGACTGCACCAGTCGATCGCCTCGGCTGCTTCGGTGCCGAGCTTCTCCTTGACCAGGCACTCGAACTCGTGATGATGGTCGTGGAGCCAGGACAGGTATGAGAGAGCCTGGGTGATCACCGATTTATCGTGGGCGCGCTTGTACTCCACGATGGCCGGTGTCCCATTCTCGTCCAAGCCGAGAGAGTCGATCCGGCCCCGGTGCCGACCCGTGGCGTACTCGCTCGCCAGGAAACGGATACCGAGCATCGTCTCCATGTTGGCCTCGATCAGTGTCTGCAGATGACGCTCCAGAGCCACCGACGAGCCCGGTATCTCCGTCGCGTGCCCCTCACAGATGCGAAACGCCTTCAGATTGCTCATGCGCCTTCCGTGCCCTCCGCTCGATCCCACGAACGAATAATCGAGACTTGGAGGCGTTTATTCCGGAGAGGCGTCGGACATCGCATCACCGGCAGCCTGTCTGGCTAGCCGGTGTGAACTCACCGTCGACCTGGATGCTATCTCCGGACGTTACCCTTGTCCCTGGCCTCGTTGAGGAAGTCCTGCACGATCCGAGTCCGGGGGTGATCGTCACCCATTACCCGTACGTAGTCGGTGTAGAGGCACTCAATCAGCTCGATAGCGCAACTGACATCCCCTGCGACATGGCAGGCCATGGCAAGGCTGCCCCGTGCTACGAGGGTGCTGGGGTGGTCTTCTCCTAGAACGCGTATGTGGTCGGCGAGAGTGCGCTCGTGCAGCTCGATTGCCCGCTTCAGGTCTCCTGCCTCTCCGTATGCAATGGCGAGATTGCCACGGGAGAGCAGGATGTCCGGGTGATCCTCGCCCAAGACGCTTACCTGGTCGGCGAGAGTGCGTTCGTACAGCTCGATAGCACGCTTGAGGTCCCCCGCTTCGGCGTATGCGCTAGCGAGGTTGAATCGTGCTCTCATGGTGTGGAAGTGCTCTTCTCCCAAAACCCTGATGCGGTCGGAGAGAACGAGCTCAAGGAGTTCAATGGCCCGCTTTGGGTCCCCCACGTCAAACGAGGCGACGGCGAGGTTGTTGAGGGAGACGAGAGTGTCGGGGTGGTCCTCGCCCAAGACCCTTTGCTGGTCGGCTAGGGCGCTTTCATTGAGCTCGATGGCACGTCTGAGGTCCCCTGCGGCACGGTAGGCGCCAGCGAGATTCATTCGCGCTTTCAAAGTGTTGGGGTGATCCTTGCCCAACGCACGGGCACGGTCGGTACACGCGTGCTTAAGCAGCTCGATGGCTCGCTTTAGATCCCCAGCCTCCTGGTACACGAGGGCGAGGTTGCCCCGGCAGAGTAGAACATGAGGGTGGTCCTCGCCCAAGACCCGTACCTGGTCGACAAGGGCGCGCTCGTACAACTCGATGGCACGTCTGAGGTCCCCCGCTGCATGGCAGGTGCCAGCGAGATTCACTCGTGCCCTCAGCGTGCGAGGATCTTCGTCGCCCAGGACCCGTATGAGGCTGGCGAGGACGGGCTCAAACAGTCCGATGGCGCGTGACAGGTTCCCTGTCTCCACGAAGGAGACGGCAAGGTCGCCCTGCGCAACCAGGGTTTCGGGGTGGTCTGCGCCCATAATCCGTACACAATCGACCCAAGCGCGGTGGAAGTAGGCGATGGCTCGTTGCATCGCGCCTTGGCCTAGAAGGAACCCAGCCGTGTGACTGAGGATGCGGATGGTGTCGATGGTGTCGTGGTCAGACGGACTGTGATCGGCGAGGGCATCGGCATGAGGGAGCAGCGCACGCCAGGTGGGCCAGAGCGCGGGGTCCTCGTAGTCGTCGGGAAGTGCGCTGGCGAGGTAAGCGGAAGCATGATTGCGGGCGTCTGCGATGCTATTGGGTTGACGGTGGGGATCGTCGGAGTCGGGCGTTCGGGCGACAGCCTGGACGAGGCGATGCATCGTGATGGCGCCGGTGTCGGGGGAGAGGGTGAGCATGCTGTGGGCAGCAAGCCGCCCGAGGGCACGCAATACCCGCGGGGGTTCGGCGAGGCTGTGCACGAGCGCGCGGGGGATCGATTCGGGGGCGTACCAGGCCAGGGTGCGCAGAATCTGGCCGGTGAGCGGGTCATCGGTGAGCCGGTCCAGGGTCAGATGCCAGATCCGGGCGATGGTGCGCTGGGTGTCTCCGCCTTCGGCCGTGGCTGCATACAGGTTGGCTGGATAGGCGGCCAGCAGGTCCAGGTAGGCCCGTGGGGAGGTAGCGGTCTCGGCGCAGAAGGCGGCTGCCTGCTCCACTGCGAGCGGAAGGCAGCCGAGTTCTGTGCAGACCTGGTCCGTAGCGTCGGCCTCACGGGGCTGGTGGTGGGTGAGAATGCGGGTGAACAGCTCGCCAGCGTCCGCGTGGTCGAGCACGTCTAGGGTCAGCGGGGTAGCGACGCCGTGCCAGCCAGTGGCACGGCGGCTGGTAATCAGGAATTGGCCGGTGGGGGCCTGGGCGAGCAGCGGGGCGACATCGGTCGGATCGGCCACGTTGTCCAGCACCAGCAACCACCCCTGGTGGACAGCGAGCCATTGCAGCGCCCGTTCCCGGAGCGCGTGATGCGGAAGGGCGTCAGCAAGAGCAGGCTGCAAGGCAACGGCCAGGGCAGCAAGGCCGGCGTTGAGGTTAGCGGGGGTGTCGGCAGTTATCCACCACACTGGATGGAATTCTCCGCCCCGAGAGGCGGCCCAGTGCGCGACTAAGGTGGATTTTCCGACCCCGCCCAGCCCGTGGACGGCCACGGTCCCGCCGACGCCGGCGTCGGCCAACGCCCGGTCTATCAGTGCGAGTTCCCGATCTCGGCCAACGAACAGCCCCTGCCTCACAGGCAGGTTCATCAGTCCGGGAGGGCACACCACGGAACCAACCGGACCAAATGCCTCCGGGGGCAGCATCGTCGCATGCTCGAAGTGCACCCCGACAGCACCGTTCCCGGTGACCGCTTGTCGGACATCCCGGCCAGCGGCGACCGCTCGTTCTCCGGACGCGGTCACCGGGACGCCTTGGGAGGATGGCGCCTGCCGCTGACGCCGAAGCCATCTCACGAGGTAGCCGATCCGATGCCCGAGTCTCCGGTCGCGACATGCCCGATATCCCCGCCCGCTGCGACCGACCGTTCACCCGACGCCTGCACAGTCCCACCCGACGCGAGCGCGCCCTGCGGTGCGGACGACGGCGCGGGCGCCGTCCCGCCTGGAACCGCCTGTGTCTGGTCGCCGGTAATCGCGGTGCCGACACTTCCGGCAGCAGCGACGGATCGCGCCCCAGAAGCGACCACTTCCGTCCCGGTGGTCGGTCGTCGAGGCGAGTCCCGGACCAGGGCATACACCGAAACCGCCACCCCGAGCAGACCGATGACCGCTCCCCCGATCCCCGCAACTTGCCCCGCCGTATCCAGGTCCCCCAGCACTGCGACAGCGATCAGGGCCACGGTGAACGCCGTGCCCGCGACTGCCCCGCACCACGCCAGCACTCTCGTTCTCCCCGTCATCCCGCCATCCTCACCACAGTCGACTGTCCTGTCACCACCAAGACGTCGTGGCTGAGCCTATGCCGTCTGCGCCGAACTCGGTTTGCATGTAAAGGAGTTATCGTCATCATGGTGGTACCAGGCTTTGGAATTTACTCTATGGCTTCCAAGTTCGGTGATCTTCGCAACTTGCTGCCGTCTGTAACGGCGTACACCATGCTGATGGTGGGGGAGCTTTGGGACATGACGCTCGTGCGGAAGACGGGGCATGGGCAGCTGAGCCGATCGTCGGCGTGCCCGCATGGGGGGACAATGACCGTGTCGGCGCCTCCGGTCCCACACCGCACCGATGTACTCATCAGCCTCCCTGATCTTCCAGAGCCCTGGTGCGTGCGCGATGCGTGAGTGGACGGGCCAGTCCAGGCGTCACCTGCAGTACCAGGATTCGTGTCGCGCAGTGCTGACTAGGTAGAACAGCACCACACGGCACTGCCTGGAACCGCACGGCACGGATTCGATCCCACTTGATGTGTGGGGGCGGGAGCCCGTTGCAGTGTCCTGTTGCCTGTGCCGGTACGGCATCGCTCAGAGTCGTACAGGGAGAGCAAGTGTCATAGCCGGTTGGTACCTTCCGCACATGCCCAAGAAGCGCAAGCAACCGAGGAAGGCATCAAGGTCCAACCGGGCCGCCGCAAGCGCGGATAGCAGGCCGGCTGAGATCACGTTCGGAGGGCCGGTATGGCCGTCGAAGGGGTGGGCGTTCAGGCGCTTGATCGAGGTTGCCCGGGAGGGCGGTCGGCCGTACCCCGCTCTCATACCTCAAGCTCCTGGTGGCTATTCACCCGATTTCGTTCCTCCGCTCGATGCTCCCCGTGCCCCCATGCAGGCCGGTTGGTACGTACGCACTGACCAAGCGGTCCCCATCTATATCTGGGTCTATCCGGTCGAGTTCGTCGCCCAGGACCCGGACGAGATGGACCTGCGTCGGCGCGGATACGCCCTGTACAGGGCGCATTCAGCCTGTACCCACGGGCGCGGAGATATGGCCCACGCGACCCCGGACGAGATCGCATCCTGGACTCCCATCGTCGCGCCAGACCCCGACGTCGTCAGTGCGGACCGGTATGGAGAGGCCCCTTCGGTCTACCGCACCAAGGTGGCTGGACCGCTGCCGCACTCCATGCCAAACACCATTGCTGTCCTCGACGTCGACTACGCCAGAGTCAGTGGAAAGTCACTTCCCGAGAAA
Source organism: Streptomyces sp. NPDC048637 (assembly GCF_040650675.1). Classification (NCBI taxonomy): domain Bacteria; kingdom Bacillati; phylum Actinomycetota; class Actinomycetes; order Kitasatosporales; family Streptomycetaceae; genus Streptomyces; species Streptomyces sp. NPDC048637. Next base: position 190,044 of record NZ_JBEZHQ010000008.1, read on the forward strand.
TGGGACATCGACGTAGTCGGGGTCTTGGTTGTCGAACCCGTGGCAGAGGATATGGCGCCCGGGCACGGTCAGTGGCAGCAGACCGCATTCCACACGCTCCGTGACGACACCCTGAGTGAACTGCCAGCCATCCTCAGCACGGCCGATCTGGTGCTCGGGCACAATCTCTTCGACGGCGACTACCGGTGCCTTCGCACCTACACGGATCGCCTCGACCTTGAGCCCCTGATCGTCAAGTCGGTCGACACTCTGTACGCGGCACGGCAAGTGCTCTCGGGAGGGTTCCGTAAGCCGGCAGGGCTCGATCTCACCTCCCTGGCACGGGCACACGGCCTACGCGACCGGGCAAAGCAGCAGTCCCGAACTCAGGCGCACCGTGGAATCAAGAGCATTGCGGACGCTGAGGAACGGTGGTCCTTTCAGTCCATCGCGGATGACTGCGAACTCACCCTTGAACTGTGGCTCGCGATCGTCGAGAGTCGCTGCCTGCAAGTGACCCCGCCACAAGCCGACGCGCCTGTTGTGCATCCCCTTGACCACCAGGCGCTCTCATGGTTCCTGAAGCCGCCCCTGTCGTACGACGAGTACGCGAGGCGTCTTGCGAGCCATGGAACGGTCTACAGGCTGGAGGGGCTGGCCAGGGAAGAGAGCGTCGCTCGGATCCACCGCGCCGTCGACGACCAGCTACGGACCGGTTCCGCTCTGAGCAGCCATGGTGGAAGGGCCTCTACCCAGCGATGCATGGCACCCATCCCCGAAGGCGGTCAATGCACGTCCCTGGTCCACGATGGTCGTCCCTACTGCCGAGAACATCGACACAAGCGGTTGTGCCGGGGTAATCCGGCACTTCACGAGACATGCGAGGTGCTAGTTCAGGGCGAGGATGCGCACTGTCGGTGGCATCGCATGACGGCTCTATACGTGGCGCAGGGGGCACGGATACATGAGGACTTCATCCTGGAACTACCTTTGCCCGGCTGGGATGAGGTGAGCGAGTGGGGCTTCGACACGGGCACCATGTCGTTCTTCGCACGCCTGTACCGTAACGGCACCGACTACTGGGAACCGCCTACGATCTGGCTCACTGGGGTGTCGCCAGACCTCTACACCACCGTTGACCTTTGCAACGCTATCGCCCGAGCCACATCACGGCCTCCACGTGAAGTTGCCGCAGCGCTCGCGGCCGATCGGGCGACTGACGATTAGGGGCTGCTCGGATGATGTCGAATTCCCGGGCTGCATGGAGGCGATCTCGGCAGTGCAGTCATATTCGCGCCGACATGCGGGAGATCTTGCCGGTCAGATAACCCGGTGTGCGTGAGCGATGCGTGAGCGGACGGGCGGCACCCCCAGACGTGACCGTCAGGATCGAGAGACTGCCAAGCCTTGACCAGGCAAATCAGGATCTCGTGTGATCACCCGGCAGCACCCATCACGATCTTGCACCCCCTTGCAGGCCCGCGTAATGCGCAGGTCTCGGGTTCGAATCCCGTCGCCCGCACCGCCGATGCAGGCTCGACAGCCCTGGTCGGGCCGCTCCGAACCAGGTACTTCTCAGGGATTTTTCAGGGACTTTCAGCTCTGTCTCAGGGACTTTCCAGGGACTTTCCGCTGAGTAAGAGGGGAAGGCCCTGACAGCTCCGAAAGGCGCAAAGCCCGAGGTCAGGGCCGTTTTCCTACCAGCTGATGACGCTCGCCAAGTCGTGTCTCGGGCAGACCATGGTGGCGGGGCGAGGATGCGCGGACGAGGTGCTTGGTAGGCGCCGCGCGAGCCACCCGACGACGGCGCCGCCGTAGGCGCTGTTCTGGGTGAATTCGCCCTTGAACAGCGCCAGTTGGCGGCGTCGCCGACTCATCAGTACGAGTAGAAACCCGACCCGCTCTTCCGCCCCAGCCGCCCCGCGTCGACCATCCGGGCGAGCAGCGGGGGAGCGGCGTACAGGGGTTCCTTGTACTCGTGGTACATCGACTCGGCGACCGAGACCACGGTGTCCAGGCCGATCAGGTCGGCCAGCTTGAGCGGGCCCATCGGGTGGGCGCAGCCCAGCTCCATGCCGTTGTCGATGTCCTCGCGGCTGGCGATGCCCGACTCGAACATCCGGATCGCGGAGAGCAGATACGGGATGAGCAGGGCGTTGACGACGAAGCCCGAGCGGTCCTGGGCGCGGATCGCATGCTTGCCCAGCACGTCCTGCACCAGCGCCTCGGAGCGCTTGATGGTCTCCTCGCCGGTGGTCAGGGCCGGGATCAGCTCGACGAGCTTCTGCACCGGTGCCGGGTTGAAGAAGTGGATCCCGATGACCTGGTCGGGGCGGGAGGTGGCGACCGCCAGCTTCACCAGCGGGATCGACGAGGTGTTGGAGGCCAGGATGGCGTCCGGACGAGTGATCACCTGGTCGAGGACCTGGAAGATCTCGGTCTTGACCTGCTCGTTCTCCACCACGGCCTCGATGACGAGATCGCGGTCGGCGAACTCCCCGAGGTCGGTGGTGAAGCTGAGCCGGCCAAGCGTCGCGTCCCGCTCCGCGGCAGTGATCTTGCCGCGCTCGGCGGCTTTGCCGAGGGAGTTGGTCAAGCGGGTGCGACCCAGCTCCAGAGCTTCGCCGGTGGTCTCGGCGACCATGACGTCCAGTCCGGCGCGGGCGCACACCTCGGCGATGCCTGCACCCATCTGGCCGCAGCCGACCACTCCGACGCGTTCGATGTCGGTCACATCGTGCCTTTCGCTGATCTTCAGGACCGGCGGTACGCCGTAAGGGCCCGGCACCCGCCTCGACCCCGACGTTACTCCGCGCGGTGCTGGGCCATGGGTGCCGGGGCGGGCATTCTGAGCCCTCAGGACGGACGAACCGGACAACTTGGGGATTTTTGATGAGACGGATCACCCGCAGAACGTTTGCCACGGCCGCTTTGGGGGCGGCCTCTTCACTGCTCGCCGCAGGTGCGGCGCCGTCCGCGAGCGGGGCGCCGCGGCGCGAGCTGCGCGGGATGTGGCTGGCGACCGTCGCCAACCTCGACTGGCCCTCCAGCGCGAAGCTCCGGCCCGCCGAGCAACAGCGCGAACTGCGCGCCCACTTCGACACCGCCGTCGCCCGCCGGCTCAATACCGTGTTCTTCCAGGTGCGGCCCACCGCGGACGCCCTGTGGCCGTCCCCGTACGAGCCCTGGGCGCAGTATCTGACCGGGCAGCAGGGCCGCGATCCCGGCTGGGACCCGCTCGACTTCGCGGTCCGCGAGGCACACCGGCGGGGTCTCGAACTGCATGCCTGGTTCAATCCGTACCGGGTCGCCAACCACACCGACCCCGGCCGGCTGGCGCCGGACCACCCCGCCCGCCGGCACCCCCGCTGGATCCTCCCGTACGGCGGCAAGCTCTACTACAACCCCGGGCTGCCGGAGGTCCGCAGCTTCGTCCAGGACGCGATGCTGGACGCGGTGCGGCGCTACCCCGTCGACGGGGTGCACTTCGACGACTACTTCTATCCGTATCCGGTCGCCGGGCAGCGCTTCGACGACGACGCGGCGTTCGACGAGTACGGCAGCGGCTTCGCTAACCGGGCCGCCTGGCGGCGGGACAACATCGACCGGCTGGTGTACGAGATGGCCGGGAAGCTCCGGGACGGCAATGAGCGGGCCGGGCGCCGGGTGCGGTTCGGTGTCAGCCCGTTCGCGGTCTGGCGCAATCACGGCACCGACCCGCAGGGCTCCCGTACCCGGGCCGGGGTGCAGACCTACGACGATCTGTATGCCGACACGCGCCGCTGGGTCCGCGAGGGCTGGCTGGACTACATCGTGCCGCAGGTCTACTGGCCCCTCGGCTCCGCGCCCGCGGACTACGCCGAACTCGTGCCCTGGTGGGCGCGGACCGTCGACGGCACCGGAGTGGACCTCTACATCGGCGAGGCCCTCTACAAGGCGGGTGACGCACAGCCCGCCGCCTGGAAGAACCCGGCCGAACTCTCCCGCCATCTCACCTTCGCCCGCGGCTACCCGCAGGTGGGCGGCCATGTCTACTTCTCGGCGAAGGAGGTGGCCCGGGACCGGGCCGGTGCCATGGCGCGGGTCGTCCGCGACCACTACGGCAGCGCGGCACAACCGTAGGGACGGTGCGCGCGGGCGGCGGAACCGTCCGCGCGGCCGCGGTGGCGATCCGCGTACGGGGTGCGGCTACCGGCCGGTGTCCACGTCGGTGGTCTTGCCGTGCCGGACGACGGAGTCGGGGCCGGGCGACATGATCGCCTCATGTCCGTCCTCGGCGCGGACGCGGTAGGGCGGGTCGCCGTTCGTGCCCAGTACCTCGATGATCTCGACAACCCGGTCGTGATGCCCGACGGTCCTGCCGTGCACCACCAGCCGGTCGCCCCTGCTTGCGTGCATGAGGGTCCTCCCCGCTTCGGGGCGGCCGTGCGACCGGTTCGGCCGACAGCGTGACGGCCAACGGTTGAACGGCCAACGGTTTCCACGGTTTACGGGCCGGGAGTGGCCCGGGCGGCGGTATCTGCCGTCGCGGCAAGTTTACGTCCGCAGGTGGCGGCTGCACCCGGTAAGTACTGACTCGTCCCCTCCGGTGGCGTGGCCGGTCACCCGCGGGTCCGCTGGGTGACCGCGATGCACGCCAGGACCGCCAGCGATGCCGCCGGAGCGGCCGGCGGCAGCTGCTCGCCCAGCAGCAGCACGGACCAGACCAGGGTCAGCAGCGGCTGGGCGAGCTGCAGCTGGCTCGCCTTGTGGATGCCGATCGCGGCCATCCCGCGGTACCAGGCGACCATCCCGAGGAACTGTGAGCCGGTCGCCAGCCACAGCAGCCCGCCGATCGCGTGCGCCGTGAGCCGCAGTGGCTCGGTGGACAACGCCACCGCGGCGCCCACCACCGTCACCGGGAGTGCCAGTACCAGCGCCCAGCCGATCACCTGCCAGCCCGGCATGTGGCGGGCGAGCCGGCCGCCCTCGGTGTAACCGGCCGCGCACACCAACAGCGCCGCGAACAGCAGCAGATCGCCGCGGCCCGGCGCCCCGCCGCTCTGCTGCACCGCGAAGCCGATGACGACGGCGGCGCCGGCCAGCGAGGCGATCCAGAAGGTCCGGGAGGGCCGGGCCCCGGTCCGTACGGCCGAGCAGGCGGCCGTGGTCAGCGGCAGCAGGCCGATCACGACGGCCGCATGCGAGGTGGTGGAGGTCTGCAGGGCGAGGGTGGTCAGCAGCGGAAAGCCGAGGACGACGCCGCCCGCGACCACCGCGATACCCGTCCAGTGGCGCCGCTCCGGGAGGCGCACCCGGAAGACGGCGAGCGCGCCGACGGCCAGTACGGCGGCCAGCACGCTGCGCAGCATCACCACGGTCCAGGGGCCCATGCCCTCCAGCGCCCAGGCGGTCGCGGGGAAGGTCAGCGAGAAGGCGGCCACGCCGACGGCGGCGAGCAGGGCGCCGCGGCTGACGAGGGTGCCGCGGGCGGGGGCGGCGGCGGTCGCCGGGGTCTCCTGTCCGGCGATGGCCCGGGTGACCTGCCCGGCGGGGTCCGGGGTGCTGACCGCTATCGTGGCGGTGGCGGTAGCGCTATCGTTGTCTCTCATGCAAGAGCGTAGCAGTGGGGCGGAACTGGCCGCGACCCTCCGTGCGGAGCTGAATCGCTACTCGCCTGGAGAGAAGCTGCCGTCAAGTCGTGCGCTGGTGGAGCGGTACCGGGTCAGCCCGGTGACCGTCTCCCGGGCGCTCGCCGAGCTGGCGGCGGAGGGCCTGGTCACCACCCGGCCGGGCGCCGGGGCCTTCCGGGCCGAGCCGCGCAGCGAGGCGCCCCGGCCGGTCGACACCTCCTGGCAGGAGATCGCGCTGAGCGCGGAGCCGGGCGGCGACCAGGTGCCGCGCAGCGTCGACGCCTCGGGTGTGGTGGCCACGCTCGGCGTCCCGGGCCCCGGCGTCATCGAGCTCAACGGCGGCTATCTGCACTCCGATCTGCAGCCCGAACGCGCGCTGGCCGCCGCGCTGGCCCGCGCCGGACGCCGGCCGGGCGCCTGGGGGCGGCCACCGGTCGAAGGCGTACCGGAGCTGCGGGCCTGGTTCGCGCGGGAGATCGCCGGTTCCGGCGGCCCGCTCGCCGCCAGCGATGTCCTGGTCACCGCGGGCGGTCAGAGTGCGCTGACCGCCGCGCTGCGGGCGCTCGCCGCGCCCGGCGCTCCGGTGCTGGTCGAGTCCCCGACCTACCCGGGCATGCTGGCCGTGGCCCGCGCCTCCGGGCTGCGGCCGGTGCCCGTACCGCTCGACGCGGACGGGGTCCGTACGGATCTGCTCGCCGACGCCTTCCGCGTCAGCGGGGCGCGGCTGTTCGTCTGCCAGCCGCTGTTCCAGAACCCGACCGGCGCGGTGCTGGCCGCCGAGCGGCGGCGCGAGGTGCTGCGGGTGGCCCGCGCGGCGGGCGCCTTCGTGATCGAGGACGATTTCGCGCGGCTGCTGGTGCACGGTGACGCCCCCACCTCCCCGCCGACCCTGATCGCGGACGACCGGGACGGCACGGTCGTCCATGTCCGCTCGCTGACCAAGGCCACCTCGGCCAATCTGCGGGTGGGTGCCCTGGCGGCCCGCGGTCCGGTGCTCGACCGGCTGCGCGCCATCCAGGTCGTCGACAGCTTCTTCGTGCCCCGGCCGCTGCAGGAAGCCGCCCTGGAACTCGTCGGCTCGCCGGCCTGGCCCCGCCATCTGCGGCTGATCGCCGGTGAGTTGACCGCCCGCCGGAACGCCCTGACCGCCGCCCTGCACCAGCAGCTGCCCGCGCTCGCCGGGCCGGAGCCGGGGCACGGGACGGCGTACGGCCAGGACCCGGCGCCCGGCGGTCTGTATGTCCCGCCGGGCGGCTACCACCTCTGGCTGCGGCTGCCGGACGGTACCGACGAGGCGGCCCTGACCGGTGCGGCCCTGCGGGCGGGCGTCGCGGTGGCGGCCGGCCGCCCGTACTTCGCCGCCGAGCCGCCCGCCGCGCATCTGCGTCTGAGCTTCGCGTCGGCGTCCGGCACCGGGGAGATCACGGAGGGCGTGCGCCGGCTCCGGACGGCGTGCGAGGAGCTGGGAGTGCCGGTGAGCTGACGGCGGGGGAAGGCGGGGGGAAGGCGGGAGGGAGGCGGGAGGAAAGGCAGGAGGAACGGCGGGCCTGTCGTGGGGCCGTCTTCCGTCCGGCCGCGGCTCTCGTATACCGGTTCGACGCCGGCCCCGCCCTTCTGCCAACCTCCCGGCATGAATGAGGACGCCCTCGACGGCTACGAGATCTCCACCGACCCGGCCCGCCTGGACGCCGACCTGGTCCACTACTGGCTCTCCACCGACGCCTACTGGCTCTCCACCGACGCCTACTGGGCCGTGGACCGCCCCCGGGAGCTCCATGACCGTGCCGTCGCGGGTTCGCTCAACTTCGGTCTGTATGCGTCCGGTTCCGGCCGCCAGGCCGGGTACGCCCGGGTGGTCACCGATCACGCCACCTTCGCCTGGCTCTGCGACGTCTACATCTGCCGGGACGACCGCGGCAGGGGCCTGGGCACGACCCTGATCGAGGCCATCGCCGACCATCTGGCGCCCTGCGGGCTGAGCCGGCTGACGCTCGCCACCAAGGACGCCCACGGTGTGTACGAGAAGGTCGGTTTCCGCACCCTGGTGTCCCCGGAGCAGTGGATGACCCTCGGGCTGATCGACCCGGGTCCTGTCGAGATGTGATCAACCTGCGCCGCGCGGGCGGTGCTGCTCTTACCATCGGCGGATGAGCGTTCGACTCAAGCTGCTCGCCGCGGCCCGTAACTCCTCGCTGCTGGAGACGCGGTTCGACGACGACCGCCCGCTCGACGCCGCGGGATGGCACGAGGCCGAGCGGGCGGCCCCCGTCCTGTGCCGCCTCGCCGCCGCCGAACTCCGCTACTGCTCGCCGTCCGCCCGCTGCCGGCAGACCGGTGAGGCCCTCGGCCTCCGCCCGCTCGCCCAGCCGGCCCTGCGCGACTGCGACATGGGGCGCTGGCGCGGCCGCACGCTGGGCGAGGTGACCGCCGCCGAACCCCGCGCGGTGGAAGCCTGGCTGGCCGATCCGCGCTCCGCACCGCACGGCGGGGAGTCGCTGACGGAGTTCATCACCCGGATCGGCGGCTGGCTGGACACCCGGCCGGCCGAGGACGCCGCCGGGCTGCTCGCGGTCGCCGAACCCGCCGTCGTCCGCGCCGCCCTGGTCTATGTGTTCCAGGCGCCGCCGCACGCGTACTGGCGTATCGATGTCCAGCCGCTCTCGGTGACCACCCTCACCGGCCGGTCCGGCAAGTGGGACCTCCTGCTGGAGGCGTGAGCCGGCGCGCGGTCACCGGGCGCCGTCTGCCGGGGCGTGCCGCGGGCGCCGCCGGGCCGCCCGGGTGCACCACCCGGAAAGCCCAGCCGGCAGGTTCCGCCGTCCGGGGCGTTCGCACCCGTGTGACCTGCGGAAAGGCCCGGAAGGCGGGCGTCTTCCGCGGCAGTTGGACCCGGGCGGCGCACACCATCGAGGTGCGCACCGCCGGGCCGGGCGCTTCTCTCGGTTTATGCACATACGCCACATACCTCTGTACGCCTTGGCGGCCGGCGCGCTGGCGGTGTCCGTCCTGCTCTTCGGAGACGGCGACGGTGCCGACGCCGCCACCGAGGCCGTCTCCGGGGCGGTGCCCCAGGCCGTCACCGAGGCTGCCCCCGCCGTGGACACCTCGCACGCGGTGGTCGTGCAGCCCGACCCGGTGGCGCCGGGCGGCACCTTCTCCGTCCACGACGGCGGCACCTGCTCGGGCGACACCGCGGAGGCCACCTTCGAGGGCGCGGACATCCCCGCGATGCAGCTGACCCCCGGGAGCGACCGGATGGGGGGCAGCGCGATCATGCCGGAGGGCACCGCGCCCGGCTCGTACCGGGTCACCATCACCTGCGGCGGCACGTCCGGAGCCCGGCAGAGCGCCACGGACGCGGACCGGGGCGGCAGCGAGGAACACGGTGAGGCGTACGGCACGGAGCAGGGCGACACCGACGACGGCGGAGGGCGCGGGAAGGCACCCGGCGACGGCCGCAGGACCCTCACCGGCACCATGGTCGTCTCCGGTGACGCCGGTGAGATCGTTCCGCAGGGCGGCACGGACACCGGCCTCGGCGGAACGGCCGGCTCCGGCCGCGCGGCCACGGCGCTCAGCGGAGTGGTACTGCTGGCCGCGGCCGGCTGGGGCGCCCTGGCCCGCCGCCGGCGCACCCGCGGCAACCGGAGCTGACGGCGGTGAGCGCACATCCGCCACGGCGCGCCCTCCTCCTCGGTCTCCTCACGGTCCTCGCCGCGGCGGGCGTGCTCGCGCTCACCGCCGCCCGGCTCCGCGACCGCGATGCCACCAGCGAGGTCGACGACGGCACCCACACCGTGCTGCGCACCGAGATCGCCAGAACCATCAGTGGCCAGCTCACCCTGCCGTTCCGCAACGGGCCCGACGCGGTGCACTGCTCCGGCGATCTGCGGCCGGTGCGGAACGACGAGGTGCGCTGTACGGCGCACTTCCCCATCGGCCTGGACCGCCATCTGACCGTCGAGGTGACCCGTGTCCGGCACAACCTGGTGACCTACCGGCGCCACTCCCTGCCCCGCTGACCGGCCCCGTCGGCAAGGCGGGACGGGCCCGCCCCACGGCTTGGCCCGCCCTACGGCTTGAGATCCAGGGCGGCCAGCCCCGACCCGTCCATCAGGAACGGCACCGAGTCGTGCGTATGCGTGACCTTCCAGGCGCCGTCGATCTTGCGGAGGCCGACGGTGGACCGGCTCCACAGCTCCACCTCGAAGCCGCCGGTCTTCGTGCCGTGCATCCGGTTGATGCTGTGGCCGAACGCGACATCGTCGCCGACCGTGATCTCGACCTGGGTGAGGGTCACCTCGATCGGCCCGTCCCAGGTCGCGTACCAGGCCTCGACGGCCTGCTGGTCCAGTGCCTCGGGCCCCTTGTACTGCAACGGGGGAGCGAGGCTGAAGTCCACGAGATCGGGCGCACAGGACGCCAGGAACCGCCGGGCGTCCCGCTCCTTCGTCGCGGCGGCCCGGTCCGCCAGCAGCTCCCGGATCTGCGCCTCGTCCGTCTTGCGTGCGATGTCGGTGGTCATGAGGGATCCTCCCGTCGGACGGCGCCGTGGCGCCGCGGAATCTCTGTCCGACGGGTAGACCCCGGCGGGTACGGAAACTCATCGGCCTGGGCCGCCTGGGCCGCCTGAGTTGCCGGAGCCGCCCGAGCCGGCGGGAGCCGCCCGAGCCGGCGCGGTGCGAGCCCGGGCGGTGGCCGCCGACCCGGAGCGGCTCGACGGCTGAGCCGCCGGGCAGCCCTACGGCCCGAGCCGCACCGCCGCCTGATCGCGGGTCAGCCAGGCGTTCGCCGCCGCGACCCGGCTGCTCACCCGCAGCTTGGCGTAGGCGTGCTCCAGGTGCTTGTCGACGGTGCGCGGGCTGATCGCCAGCCGGTGGGCGATCTGCTGGTTCGTCAGACCCCGGGCGAGCAGCGCGAGTACGGCCGACTCGCGGCGGGTGACGGGGGAGGGCAGGGGCGCCGGCGGGGCGAGCCGGTGGAGCACGCGGCTGAGCCGGGTGCGCAGCAGGGCGGCGGCCGCCACATCGTCGTCGGAGAAGTCGCTGCCGCTGCGGTTGATCGCCACACAGACCTTTCGCGGCCGGCCGGCGGCGTAGCCCGCGGGGAACGACATCGCGAGCTGCTGCTCGGCGCCGAACGGCCGGTAGACATCGGCGTAGGCGGCGAGGGCATGGAACTCGGCGCGGGTCTGCAGCGTGGAGCGCCGCATCGGGGCGCCGGAGCCGAGAGTGGTGTGAGTGACGAGGGAGTCCGCCGCCGCCTCCCGGGCGAACGCTGCCTGTACGTCCGGGGTCAGCAGACCGGCGGGCAGGGTGAGCGGCCGTTCGGCGGAGCCGGCGCGCGGGGACCAGATGATGCTGTCGCCGGGAACGGCGCCGAGCAACAGCGGAAGCAGTGCCGGAACAAGGGTGTCCTCGTCGACGGCATCGATCAGGAGGTCCACGACGGCGAGAATGCGCCGCAGGCCGGCCTCCGCGGCCGCGCTCATATGTCCAGCGTGCCGAGGGGGCCGGGGCCCGTCAAGCGAGGGCCACCCGGCCGGCCGGGGGAAGACCGGCCGGGCGCGTCAGGCGCCTCAGCGCCCGACGGCATAGACGCGGTTGACGGGGCTCTCGGCGGCGAGTCGCCAGTGGTGCAGTCCGGCCTCGTCGGCGATCTCCCGCATCGCCTCCTCACCCGCGTGGTTTCCCATTGCCTGCGGTCCGTGCTGCGCCAGCGCGGACGGCAGACAGACGGCGACCGAGGCGGCGGTCAGTGCCCGGCCGATGGGGTTGGTGTTCTCCTGGGCGTTCCCCGAGGCGTTCGGCTCGACGACCATGCAGGTCCCGCCGTCGGCCAGCGCCTGCTCGGCGTGGTGCAGCGCACTGCCCGGATCGCCGGTGTCGTGCAGACAGTCGAAGAACGTGATCAGGTCGAAGTCCTCGCCCGGGAAGTCCTGGGCGGTGGCGACCTCGAAGCTGACCCGGTCGCCCAGCCCCTCCTCGTCCGCGATACCGCGGGCCGCCTCGATGGACGGGCGGTGGAAGTCGAAGCCCTCGAAGTGCGACCGGGGGAAGGCTCGCGCCATCAGCGTCGTGGAGTAGCCGTAGCCGCAGCCGATGTCCGCAACGCGCGCGCCGCGCTCCAGCTTCTCCACCACACCGTCCAGCGCGGTCAGCCACTCCGGGACCAGGGCGGCCGCGTAGCCGGGGCGGAAGAACTTCGCGGTGCCGGCGAACAGCGCCGGGCCGTGTTCCTCCCAGCCGACGCCCTCGCCGGTGCGGAAGGCGTCGATGAGGGCGTCCTCGGTGGCGTAGAGCGCCTGCATCGCGGTGAAGAAGCCCGCCGCGTACGTGGGCAGTTCCGGGTCCGCCAGGACCGCGGCGTGCTCGGCGGGCAGCAGGTAGGTGTCGGTGTCGGGCGCGTAGCTCACGTACTCGCCGGCGACCTGGGCGGTCAGCCATTCGCGGACATAGCGCTCGACGAGCCCGGTGCGGGCGGCGAGCTGTGCGGAGGTGAGCGGACCGGCGCCGGCCATGGCCGTGTACAGGCCGAGCCGGTCGCCGAGCGAGGTGCACAGACCGGCGACCGCGGCACCGGAGTCGGTGATCACTTTCTCCAGGAACGCCTGTACCCGGTCCTGATCCAGGACCGCGCCCGAGGTGACCTCGTCGGACATCGCCATGGCTCACACCTCCTCGACCCCTCTCACTGCAGCAGTCCGGCCACCCGCGCGCCATACGGGATTCGCCGTATACGACCGGTGGCGGTGACCGGCCGACACTGGGTGGGAAGGAGGTGCGCCATGCGGAAGAAGGTCGACTGCAGGGACTACCCGAGCGAGATGCACTGCACCCTCGTCATCGCCGGCGAGGAGGAGGAAGTGGTCCGCGCCGCCAGTGAGCACGCCGTCTCCGTACACGGCCACACGGACAACCCGGAGCTGCGGGAACAGATCAGGGCATCGCTGAAGGACGAGATGCCGCAGCACGCCTGACGCGTGCGCGCCGACACGCCGCCCCCTGACCTGGTGCGGCGGTCGTGCGGTGGCCGGCTGCCACCGCCCGAGTTGATCTCTGTTTGGCGAGGGACCTGCGGATGTCGTTGCAGCGTGCATAGGGTCGCCGGCATGGCACTGCGACCTGTTCAGGTGAGCATCAAGGCTCTTGACGACTCGGCGGTCGGCCGGTTCTGGGTGGAGGCGCTCGGCTGGGGTGTTTCCAGCGAGGGACCCGGCGTGACCAACGTGGAGCCCGGCGGTGGCTTCGCCTGGCCGGACCCGGTCGCCGTCTGCATCGACGTCGTTGCCGTTCCGGACCCCAAGACGACAGCGAAGAACCGGGTGCACCTCGACCTCGCCACCACCTCCGCGGCCCATCAGGCGGAGCTGGTCGCGCGCCTTGAGGCTCTCGGTGCGACGCCCGCCCACGTGGGCCAGGGCGACGTGCCGTGGACGGTCCTCGCCGACCCGGAGGGCCACGAGTTCTGCGTCCTCGGCCCGTCCCCGTCCCCGTCCTGACGCGGAGCCTGCGCCGGCCACAACACTCCACGCACCGACGGAAGCGCTGAGCCACAGCACCGGCCATCGCCGGCGGCGCCACGCCCCCATTGCATAAAACTGCTGGATTCCGTATAGTCATGCCATCGAGAAGGAGGGTCCATGACGGTACGAGCAGCAGTGGCCGGTGCGAGCGGGTACGCCGGGGGTGAAGTGCTGCGCCTGCTTCTGGGGCATCCGGAGGTGGAGATCGGTGCGCTGACCGGGCACTCCAACGCCGGGCAGCGCCTGGGCGCGCTGCAGCCGCATCTGGCTCCGCTGGCCGACCGGGAGCTCCAGGTGACCTCCGCCGAGGTCCTGGCCGGGCACGATGTCGTCTTTCTCGCGCTGCCGCACGGCCAGTCCGCCGCGGTCGCCGAGGAGCTCGGACCCGATGTGCTCGTCGTGGACTGCGGCGCCGACTTCCGGCTGAGCGACGCCACGGACTGGGAGGACTTCTACGGCTCCGCCCACGCGGGCACCTGGCCGTACGGCCTCCCGGAGCTGCCCGGGGGCCGCGCCGCGCTGCAGGGGACCCGGCGCATCGCGGTCCCGGGCTGCTACCCCACCGCCGTCTCGCTCGCCCTGTTCCCCGCGTACGCGGACCGGCTCGCCGAGCCCGAGGCCGTGATCGTCGCGGCCACCGGCACTTCCGGCGCGGGCAAGGCCCTCAAGCCGCATCTGCTGGGCTCCGAGGTCATGGGCTCGATGAGCCCGTACGGCGTGGGCGGCAGCCACCGGCACACCCCCGAGATGATCCAGAACCTGAGCGCGGTGGCCGGCGAGCGCATCAGCGTCTCCTTCACCCCAACCCTGGCCCCCATGTCCCGCGGCATCCTCGCCACCTGCTCGGCGAAGGCGAAGCCCGGTGTGGACGCCGCCGCCGTACGGGCCGCGTACGAGAAGGCGCTGGCCGACGAGCCGTTCCTCCGGCTGCTGCCCGAGGGCCAGTGGCCGTCGACCGCCGCCGTGTACGGCTCCAACACCGCCCAGGTCCAGGTGACCCTCGACGCCGCGGCCGGCCGGATCATCGCGATCAGCGCCCTCGACAACCTCACCAAGGGGACCGCGGGCGGTGCGGTGCAGAGCATGAACATCGCCCTGGGCCTCCCCGAGGCGACGGGGCTCCCGCAGGTCGGGGTCGCGCCGTGACCCGAACCGGCACAGGGCAGCAAGGCGTGACCGGCGGGGCCGGAGAAGCGACGGAGGACAAGCAGTGAGCGTGACGGCAGCACAGGGATTCACGGCGGCGGGCATCGCCGCCGGCATCAAGGCCCCTCCTGCCAATGGGAGCGGCGGCGCCCCGGACCTCGCCCTCGTGGTGAACCACGGGCCCCGCCGCGCCGCCGCCGGTGTCTTCACCTCCAACCGCGTCAAGGCGGCGCCGGTGCTCTGGTCGGAACAGGTACTGAAGAGCGGCGAGCTGTCCGCCGTCGTCCTCAACTCCGGTGGCGCCAACGCCTGTACGGGCCCGAAGGGCTTCCAGGACACCCACGCCACCGCGGAGAAGGTCGCCGCGTCGCTGAACACGGCCGGGTACGACGAAACCGGCGGGCACAACGCCGGCATGGTCGCCGTGTGCTCGACGGGCCTGATCGGTGTCGAGCTGCCGATGGACAAGCTGCTGCCCGGCGTCGACAAGGCGGTCGCCCAACTGAGCGCGCACGGCGGCGAGAAGGCCGCGATCGCCATCAAGACCACCGACAGCGTGCACAAGACCGCGCAGGTGAGCCAGGACGGCTGGAGCGTCGGCGGTATGGCCAAGGGCGCCGGCATGCTCGCCCCGGGCCTGGCCACCATGCTCGTCGTACTGACCACCGACGCCGATCTGCCGGCCGCCGAGCTCGACACGGCGCTGCGGTCCGCGACCCGCACCACCTTCGACCGGATCGACTCCGACGGCTGTATGTCGACCAACGACACGGTGCTGCTGCTCGCCTCCGGCGCCTCCGGCGTCGTACCGGCCGCCGGTGACTTCGCCGAGGCGGTGCGCACGGTCTGCGACGATCTCGCCCGGCAGCTGATCGGGGACGCTGAGGGCGCCAGCAAGGACATCAGGATCGAGGTCGTGGGCGCGGCCGACGAGGACGACGCGGTCGAGGTCGGCCGCTCCATCGCCCGTAACAACCTCCTCAAGTGCGCCATCCACGGCGAGGACCCCAACTGGGGCCGGGTGCTCTCCGCCATCGGCACCACGTCCGCCGTCTTCGAACCCGACCGGCTGAACGTCGCCATCAACGGCATCTGGGTCTGCAGGAACGGCTCCGTGGGTGAGGACCGCGAGCTGGTCGACATGCGCTACCGGGAGGTCCGCATCACCGCCGACCTCGCCGCCGGCACCGAGTCCGCGGTCATCTGGGCCAACGACCTCACCGCCGACTACGTCCACGAGAACAGCGCGTACTCGTCATGAGCGTGCGCACTGTTGACCGGTGCGTGCTGTGCTCACAGCACGCCTGGGGCTACCTCCCGCGCGAAGCGTGGGGGAGAAGGGAGGCCCGCACATGAGCGCACGCAAGCACACGGCGCTGCCCAAGGCCCGCACCCTCATCGAGGCGCTGCCCTGGCTGACCCGTCACCACGGCAAGACCGTCGTCATCAAGTTCGGCGGCAACGCCATGATCGACGAGGAGCTCAAGGGCGCCTTCGCCCAGGACGTGGTCTTCCTGCGGCACGCCGGACTGCGCCCCGTCGTCGTGCACGGCGGCGGCCCGCAGATCAGCGCCCAGCTGGACCTGCTCGGCCTGGAGTCGGAGTTCAAGGGCGGCCTGCGGGTCACCACACCCGAGGCGATGAACGTCGTACGGATGGTGCTGGCCGGCCAGGTGCAGCGTGAGCTGGTCGGACTGCTCAACGAGCACGGCCCGCTCGCCGTCGGCATGACCGGCGAGGACGCCCATCTGATGACCGCGACCAAGCACTTCGCCCAGGTCGACGGCGAGCGGGTGGACATCGGCCGGGTCGGCGAGATCACCGCCGTCGATCCCGGCGCGGTCCAGGCGCTCCTGGACGACGGCCGTATCCCGGTCATCTCCTCCATCGCCCGCAGCAGCGACGAGGGCGATGTCTCCGGCGTCTTCAACGTCAACGCCGACACCGCCGCGGCCGCACTGGCCGCCGCCCTCGGCGCCGAGACGCTGATGGTGCTCACCGACGTCGAGGGCCTCTACGAGGACTGGCCGAACAGCGACGAGGTGATCTCCCGCCTCACCGCCACCGAACTGGAGAAGCTGCTGCCCGACCTGGCCAGCGGCATGGTCCCCAAGATGCAGGGCTGTCTGCACGCCGTCCGCAACGGGGTGCACACCGCCCGGGTCATCGACGGGCGGGTCCAGCACTCGATCCTGCTGGAGATCTTCACCGACGAAGGAATCGGCACGATGGTCGTGCCGGACGCGAACACGATCGAGGGGGCGGCATGAGCGACGAGGTACACACCCATGGCCCGGTGACCAACGCAGGCCTCACCGGGCGCTGGCAGGGCGCCATGATGGACAACTTCGGCACCCCCCGCATCCCGCTGGTCCGCGGTGAGGGCACCACCGTGTGGGACGCCGACGGCAAGGAGTACCTCGACTTCCTCGGCGGCATCGCGGTCAACGCCCTCGGGCATGCCCATCCGGCGGTGGTCCGCGCGGTCTCCGACCAGGTCGCCACGCTCGGGCACGTCTCGAACTTCTTCGTCGCCGAGCCCACCGTGGCCCTCGCCGAGCGCCTGCTCGCGCTCGCCGGACGCCCCGGCCGGGTCTACTTCTCCAACTCCGGCGCCGAGGCCAACGAGGCCGCCTTCAAGATCGGCCGGCTGACCGGGCGCACCCATATGGTCTCCACCGCCGGCGGCTTCCACGGCCGCACCATGGGCGCCCTCGCACTCACCGGCCAGCCCGCCAAACAGGCCCCGTTCGCCCCGCTGCCCGGCGACGTCGACTACGTCCCGTACGGGGACGTCGAGGCCCTCCGCGCCGCCGTCACCACCGACACCGCCTTCGTCATCCTGGAGCCCGTCCAGGGCGAGAACGGCGTCATCGTCCCGCCGCCCGGTTACCTCCAGGCCGCCCGCGAGATCACCGCCGCCACCGGCACCCTGCTCGTCCTCGACGAGATCCAGACCGGCATCGGCCGGACCGGACACTGGCTGGAATCCCAGGCCCAGGGCGTCGAGGCCGACATCATCACCCTCGCCAAGGGCCTCGGCGGCGGACTGCCGATCGGCGCGACGCTGGCCTTCGGCCCGGCCGCCGACCTGCTCACGCCCGGTTCGCACGGCTCGACGTTCAGCGGCAACCCGGTCGTCTGCGCCGGCGCCCTCGCGGTCCTGGACACCATCGAGCGGGACGGCATCCTGGAGAACGTCAAGCGCGTCGGCGAGCGGCTGCGCGCCGGGACCGAGGCCCTGGGGCACCCCTTGGTCGGCCAGGTCCGCGGCGCGGGGCTGCTCCTGGGTATCGTCTTGGCGGAGCCGCTGGCGCCGCAGGTGCAGCAGGCGGCTCAGGACGCGGGCCTTCTGGTGAACGCGGTCGCGCCGGACGTCATCCGGCTCGCCCCGCCGCTGATCGTCTCCGACGACGACGCGGAGCTGTTCCTCCGGAAGCTGCCCGCCGTCCTCAACACGGCCCGCCAAGGGGCCGACGGGGAACGACGAGCCGGAGACTGACGACAACGATGACCGAGCCGCAGGACAACGAGTCGCACAACGGTGGCCAGGCCGTACCGCAGACCCGCACCGCCCGCCACCGCCGGATCGTGGACATCCTCAACCGGCTGCCGGTCCGCTCCCAGAGCCAGCTCGCCAAGCTGCTCGCCGACGACGGCCTGTCCGTCACCCAGGCGACGCTCTCCCGCGATCTGGACGAACTGGGCGCGGTGAAGATCCGCAACACCGGCGGCGAGCTGATCTACGCGGTGCCCAGCGAGGGCGGCGACCGCAAGCCACGGGCGCCGCTGGGCGAGTCCGCCAAGGAGGAGCGGATGCGCCGCCTCTCCGGCGAACTCCTCATCTCCGCCGAGGCCTCCGCCAACCTCGTGGTCCTGCGCACCCCGCCGGGCGCCGCCCAGTTCCTGGCCTCGGCCATCGACCAGGCCGAACTCCACGACATCCTCGGCACCATCGCCGGCGACGACACCCTGATGCTCATCAGCCGAGACCCGGTGGGCGGCCAGGCACTCGCCGATCATCTGCTGCGGCTGGCCCAGAAGCCGCACTGAGGCGGGCGTTCGGGCGCTCCGACGACGGGTCGGGGCGCCCGTACCCACGTCCCGTTACTGCCCTCAGCCGCCCCCACGGCAGCCGATGGACTCGGCTGCTGCCCCACCGATTCACACCAGCACCCCAGGAAACAACCGTCTCCCCCCGCGGGAAGGCGGTCATCCGGTCATCTCCCCGATCCCCCCGCCGCCCGCCGAACGGCATGCGGCAGGATGGCAGTTCGCGTCGGGGTGTCCATGGATGTCCCGGCGCCTTCGCAGCCTCAGAGACAAGCAGGTGGACCAGGTGACGAGACATCACATCGGGCTCATGGCGGAGCCGTTCCCCCGGACAGCGGGAGCCGGCCGGTGAACCGGGCTTTCACACTGCACGACCTGATCGTCGCAGGGGCCGCGCTGGCCGCCGGTATCGCGGCGGGGCTGCTGCTGCGGGTGGCCCTGCGCTGGCTGGGCAAACACGCACTCAGGACGCGGTGGAGCGGGGACGACATACTTGTCGACGCCTTGCGGGCCGTGGTGCCCTGGGCGGCGCTCACGGGCGGTCTGGCGGCGGCGGCCGCGGCCCTGCCGCTGACGGAGACGGTCGGACACACCGTCAACCGGACGCTGATGGTGCTGCTCATCCTGGTCGTCACGCTCACCGCGGCCCGGGTGATCACCGGGGTGGTGAAGTCCCTGGCACAGTCCCGGTCCGGGGTGGCCGGATCAGCCACAATTTTCGCCAACATCACCCGCATCATCGTCCTGGCGATGGGCTTCCTGGTGGTCCTCCAGACCCTGGGCATCTCCATAGCCCCCCTGCTCACCGCCCTGGGCGTGGGCGGCCTCGCCGTCGCCCTGGCCCTCCAGGACACCCTGGCCAACCTCTTCGCGGGCGTGCACATCCTCGCCTCGAAGACTGTGCAGCCCGGTGACTACATCCGCCTCAGCAGCGGCGAGGAGGGCTATGTCGTCGACGTCAACTGGCGTAACACCGTGGTGCGGCAGCTCTCCAACAACCTGGTGATCATCTCCAACGCCCAGCTGGCCGGCACCAACATGACCAACTTCACCCGCCCGGAACAGAAGCTGACGATCCTGGTGCAGGTGGGCGTCGCCTACGACAGCGACCTCGACCAGGTCGAGCGGGTCACCACCGAGGTCATCGACAGCGTCATGAAGGACGTCAACGGCGGCGACCCCGACCACGAAGCGGCCGTCCGCTTCCACACCTTCGGCGACTCCCGGATCGGCTTCACGGTGATCCTGGGGGTCGGCGAGTTCAGCGACCAGTACCGGATCAAGCACGAGTTCATCAAGCGCCTGCACCAGCGCTACCGCGCCGAGGGGATCAGGATCCCCTCCCCGGCCCGTACCGTCGCCCTGCAGAAGCCGGACGAAATCCTGATACCGCACCAGCGCGATCTGTCGGCCCCGGTACCGCCGGTGCCGTAGGGCGCCCCGCCGGATCCCCGGCCACGAACGCGGCCGCCCCGCGCGGGTTTTCACCCGCCGGGGCGGCACGGCGTCGCACCACATCTCACCTCTCAGCCGTCACGCCGCTCCGCACGGGAGACAACCACCGTCAGCCGGCCGGGAACGTCACAGAGCCACTGGCCCGGCCCGTTCTCCGGCCGCAGTACATAGACACCCTTGCGGACATCGCTGACGATGCCGGTCCGTTCGACCCCCTCGCCATGTACCAGATCACCCACCCAGGGCTTCCCCGTACCGTTCACCGGCTGTCCTTCCTGTGCAGTTCGCTCCAGACCCGCTTGCCCCAGGGGAGCGGGTCGGTACCCCAGGCCGCCGCCAGTCCGGCCACCAGCACGAGCCCCCGCCCGCTGCCGTTGTCGTCCTCTGACCGGCGGTGCCGTGGAGGGGCCTTTGACCTGTCCACCACCCCGATCCGCACTGTGGCCGGGCCGGGGCGGCTGATGACCAGCCGGATCACCTCACTCCGCGCGTGCAGCACGGCGTTGGTCACCAACTCGGAGACCACCAGGGCTGCGTCGTCGGCCAGTTCCTCCATACCCCAGGCAGCGAGCGCGGTCCGTACCAGACGGCGGGCGGTGGCCACGCTCTCGGGCCTGCGCAGCAGCGTCTCGCTGTATCCGGGGTGCCCGGTGGGGCTGGATGCGGTCATGGTCATCGGGACCTCGTCGGTGGTGGGCGGTGAGGTATGGCCCGCTGCCCCGAAGTGGGGGTGAAGGCGGGCTTCTCTCCTTTGCGCCGCCGCACCGTCCAGGTCGGCGACGCCCTGTATGCATCCAACGACGGGCTGTCATATGCCGTACGGAAATTCCGCTGCCGCGTGCCGTACGGCGGACCGGAAATTTCGCCGCCGTCCGGGATGGCGGCGCGCGCGAACTGGATACCGTGCAGGGGTGAAGGCGAACGAGAGTCTTGCCGACGCCCTCGGAGAAGCGGGCTTAACCCAGGCCGAGTTGGCCGATGCGGTGAACGACTACCTGCGGTCGCTCGGCCGGGCGGGCACCGTCAGCGACCGCACTGTGCGCCACTGGCTGACCGGAAAGACGCGGTGGCCGCACCCTCGGCAGCGGGAAGCCTTGGAAGCAGTATTCGGATGTACCGCCGAGGAGTTGGGCTTCGCTCCTCCGGCGGGCAGACGTGGCCCTCACAGGACGGAGGATCCCGTGCGTCGCAGGCACTTCCTCACCACCGCCGCCGGAACAACGGCCGCCGTCGTACCCTTGGTCGCCGCCCGCCCGCCCGTACGCCGTCGGCACCTCCGAGGTCATCCGCCTCCGCAGCGGCCTGGACGCCCTCACCGCCCTGGACGCCGCCAAAGGCGGGCACGAGGTGCTGGAGCGGGCCGCTTTGGCGGGCGCCGCAGAAGCGCTGGAGTTACAGAAGCGGGCGGCGTCCCAGCGCATCCGGCAGCGGCTGTTCAGTGTGGCCGCGAACTACACCGCGTCGGCGGCTTGGTCGGCCGTGGACGATCGTCAGAGGGACCGTGCACAAGCTCACCTCAACCGGGCGCTGTACTTGGCGGGCATGGGGAATGACCCCGTGGCGGAACTGCGCGTGTGGAATTCGCACGCCATGCTGGCGGTCCATCGCGGGGAATTCTCGCAGGCCATGGACGCGGGCCGGGCCGCGCAGGCGACAGCCGTCACGCGCCGCGACCCGCTGTTCGCGTCCCTGGCCCATGCGCGCACGGCGATCGGGCACTCAAGCGTCGGGGACCGGCGGGGCGCCCTGCGGTCCCTGGGGTGCGCGGAAGAGGCGCTGGCGAACGCGTCCACGGACGAGCCCCGGCCGTCCTGGGTGGCCTTCTACGGCCCGGCCGAGTTGATGGCCATCACTTCCATTGTCCGGGACGACATCGGGGACGCTGCCGGGGCCGAGGCCGCGTCACACCGTGCCCTGGCGGCCATCCCGCAGCAGTTCCGCCGGAACCGTGCTCTGGCCACGCTCCGGCTCGCCCTCGCGCAGCTTCACCAACGGGACGAGGAGCAGGCGTGCGCCACCGCGGAGCAGGTGTTCGTGCTGATGGATGGCGATCCCCTGCCGGGCCGGATGCGTTGCTACCTAGGGGACTTCTACCGCGACTTGACCACCCTCGCGCCTGACTCAAGCATCTCGCGCGAGTGGAAGGACCGCTACCGATCAGAATGGAGCCACACCTGATGACCTCCGCTTTGGAACTGCGTCGCTACAGCCACGGCGACTTGCCGGAGATCCGGCAGACGCTGCTCGACGTGCACGCAGACGTGCACGCCGACCAGATGTCGGACGACGAGTTCCGGCAGAAGTTCCCGTGGTTCGTCGACCACTGGGGCGGACACCCCGAGTTCTCCTGCGTGATCGCGTACGACGGCAACGAGGCGGTGGGCTTCGCCTACGGAGCTCCCGGAGCCGAGGGCCGCGAATGGTGGCGTGAGCATCTGGACCCGGCGCCGGAGAAGAGCCGCACGTTCCATGTCTCGGAACTGATGGTGCGCGAGCGGTGGCGGAAGACAGGCACGTCCGAGCGGCTGCACCGGGCGTTGATGGACGCCAGGGAGGCGGACCTCGCGGCGCTGCTGGTGGACGTGACGCACCCCAAGGTCCAGGCCCTCTACGAGTCCTGGGGGTACCAGAAGGTGGGCGAGCGCCAGCCCTTCCCCGACTCCCCGGTGTTTGCGTTGATGCTGGTGGGACTGCCGCTCCCGTGACCAGGGCGCGTCCGCGGAGAGTCGCCTGCCCGCCCACCCACCTCCTTCCGATCCCTCCCCGAGGAGTTCAGCCCTCATGGCAGAAGAGTTCAAGGTCGTGCCCGTCGCCCACGTGGTGGGGGGACGCGCCGAGCCCACGGATGACTACTGGGGTGGCACCCGCGCCGTCATCCGTATCGACCCGGAGCAGTTCACCAAGGAGTCGGTCGTCGGCCTGGAGGCCTTCTCCCACCTTGAGGTCGTCTTCCGCTTCCACCTGACCGACCCCACCGATCTGCACCCCGAGCCCCGGCACCCCCGCGGCAACCCCGACTGGCCGGCCGGTGGCATCTTCGCTCACCGCAACATGCGCCGAGTGAATTGGCTGGGCGTCTCCCGATGCCGCCTGGTCAAGGTGGACGGCCTGGATCTCCACGTGGAAGCGCTGGATGCCGTGGACGGAACACCGGTCCTGGACATCAAGCCGTGGTTCACCGCGATGGGCCCGCAGGGCGACGTACGCGAGCCTGCCTGGCCCTCGGAGATGCTGGCCGACTACTACGCCGTTCCTCGCGAGTAAAGGCAATCTCTCCCAGAAAACGATCAAGGGCCTTGTTCCCGCCGAAGCGGAAACAAGGCCCTGACCTGGGCTGAAAGCCCTTACTGCACCGTCGGGACGACAGGATTTGAACCTGCGACCCCTTGACCCCCAGTCAAGTGCGCTACCAAGCTGCGCCACGTCCCGGTGCTCGTGCCGGCCGGAGGACTCCCGGCCGGGGCGTGCAGAAGAAAAATACCCTGTCCCGGGCCATGAATCCAAAGCGGGTCCCCCGCGGGGTCCTTCCGGGGCCTCCGGCGGGGGACCTGCTTCCGTGGTTCGATGAGATATGGGTGAAATATCCGCCGAAGATGCCCTCCGGGTGCGCAGGGTGTACGAACCGCCGGAGCCGGCGGACGGGGCGCGGGTGCTGGTCGACCGGCTGTGGCCGCGCGGGCTGTCCAAGGCGGATGCGCAGCTCACCGAGTGGTGCAAGGACGTGGCGCCCTCGTCGGAGCTGCGCCGCTGGTTCCACCACGAGGGACCGCGGTTCGCGGAGTTCGCCGAGCGGTATCGCGAGGAGCTGGCGCGGGAGGCGGTGCGGCCGGCGTTGGAGGGGCTGCGGGAGCGGGCCGCGCAGGGGCCGCTGACGTTGCTGACGGCCACGAAGGATGTGTCGGTGAGCCATGTGAACGTCCTGGCCGAGGTGCTGCGGGAGGGGTTCTGAGGCGCCGTATCGCACCGACGGCCTGCCGCTGACCTGCGTATCCATCGATCCGTTGACGAAACATACGGTGGAGTGCATACTTATACCCATCAGTGAATGCACCGTAAGGAGAAACCCGTGACCGAGCGCGTCGTACTCGCCTACTCGGGCGGCCTGGACACCTCTGTCTGCATCGGCTGGATCGCCGAGGAGACGGGCGCCGAGGTCATCGCGGTCGCCGTGGACGTCGGCCAGGGCGGCGAGGACCTGGACGTCATCCGCAAGCGTGCGCTCGCCTGCGGCGCGGTCGAGGCCGAGGTCGCGGACGCCAAGGACGAGTTCGCTGATGAGTACTGCCTCCCGGCGATCAAGGCCAACGCCCTGTACATGGACCGCTACCCGCTGGTCTCGGCGCTCTCCCGGCCGGCCATCGTCAAGCACCTGGTGGCCGCCGCCAAGAAGCACGGCGCCACCACCGTCGCCCACGGCTGCACCGGCAAGGGCAACGACCAGGTCCGTTTCGAGGCCGGTATCTCCTCCCTCGCCCCCGACCTGCACTGCATCGCCCCGGTCCGTGACTACGCCATGACCCGGGACAAGGCGATCGCGTTCTGCGAGGAGAAGAAACTCCCGATCGCGACCACCAAGAAGTCGCCGTACTCGATCGACCAGAACGTCTTCGGGCGGGCCGTGGAGACCGGCTTCCTGGAGGACATCTGGAACGCGCCGATCGAGGACGTCTACGAGTACACCGAGAACCCGGCCACCCAGCGGGAGGCCGACGAGGTCATCATCTCCTTCAAGGAGGGTGTCCCGGTCGCCATCGACGGCAAGCCCGTCACCGTCCTGCAGGCCGTCCAGCAGCTCAACGAGCGGGCCGGCGCCCAGGGCATCGGCCGGATCGACATGGTCGAGGACCGGCTGGTGGGCATCAAGTCCCGTGAGGTGTACGAGGCGCCCGGCGCCCTCGCGCTGATCACCGCGCACCAGGAGCTGGAGAACGTCACCGTCGAGCGCGAACTGGCCCGCTACAAGCGGCAGGTCGAGCAGCGCTGGGGCGAGCTGGTCTACGACGGCCTGTGGTTCTCGCCGCTCAAGCGGGCCCTGGACGGCTTCATCAACGAGGCCAACCAGCAGGTCAGCGGCGACATCCGGATGACGCTGCACGGTGGCCGCGCGGTCGTCACCGGCCGGAAGTCCGACCAGTCGCTGTACGACTTCAACCTCGCGACGTACGACACCGGCGACACCTTCGACCAGTCGCTCTCGAAGGGCTTCATCGAACTCTTCGGCATGTCGAGCAAGATCGCGGCCAAGCGCGACCTGGCCTGAGCCCGTCTCGTTGGATCTATAAGGCTGCCGCCTCCCTGCCCTCGCGGCGGGGAGGTGGCGGCACCTCTACAGCAGCCTTGAGGAGCAGCAGTGAGCAGCAACAGCGGTGACGTCCGGCTCTGGGGCGGCCGGTTCGCCGACGGACCGGCAGAGGCGCTGGCCCAGCTGTCGGCGTCGGTTCACTTCGACTGGCGGCTGGCCCCGTACGACATCGCGGGCTCCCGCGCACACGCCCGTGTCCTCCACAAGGCGGGCCTGCTCACCGAGGACGAGCTGACCCGGATGCACGCCGGGCTCGACCAGCTCGCCGCGGATGTCGCCGACGGCTCGTTCACCGGCACCATCGCCGACGAGGACGTGCACACCGCCCTGGAGCGCGGGCTGCTGGAGCGGCTCGGCCCGGACCTCGGCGGCAAGCTGCGGGCCGGCCGGTCCCGTAACGACCAGGTCGCCACGCTCTTCCGGATGTATCTGCGCGACCACGCCCGGATCATCGGCGGGCTGATCGCCGGCCTCCAGGAGGCGCTGGTCGGCCTCGCCGAGACCCACCCGGACGTGGCGATGCCGGGCCGCACCCACCTCCAGCACGCCCAGCCGGTGCTCTTCGCCCACCATGTGCTGGCGCATGTGCAGTCGCTGTCCCGGGACGCGGAGCGGCTGCGGCAGTGGGACGACCGCACCGCGGTCTCCCCGTACGGCTCGGGCGCGCTGGCCGGCTCCTCGCTCGGTCTCGACCCGGAGGCGGTCGCCGCGGACCTCGGCTTCGAGCACGGCTCGGCCGGCAACTCCATCGACGGCACGGCCTCCCGTGACTTCGTCGCCGAATTCGCCTTCATCACGGCGATGATCGGGGTGAACCTCTCCCGGATCGCCGAGGAGGTCATCATCTGGAACACGAAGGAGTTCTCCTTCGTCACGCTCCACGACGCCTTCTCGACCGGCTCGTCGATCATGCCGCAGAAGAAGAACCCGGACA
This sequence comes from Streptomyces sp. NPDC048637, assembly GCF_040650675.1. Lineage (NCBI taxonomy): Bacteria > Bacillati > Actinomycetota > Actinomycetes > Kitasatosporales > Streptomycetaceae > Streptomyces > Streptomyces sp. NPDC048637. The sequence continues at coordinate 216,050 of NZ_JBEZHQ010000008.1, forward strand.
TCGCCGAACTGGCGCGGGGCAAGTCCGGGCGCCTCATCGGCAATCTGACCGGGCTGCTGGCCACGCTCAAGGCACTGCCGCTCGCGTACAACCGCGACCTCCAGGAGGACAAGGAGCCGGTCTTCGACTCCTGCGACCAACTGGAGGTGCTGCTCCCGGCGTTCACCGGGATGATGGCCACCCTGACCGTCAACCGGGAGCGCATGGAGGAGCTGGCCCCGGCCGGGTTCTCGCTGGCCACCGATATCGCGGAGTGGCTGGTCAAGCAGGGCGTGCCGTTCCGGGTGGCGCACGAGGTCGCGGGCGAGTGCGTCAAGGAGTGCGAGGCGCACGGCATCGAGCTGGAGCAGCTCACCGATGAGCAGTTCGCGAAGATCTCGCCGCATCTGACCCCTGAGGTCCGTGGCGTGCTCAATGTCCCCGGCGCGCTCGCCTCGCGCAGCGGCCGTGGCGGCACCGCACCCTCGGCGGTCGCGGTCCAGCTCGCCGAGGTACGGGCCGATCTGGTCACCCAGCAGGAGTGGGCGACGGCCAAGGAGACCACCGAGCTGGCCTAGTCAGCAGGGATGTACGACGGCGGCCCGCCCCCGGGATGAGACCCGGGGCGGGCCGCCGTCGTGTTGCGCGGGAGACTCTGATGAGACATTGGTGTCTCATTCGGCTACTGTATGTCTCATGGCCCTGGACCGTGAACGCGTACTCAAGGAAGCCGCCGCATTGCTCACGCGGCGGGCTTCGACGCCGATGGACGAGATCGCCCGCGCCGCGGGCATCAGCCGGGCGACCCTGCACCGGCACTTCGCCGGGCGGGACGCCCTGATCAGAGCGCTGGAGGAGCACGGGATCGCGCAGTTCGTGCAGGCGATGGACGCGGCCCGGCTGGACGAGGGGGCCGCCGCCGATGCGCTGCGCCGGCTGATCGCCGAAGCCGAACCGGTCGCCGCCGTACTGGCCTTCCTCTTCACCGAGAACCAGCTCTTCGAGGACGGCGAGATCAACGCCGGCTGGGCGGAGCTCGACGACCGCATCGCCGCCCTCTTCCGACGCGGCCAGGAAGAGGGCGACTTCCGGATCGATCTGAGCACCGCCTGGCTCACCGAGGCCTTCTACGGACTGATCGGCGCCGGCGCCTGGGCCGTGCACGAAGGGCGGGTCGCCCGCAACGACCTCAACCACTCGATCGCCGAGCTGCTGCTCGGCGGCATCCGACGGAGCATGGAGAAATGACCGAGACCATAGCGTCAGGACCGGCAGGCTCGGCCCATGTGGACGACCAGCCCCGACCGGGCCGCTGGCTCGCGCTCGCCGTTCTCGTCCTCGCCGTCCTGCTGGTCGGCGTCGACGCCACGGTCCTCGGCCTCGCCACCCCCTTCCTCAGCGAAGACCTGCGCCCGTCCGGGACGCAGCTGCTGTGGATCGGTGACATCTATTCCTTCGTCATCGCCGGCCTGCTGGTCTCCATGGGCAGCCTCGGCGACCGCATCGGCCGCAAGAAGCTGCTGCTGCTGGGCTCCGTCGGCTTCGGCGCGATGTCGGTGCTCGCCGCGTACGCCACCACGCCCGAGATGATGATCCTGGCCCGCGCGCTGCAGGGCGTGGCCGGTGCGACGCTGATGCCGTCCACGCTGGCACTGATCCGCAACCTCTTCCACGACCCCAAGGAACGCAGTCTGGCCGTCGGTATCTGGGGCGCCATGGCCTCGGCCGGAATGGCCGTGGGGCCGGTCCTCGGCGGCTTTCTGCTGGGGCACTTCTGGTGGGGTTCGGTCTTCCTCATCAACCTGCCGGTGATGGCGCTGCTGGTGGCCGTCGGCGCCAAGGTCATCCCGGAGTCACGCAATCCGGATCCCGGCCCGTGGGACATCCCCAGTGTTCTGCTGGCCCTGGTGGGCATCGTCTGTGTCGTCTACGCCATCAAGGAAGCGGCGGTGCACGGCTACCGCTGGGACATCGCGCTGAGCGCCGTCGCCGGTGTGCTCGCCCTGACCGTGTTCGTCCGCAGACAGCTCACCCTCGCCTCGCCGCTGCTGAACATGAAGCTCTTTCACCACCGGGGATTCTCCGGGGCGGTACTGGCCGACCTGCTGACCATCCTCGGGCTGTCCGGGCTGGTCTTCTTTCTCTCCCAGTTCCTCCAGATGGTGCAGCTGCGCTCACCGCTGAACGCCGGGCTCGTCGAACTCCCGGCGGCGGTCGGCGCGGTGGGTGCCGGTCTGGCCGCCGGCTGGGTCGCCCGGCGGCTGTCCGTACGGATCGTGGTGGCCGGCGGCCTCGCCGTGGTCGGCCTCTCGCTGGTCGGCTGCACCACCCTGCACGGCGACACCGGCACCGCCGCGATGTGCGTCATCCTCTTCGTCGTCGGCGTCGGCGCCGGTTTCTCGTTCACCGTCACCGCCGATGTGATCCTCTCCAGCGTGCCCAAGGAGGAGGCGGGCGCCGCCTCCGCGGTCTCCGAAACGGCCTACGAACTGGGCGCCGCGCTCGGCATCGCCCTGCTCGGCTCCATCGTGACCAGCATCTACCGGGGCTTCGACGCACCGCCGGGGGTGCCCGGACCCGCCACGGACGCCGCCCGCGAATCGCTCGGCGGCGCCTTCGAGACGGCCGGCCAACTCCCCGCCGACCAGGGCGCGGCGCTGATCAAGGCCGCCCAGGACTCCTTCGTCGCGGGCGTGGACGTCGCGGCCGGGGTGGGTGCGGCGGTCCTGCTGTCCGCCGCGGTGGCCGCGTGGTTCCTGCTCCGCGGCCAGGAGCTGGCGAGCAGCCCGGAACCGACCGGGCCCGCGCTCGCCGCGGCCGGAGCGGAGCCGGGGCGCGAGTCAGGTTCGGCGGCCGGCGGCCCGGCGGAGCGCCCGTAACGCCGGTAGCGCCCGTATCACCCGTAACGCTGTACGGCCGATCCGCCGGACGGCGGGCACGCAGCGCGCCCCAGGGCGTGTCCCGTGGATCACGGTGCCCCGCACCCGCCATGATCAACGGGACACGCCCTGGGGGCGACTGTCCCCCGCCCGTTCACGCCCGGTACGCGTCCTGGTGACCGGCCGTCCCGTGCGGCTCGATTGACTCTCCCGTCGTCCCCCTACGGACGGCCAGGAGAGTGACGCAGTGCGCGACATCGGACGACGTTCCTTCCTCACCGCCGCGGGGGCCCTGGCCACCGCGAGCGCCATCGGCAGCGACGCCTACGCCACCGGCCACGCCCGCGACGCGGCCACCGCCGACGAATACGTCGACGTCCAGCTCCTCAACATCACCGACCTGCACGGCTATCTGCAGGGCGCCCCCGGTGCCCACTCGATCATCACCGGGGCCGGCGGAAAGACCTACACCGTCGGCGGCGTCGCCCATATGGCCGCCCACCTGGAGCGGCTGCGCGACGGCCGCCGCAACTCCCTCTTCTTCGCCCCCGGCGACCTCTTCTCCGGCTGGGAGTTCGACGCCGCCACCTTCGCCGACGAGCCCACCATCGAGGCGCTCAACGCCATGGGCATGGACTTCGCCTCGGCCGGCAACCACGAGTTCGACAAGTCCGCGCGATTCCTCACCTCGCACATGGAGGACGGCGACAGCTTCCCGGTCGTCGGCCGCGACGACGCCTTCAAGGACTCCACCGGCCGCCGCTTCCGGGGCGCGAAATTCCCCTACTACAGCGCCAACATGGTGTGGCACGCGAACGGCGAGACCGTGCTGCCGCCGTACAACATCGAGTATGTGGACGCCGGCGGCGGCCGCCGGCTGCCGGTCGGCTTCATCCATCTGACCGCCATCGGCACCGAGTCCTTCCCCGGCTCCTACCAGCCGGGACTGCGCACCCTCGACGAGCTGGAGACCGCCAACCGCTGCGCGGCGGAACTCAAGTCCCGCGGCGTCCGGGCGATCGTCCTCAGCATGCACGACGGCGCGGTGGCCGGCGGCGACTTCTCCAGCGGCAGCAACCCCTCGGGGCCCGCCTACGAACTGGCCCTGCGGGCTTCCCCGGACATCGACGCCATCGTCACCGGCCACTGGCACACCGCCTTCACGATGATGCTGCCCGACCCCGACGGCGTGCCCCGGCCGTTCGTCGAGGCCGGCTGCTACGGCCAGCTCGTCAACGAGATCAATCTGCGCCTCGACCCCGACACCGGAGCGGTGATCCGGGAGCTGACCACCGCCACCAACCACCCCAACACCCGGGATGTGACACCCGACCCGGAACTCAAGTCGATCGCCGCCTACTGGGCGGACTACGGCAGCCGGCGCGCCCGCAGCCGCCTCGGCACCCAGACCGCCTCCTTCACCCGGCGGCGCAACGCGGTGGGGGAGAGCACCATGGGCAACCTCGTCGCCGACTGGGCCCTGTGGGCGGGCCGTCAGCCGCACGACCCGATGGACGATCCCGCCGACCACCCCAACACCCCCGCGGACCTCGCCGTCATCGCGGTCGCGCCGCGCGTCGGCCAGGCCGTGATCGCCGGCGATCTGATCCGTGACGAGGAGACGGACGGCACCGTCACCTTCGCGCAGGCCTGGAACTCCGTCGGCTTCGGCGACCCGATCATGACCGTCACCGTCACCGGCCGGCAGCTGCACGACGCCCTGGAGGAGCAGTGGGCACCGACCGCCGGCGGCGGACTCGGCTTCTCACCGCTGGCCGTCTCCGGCAACGTCCGCTACACCTTCGACGCCGCGGGACCGGTCGGCCGGCGGATCGAGCCCGCCGAGGTGTTCATCGACGGCACCGCCCTCGACCTCACCCGCCGCTACCGGCTCGCCGCCCCCTCCTACACCCTCATCAACCAGGACGGCTTCAGCGCCTTCACCGGATTCACCGCACCGGTCCGGCACACCCGCGACTTCGAGAGCTTTGTCTCCTTCATCCGCACCAAGAAGCAGCTGAAGCCCGCAGCGCTGAACCGGGTGGCGGTCAAGAACGCGGAGGTGCCCGGCGCCCGCACCGGCACCGTCACCCAGCGCCAGCAGCTGCTCCAGCCCGACGGCAGCGTGGTGCCGCGGCCCGAGGCAGCGCTGCGTACGGCGCTGACCGGCGGTGCCGAGGGCCAGCGCGCCCCCGGCGGCTTCCGGGTGCCCTGCTGACCCGCCCGCACAGGAGCACACGCAACGGGCCCCATCCGCGGAACGGATGGGGCCCGGCACACGGCGGACGGGTCAGGCGGCCCTGGCCTTGGTGGCGTAGATGTCGACGTACTCCTGGCCGGACAGCTCCATGACGTCGCTCATCACCTCGTCGGTGACGGCCCGCAGCACATAGCGGTCGCGGTCCATGCCGTCGTAGCGGGAGAAGTCCAGCGGCTCACCGAAGCGCACCGTCACCGGGGCGATGTGCGGGCGGCCCTTGCCGCCGGGCTGCACCTTGTCGGTGCCGATCATCGCGAACGGGACGACGGGCGCGCCGGTCATCAGGGTGAGCCGGGCGATGCCCGTACGGCCGCGGTAGAGCCGGCCGTCGGGGGAGCGGGTGCCCTCGGGGTAGATGCCGAAGACGCTGCCCTCCTCCAGGATCCGGCGGCCGGTCATCAGCGCCGCGACACCGCCGTGTCCGCCGTCCCGGTCCACCGGGATCATGCCGGCGCTGGTGAAGAACCAGGCCATCGCCCGGCCCTTGAGGCCCTTGCCGGTGACGTACTCGTCCTTGCCGATGAAGTACACCGGGCGCTTGACCACCAGGCTCAGGAACAGCGAGTCGATGAAGGTGACGTGGTTGCCGGCCAGGATCACCGGTCCGGTCGCCGGAATGCGCTCCATGCCCTCGACCTTCGGGCGGTACAGGACACGCATGACGAATCCGAGAATCGCCTTCAGCACAATGCGGGACAACGGGCCCTCCGGGTCGTGACTGGTCAACGTCAAGCGGCGCAGAACACTGCAGCCAAGGACCATACTCGCGGGTTACTCCCGCGCGCACCTCGGGTTCACGAGGTCGATACGCACAGTTGACGTGTGTTACCACCATCTTCCCCCCGATGTTGTCTTCCGTCTCCCCGGCGTGACCCGTCCGTGCCTACGATCGGCCGGGCTCTCCGGGCCGGTGTGCAACACGCCTCACCGCACGCCGTAAAACACCCGGAAGTACCCGGAAGTACCCGGAAGTGTCCGGAAGCACTCGGAAGACCAGCGAACAACTCGAACAAGGAGCGTGCGCATGCACAAGCGGCAGCAGCCGGGACGGCGGACGGTGCTGGGGGCCGCGGCCCTCGGCGCGGGAGCGGCGGTATTCGGCGGAGCCGGCCAGGCGAGCGCGGCCCAGCGGGCCGGGGCGCCCCAGGAACTGCCGGTACCGCTGATCGTCGGCCACCGCGGCGCCAGCGGCTACCGCCCCGAGCACACCTTCGGCTCCTACCAACTCGCCCTCGACATGGGCGCGGACGTCATCGAGCAGGACCTCGTCCCCACCAAGGACGGGCATCTGGTCTGCCGCCACGAGAATGACATCACCGCCACCACCGATGTCTCCGCGCACCCCGAGTTCGCGGACCGCAAGACCACCAAGAGCGTGGACGGGGAGAAGCTGACCGGCTGGTTCACCGAGGACTTCACGCTCGCCGAACTCAAGACGCTGCGCGCCAAGGAGCGCATACCGGGAACCCGGCAGCACAACACCGTCTACGACGGGGTGTGGGAGGTGCCGACCTTCGAGGAGGTGCTGCAGTGGGCCGAGCACGAGGGCCGCAAGCGGGGCCGCCGCGTCTGGCTGCACATCGAGACCAAGCACCCCACCTACTTCCGCAAGCTGGGCCTCGGTCTGGAGGAGCGGGTGGCCAAGGCGCTGCGTGCGCACGGCCGGCACCGCAGGAACTCCCCGAACTTCCTGCAGTCCTTCGAGCCCAGCAGCATCCAGCGCCTCGGCAGGCTCGTCGACTGCCCCAAGGTCGTCCTGCTCTCCACGCTCGACTCCCAGCCCTGGGACTTCGTCGAGGCGGGCGACCCGCGCAAGGTCGCCGATCTGGTCAAGCCCGAGGGCCTGAAGTGGCTGGCCGGCTTCGCCCAGGGCATCGGCCCGGACCTGACCGTGATCATCCCGCGGGACAAGGACGGCAAGCTCGGCGAGCCCACGTCCGTCGTCAAGGACGCCCACGCCGCCGGACTGGTCCTGCACCCGTATACGGTCCGCAACGAGAACACCTTCCTGCCGGCCGATTACCGCCGCGGCACCGACCCGGACGCCTACGGCGACGCCCTCGGTGTGTTCAAGGCGTACCTCGGTACCGGCATTGACGGCCTGTTCTCCGACAATCCCGACACCGCGCTGCTGGCCGCCGCGGAGTTCCGCAAGCGCTGACGCCGCTGCCCGGACCGCTGCCACGGCGGAGCCCGGCCGCCCGGACCGGTGCCACCTCCCCTGCATTCTCATCTGAGTTGGGAATGTCACAGGAGAGCTCGGTGCCGGTCCGTTCCGCTTGCCCCAATTGCCTGCGCAGAATGCTCGCGGCGGAGATTGCCGCTGCCCCTTACCGGGGAATCCGGAAGGAGCGGTGTCAGCCACGTCATGGCGGCGACGGGTACCCCACGGCGCCGTCCGTCAGGGCACATCGTTCCGGGCGCACCCCTCTCACCCTCAGCGCGCCCGGACCAGCGAACCGAATAGGGGAGGCATACGCGCATGGGCACGAGTGTGACCATCTCTGCGGCGACCGACCAGGACGCCGAGCAGATCCTCAAACTCCAGTACCTCTGCTACCAGCAGGAAGCCGCGCTGTACGACGACTACGGCATCGAGCCGCTCACCCAGACGCTGCAGGCGCTGCGCGCCGAACTCGGCGAGGGCTGCGTCGTGGTGGCCCGGCTCGGCGAGGAGGTGGTCGGATCCGTGCGCGGCACGGTCGACGAGGACGGCACCGGGACGATAGCCAAGCTCATCGTGCACCCGCGGATGCAGCGGCACGGCCTGGGCGGACGGCTGCTCGACGCCGTCGAGGGGCGGCTGGCGGCCGAGCGCTCGGCCACCCGCTACCGCCTGTCCACCGGCCACCGCAGCGAGGGCAATCTGCGGCTCTACCGCAGTCACGGCTATGTGCCCGTGGGCACCGAGCAGCGCACGCCCCGGCTGAACGTGGTCACGATGGAGAAGGAAGTGCCCCAGCCGGCCGGAGCCGGGGAACTCGTCGCACAGGCGTAGCGCCGGGGGCGTGCCCGCCCCGGGCGGGGCGGGTGCGCCGGGCCGTCCGCATCAGAGCGGACAGCCATCCGCAGCAGAGCAGAAAGCCGTCCGCATCAGAGCAGATGGAGGAAGACCCCGGGCACCGTGGCGCTGCCGCCCGTGGTGGTGAGCGCGATGGTGACCGCGCCCACGGCGTGGCTCGGCGCGACGGCCGCGACCCTGGTGTCGGACAGGACGGCGAACGCGGCCGGCACGCCGCCGAAGGTCACACCGGTGGTCGTCGACAGTCCCGTGCCCGTGAAGTCGACCAGCGTGCCGCCCGCGGTCAGACCGGTCAGCGGGCTGAAGCCGGTGGCGGTCGGCGCGGCGACGAAGCCGAAGGCCCCGGGTGCCGTGGCGCTGCCGCCCAGCGCGAGGACGGCCTCACCCGGATGGCGCAACTCGCTCGCCGGACGGCCTCAGGCTCCCGGCCGCTCCGTACGCGACCGGCGCAGCCACATCAGCCCGGTGACGGGCAGGATGACGGGAATGAAGAGGTAGCCCATGCCGTAGTCCGACCAGACCGTGGCGTCCGGGAACGCGGACGGGTCGAGCAGAGTCCAGGTGCCGATGCCGAGCACCCCGAGCAGCTCCAGCGCACAGCAGGCGAGCGCGGCCCGGCGGGCGCCCTCGCCGCCGCGCACCAGCGAGAAGGTGATGAACCCGTAGACGACCGCGGAGACCGCCGAGAGGCTGTAGGCCAGCGGCGCCCGGTCGAACTGTGCGAGCAGCTGGTAGAGCGAGCGGGACGCGGCCGCGACGGTGAAGATCCCGTAGAGCGTGACCAGCAGCCGGCCCGGGCCGGTGCCCAGGGAACGCTTGCCCGGCGCGGCGGCCGTGCCGCCGTCCGCCGCGGTGGTCGCCGTGGTCTCAGGCACTGCCGCCTCCCCAGATGTCGAACAGCCGCACTTCCAGTACGGCCAGCACCACGGCGCCCGCCGCGACGGTGGCCGAACCCCAGCGGGTGCGCTCCGAGAGCGACATAAAGCCGGTCGCCGGCACACAGGCGGCCGCCCCGAGCAGATACGAAACGAAGAGCGCGGTGCCCTTGTCCGGCGACACCCCGCGCGCCAACTGCACGACGGCGATGACCAGTTGGACGATGCCGAGCAGCGACACCAGGCCCATGCCGAGGAAATGCCAGTCCTTGGTGGGCTGGTCACGGAACGCCGCGAAGCCGCACCAGGCGGCGAGGGCGAGAGCGGTCACCGCGACCGCGATCGTCAGCGCGTCGAACACCGGGGCCTCCGGGTGGCACGGCCGCGCGCCGTGGGGTTGTGGGGCATGGGGCGATGCTAATCGGCGGCGGACGGGCGGCAGCGTCCGGCCCCACCGTGGCACGTACGCCCATGAAGCAGGAGGATCAGCGCTGATGCGCTCCTTTGCGGCATGTTGACCGTGGCGTTGACCACAGCGCACCGGGCCCGCAACGCCGCCGGCCGGTTTCCTCGTCCCCCGCTCCCGACGGCATCCGCGCAGGCCACGGACCGAACGCGGGAGATCATCCGCGCCGGGCGAGGGGCTGTCCACGGGTCGGTCAGTGGTGTCCGCAATTCGGACTGGCTTGATCGGCCCGTACTGCTGTCTGGTTTACTTCCCGCATGACCACGACGAGCTACCGCACCCCTGCGACCGAGGCGTATCAGACGCCCGGTGCTCGTTGCATGTGTCGAATGTGTGACCGCTGAGGGCCCCCGCCTGAGCTCGCGCCCCGAAGCGAGACCTCCCCGAGCTCTCAAGGAGCAGGGGGGATCCCGACTCATGAGCCGTACGTCGGCCTTCCGACGCCCTCGGCCGCCCCGCGTCACCGGAACCCGGAGCCGGGCCCCGCGCCCGCCGCCGCTCCCTGTTCCCCCCTGCCGCACTCGCAAGAATGCCCCGTGCCCGGCGGGCGAGCCGCCGAGCACTCGACAGTGACGGAATTCCCTGTGATCACCACAACGGGCCTGACCAAGGTCTACCGTTCAGGAGACCGCGAGGTCACCGCCCTGGACGGCGTCGATCTGCACGTCCGCGAGGGCGAGGTGTACGGCGTCATCGGCCAGAGCGGCGCCGGCAAGTCCACCCTCATCCGGTGCCTCAACCTCCTGGAGCGTCCCACTTCCGGCACGGTCACCGTCGCCGGCCAGGAGCTGACGTCCATCGCCGGACGCGGCAAGCGCGCCAGTGCCCAGCTCCGGGCCGCCCGCAGCCACATCGGCATGGTCTTCCAGCACTTCAACCTGCTGTCCTCGCGCACCGTCCAGGACAACGTGGAACTGCCGCTGGAGATCCTCAAGACCGACCGCCAGGAGCGCTCCCGCAAGGCCCTGGAGCTGCTGGACCTGGTCGGCCTGGCCGACAAGGCCAAGGCCTACCCCGCCCAGCTCTCCGGCGGCCAGAAGCAGCGCGTCGGCATCGCCCGCGCGCTGGCCGGCGACCCCAAGGTGCTGCTCTCGGACGAGGCCACCAGCGCCCTGGACCCGGAGACCACCCGCTCCATCCTCCAGCTGCTGCGCGACCTCAACCGCAAGCTGGGCCTGACCATCGTGCTCATCACGCACGAGATGGACGTCGTCAAGACGATCTGCGACTCGGCCGCGCTGATGAAGGACGGCCGCGTCGTCGAGCAGGGCACCGTGGCCGAACTGCTCGCCACCCCCGGCTCCGAGCTGGCCCGGGAGCTGTTCCCGGTCGGCGGCGAGCCCTCGGCCGACGACCGCACCGTCGTCGACATCACCTTCCACGGCTCGGCCGCCACCCGCCCGGTGATCTCCGAGCTGTCGCGCACCTACAACGTCGACATCTCGATCCTCGGCGCCGCCATGGACACCGTCGGCGGCAAGCAGATCGGCCGGATGCGCATCGAGCTCCCCGGCCGCTTCGAGGAGAACGTCGTGCCCATCGGCTTCCTGCGTGAGCAGGGGCTGCAGGTCGATGTCGCCGACGTCGCGAGCGTCGACGGCGCGGCCGCGGTCGAAACTGCCCTTGAGCCCGCGATCCCGGCGTCCGCGGCCACACTGCAGAAGGAAGGTGCCAAGTGACCTGGAACGAGATGCAGCCGCTGCTGTACGACAACACCCTCGACACCCTCTTCATGGTGTGGTGGTCGACGTTCTACGCGGTGCTCATCGGCATCCCGGCCGGTGTGCTGCTGCATCTGACCGACCGCGGCGCCATCCTGCAGAACGTCGTGGTGAACAAGGTCCTCGGCGCGATCGTGAACATCGGACGGTCCTTCCCGTTCCTGATCCTGATCGTCGTGCTGATCCCCTTCACCCGGCTCGTCGTCGGTGTCTCCATCGGCCCGACCGGCGCGGTGGTCCCGCTCGCCATCGCCGCCATCCCGTTCTTCGCCCGGCTGGTGGAGTCCGCACTGCGCGAGGTCGACCACGGCCTGGTCGAGGCCGCCCAGGCGATGGGCGGCGGCACCTGGACCATCGTCTTCAAGGTGCTGCTCCCGCAGGCACTGCCCGCGCTGATCGCGGCCGTCACCACCACCGTCATCCAGCTGATCGGCTACTCCGCGATCGCCGGTGCGGTCGGCGGCGGCGGGCTGGGCAACCTGGCCTACACCTATGGCTATCAGCAGTACGAGACCTCGCTGATGATCACCACCGTCGTGGAGCTGATCCTCCTCGTCACGCTCGTCCAGCTGCTCGGCGACCTCATCGTCCGCCGGCTCGCCCGCCGCGGCACCGGTGCCTCGTCCGTCCTGCGCGTCGGCCTGCGCCGCGCCCGCACCGAGGAGCCGGCCGCCGTCACCGAGGCCGCCTGACCGCCCCACCCGTACCCCCTCCGCATCACCCAAGAGCCCGGACCCTTTGCCGGGCGGACATCACGCGGAACCCTCGCGTGGAAAGAAAGAGGCACTCTTCGTGCGCAACACCGTCAAGATCTCCGTCGCCATAGCCGCCGCCTCCGCCGTCGCCCTCGGGGCGAGCGCCTGCAGCGCCCCCTCCGACACCACCGCCGGCGGCGACAAGGGCGATAAGAACGCCCCGCTCGTCGTCGCCGCGAGCCCCACCCCGCACGGCACCATCCTCGACTTCGTCAAGAACGAGCTGGCGGAGAAGGCGGGCCTCAAGCTGGTCGTCAAGCCGTTCAACGACTACAAGATCCCGAACAAGGTCACCGACGACGGCCAGGTCGACGCCAACTTCTTCCAGCACAAGCCGTTCCTCGACACCTTCAACAAGGAGAACGGCACGCACATCGTGCCCGTCCAGAACGTGCTCATCGAGCCGCTCGGCGTCTACTCCAAGAAGATCGACAAGCTTTCGGAGCTCAAGGCCGGCAGCACCGTCTCGGTCCCGAACGACCCCTCCAACGAGGGCCGGGCGCTCAAGCTGCTCGCCGACAACGGGGTGATCACCCTCAAGCCCGGTGTCGGCTCCGACGCCAAGCTGACGGACGTCAAGGACGACAAGGGCATCAAGATCACCGAGCTGGAGGCCGCGCAGACCGCGCCGCGTATCGACGACGTCGACGCCGCGATCATCAACGGCAACTTCGCCATCGGCGCCCACCTCAAGCCCTCCAAGGACGCGCTGGCCCTGGAGAAGGCGAAGGACAACCCCTACGCCAACTTCCTCGCCGTCAAGAAGGGCAACGAGAGCGACCCGCGGATCAAGAAGCTGGCCAAGCTCCTGAACTCCCCCGAGGTCAAGGAGTTCATCGAGGGCAAGTACAAGGACGGCTCGGTCATCCCGGCCTTCGGCCCGGCCAAGAGCTGACACCAGGCGGCTTTCCCTATGGGGAGGGCTGTTTCCTCGGTGTCCCCTGTTTCCCCTTGTTTCCCCGCCGCCCACCCCCCTTCGGGGGGGTGGGCGGGTGTAGGGACGCACAGCCGCCCGTGCGCAGGTCACCGGAAGGTGTCCGTCCGCACGGCGGCCCGCAGGCCCCGGACTCGCGCCACGCGCGGCCGGGGCCCACGCGCGTGGCACACCCGTACGCCCATGCTGCATGCTGGTGCCTTCAAGACGGTCAAGACGGCCCGTGACCTCGCGGTCTCACAGCGCGCGACGGTCCGGACACCACAGTCAACGGCGCGGGAGCAGCGGCATGACATCCACCTTTCCGGACATCTCCATCAGCACGGACCGGTTGGTGCTGCGCCCCTTCGAGGAGGCCGATGTGCCGTCCCTCGCCGCGATGATGAACGACGAGCTGGTCGCCGCCTGGACCGCGATACCGCAGCCGTACACCGAGGACGCCGCGCGCGCCTGGACCACCGAGAGCGCCCACGCCGAGCGCACCGCGGGCCACGGCATCGACTTGGCGGTCACCGAGTTCCTCACCCAGCGCCTGGTCGGCGTGGTCCAACTGCGCAACACCGACTGGCGGATCCGTTCCAGCGAGATCAGCTACGTCGTCGCCTCCTGGGCCCGCGGCGAGGGGTACGCCTCCGAGGCCTCCCTCGCCGTCGCCCACTGGCTCTTCCACGACCAGAAGTTCGAACGCATCGAGCTGCGCACCGCGGCCGGCAACACCGCCTCCCAGCAGGTCGCCCAGAAGATCGGCTGCATCAGCGAGGGCGTGCTGCGCAATGCCTTCATAGCCCGCAGCCGCACCGAGGACGGCGGCTGGACGGACATCCGGACCGATCTGATCGTGTGGAGCCTGCTGCCCGAGGACCTGGAGGGGGTCCCCGGCCGGCTGGCGGACGCGAACGGATTCAGCTACCCCGAGTGGAACTGACCATGCCCGCGCTCAGGTCCGTACCGCAGGGGGTAGTCTCGGCCTGCCGCGCACCTGCGCGACCAGCGCGGACCAGCGCACCACAGCGGCACCACCACCGGCCTGCGGCCGCCCTGTCCGCCGCCCCGCCCGCGTAACCACAGCAGCCCCAGGAGACTGACGAGCATGGCCGACCGGGTCACGGTGATCGGATGGGACGGCTCTCCACTGACCGCCGCCGCCCGCTCCGCGCTCGGCGCCGCCACGCTGGTGGCCGGCGCCGCCCACCACCTCGCACTTCCCGAAGTCCCGCCGAACGCCGAGCGGATCCGCCTCGGCAGTGTGAGCCTGGCCGCCCGCCGTATCGCCCAGCACCGCGGCACCGCCGTCGTGCTCGCCGACGGTGACCCCGGCTTCTTCGGTGTCGTCCGCACCCTGCGGGCACCCGAGCACGGCCTGGAAGTGGAAGTGGTCCCGGCCGTCTCCTCCGTCGCGGCCGCCTTCGCACGGGCCGGTATGCCCTGGGACGACGCCCAGATCGTGGTCGCCCACAGCCGCGACCTGCGCCGCGCGGTGAACGTCTGCCGCGCCCACACCAAGGTCGCGGTGCTCACCTCACCCGGCGCCGGTCCCGCCGAACTCGCCCTGCTGCTCGGCGGCGTCCACCGCACCTTCGTCATCTGCGAGGAACTGGGCACCGAGCGGGAGCAGGTGACGGTCCTCACATCCGACAAGGCCGCCGACCATGTCTGGCGTGACCCCAATGTCGTCATTGTCGTCGGCGGTTCGCCCGGCGGGGCCGCGGCCCAGGGAACCGGCTGGATCGCCGGTCACGAGGTCGGCCACCCGACGGGCCCGCGCGGCTGGGGACTTCCGGCGAGCGCATACGGCGGCGCCCTGGGCGAGGGCGAGTCCGTCCAGCTGCGCACCGCACAACTCGCCCGTCTCGGACCGCAGGTGGGCGACCTGGTCTGGGACATCGGCGCGGGCAGCGGAGCCGCCGCGGTGGAGGCCGCGCGCTTCGGCGCCGCCGTCATCGCGGTGGACGCCGACCCGGACGCCTGCGGACGCACCGCCGCCCTCGCCCGCCGCCACGGTGTCCAACTCCAGGTCGTGCACGGCCGGGCGCCGCAGGTCCTGGAGGACCTGCCCGAGCCCGACGTGATCCGGATCGGCGGCGGGGGAGCGGACGTGCTCACCGCCTGCGCGGCCCGCCGTCCCGAACGGATCGTCACCCACGCGGCCACCCGCGACGAGGCCGAATCGCTCGGCCGGGCGCTGGCCGACGGCGGCTACGAAGTCGAGTGCGCGCTGCTGCAGTCCGTGGACCTGGACACTTCCGTCTGGGTCGAACGCGAGCGGTCCGTGGTGTTTCTGCTCAGCGGGTATCGCGTTCCTCACCCGTGACCAGCACGGCAACCCGCGCGAGGTAGGCTGGCGGATCGTTGCGCCGCCGTTCCGCATTCGGCTTCGTACGCCAATATCCGGAAAATGCCGTGGTTTTGGCCGAATATGAAGCTCTGGAGAGCGGACGTGCCGCGAGGCGTGCTCGCTCGTTCTAGCTATCGGGGCGTCGGCGCGCCCCGGTCGAGCGCGTCGCACGAGCGGTTGGAAGGAGCACTACCAATGGGCGAGGGGTACGCATGACCGACACCGGCCAGTTCCCGGGCGAGGGACAGCCGGAGAACGCAGGCGGACATCCCGGGCAGCCGCAGCCGGCGGCCGCTCCTTCCCCTGCCGACGCCGGACCGACGGAGTTGCCGGGCACAGTGCCCCCTCCGGGCGAATACCCCTACCTCGACCAGACCGACGGTGCGGTCGAGGACGACGACCTGCTGCTGATGCCGGGTGCCCAGGGCGCCTGGAGCGAGCAGCCCGCGCCCCAGCCCCTCCCGCAGCCGCAGGAGACCCACCACGGTGCGGACCAGCAGCCCCAGCAGGGTGCACCGATCGACGCGGCCACCCAGGGAGCCACCGGCTTCGAGCCGATGCCCGCCCAGGCCGGCGACCACGAGAGCGGCGGCCGGGATTCCGGTTCCGTCGACCTCAGCTCCGTCCGCATTCCGCAGCCCGCGGCTCCGCAGCCGGACCGGGCCCGCGCGGCCGCGCCGTCCACGCCCCCGCGCCGTCCGCTGCACATGGGCCCGCCCGTCCCCGACGCGACCGGCGGCGTGGTCCGTTCGCTCGCCGACCGCGGACCGGCCGAGGCACCCGCACCGTCCGCCGCGCGGCACGCCGGACCGCCCACGGGCGGCCCCGAATACTTCGACGCCCCGGCCGCGGCCACACCGGACGAACAGTTCGTGACCGGCCCGCCGGCCGCGGCACAGACCGCCGCGGACCTGCCGTACGCCGAGCAGCCCCTCGGGCAGGTGACGGCGGCCGGGCAGACCTTCGCCCCCGCATACGGCGAGCAGCCCTACGGCGGGCAGTGGAACGCCGAGCAGACCTACGGCGCCGCAGGCCAGGGCCCGTTGCCAGGCCCGCAGCTCGGCGAGATCCCCTCGCAGGTGCCGGCGTGGAACGAGGCCTCCGCGCAGGCGACCGCGGCCCCGGTCGCAGAAACGGTCGCCCCCGAGGCACCCGCCGTATCCGCCGACGCACCCGCCGCGCCCCCCGAGGCCGTGCAGCCCGCCCCCGCCGTGCAGCCCGTCCCGCAGGACGCGGCGCTGCCCGTCGAACAGCCGATGCCGCTGCCGGCCGAGGACGTCGCGCAGCCCGGGGACGGCGCTCCCGCCGCCGATGCCGGACCGGAGGCGTCGGCCGAGGCGCAGGCCGAGGTGCCGGCGCAGCCGCAGGACAGCGCTCCGGACGCGGTGCCGGATGCGGCATCGCCCGCGCAGGACGGAACGGCCGCGACGGAAACCGCCGTGCCGGACACATCCGCGGCGGACGCCGTCGTGCCGGACGCCGTCGTGCCGGACGCCGTCACGGCGGACGCCCACGCTGCGGACACTCCCGCTGCGGAGGCCCCCGCCGAGGAAGCCCCCGCGCAGGACGTACCCGGCGAGGACACCGTCCCGGCCGCCCAGCAGCCCGAGGCCGTCGCCGAGGTCCCGCAGCAGCCCGCCGACCAGGGCGCACCCGCCGACCAGGGCGCACCCGCCGACCAGGGCGCGCCCGCCGAGCCCGCGGCGCAGCCCGCCGACGCTCCGGCCCCCGCGCCGTCCGATGAGGCCGGCCGGACCGCGGAGCCCGTGGCGGAACAGCAGGCGGCCGACGCCCCCGTCGACGCCCCCCAGGCACCGCAGGACGAGCAGACCGCCGGGCAGCCCGAGGCCGCCGCACCGGCCGTCGCCGACGAGACCCGGCCGGAGCCCGCGGCCACCGCCCCGGCCGAGGCCGCCCCGGACCAGGTCACCCCGGCCGGGGCGACCGACGACACCCCGGCCGCCGAGTCCACCGCCCCGACGCCCGCCGCTCCCCAGGGCCCCGTCGCCCTGCCCGCGACCGACGACGGCGCGCCGCAGGAGCAGGCCGTCATAGAGCCGTCCGAGGCGCAGCAGCCGCCCGCCGGACCGCCGCAGCCCGGCGCCCCCGTGGACGCCGCAGGGCAGCAGACCGCCGAGGAGCCCGCCCCGGAGGCCGCGCCGCAGGGCCCGGACGCTCCCGCCGAGCAGCAGCCCGCAGCGGCCGCTCCGGACGACACCGGCAGCCCCGCCGAGCCCAGCACCCCCGCGGCCGAGGCGGCCCCCGGCGAGCCCGCCGAGGACGCCGCGCCCGCAGACGCTGCCGAGCCCGCGGAGGCCGCACCCGACGCTCCGGCCGAGCCGGTCGCCGAAGACCGGCCCGTCGCCGTCCACATCCCGGCCCAGGCATCCGGCGAGCAGACCCCCGCGGCCGCCCCGGCCGCTGCCGACGAGCAGTCCGCTGCCGACCGCGAGCCCGCCGCCGACGCCGACGAATCGCCCCAGCAGCAGGACGCCGCCGCACTCGTCCAGCTCGGCGAGGGCCCGGACGACGACCAGCCGCAGGCCGCCGACCAGCAGCACGCCGTCCAGACGCCCGACGGGCCCGGCCCCGGCGCGGCCGACGCCCTGTTCCCGGCCGCCGGGTACGACGACTCCGAGCGCGCCGCCGTCCACCGCGTGATCCGCGAACGCCGCGACATCCGCAACGGCTTCCGCAGCGACGCGATCCCCAATGACGTGCTGCTGCGCGTCCTGGAGGCGGCCCACACCGCGCCCAGCGTCGGCCACTCCCAGCCCTGGGACTTCGTGGTCATCCGCTCGGACGAGACCCGCGAGAAGATGCACCAGCTCGCGATGGCGCAGCGCGAGGCGTACGCCAAGTCGCTGCCCAAGGGGCGCGCCAAGCAGTTCCGTGAGCTGAAGATCGAGGCGATCCTCGAAACGCCGGTGAACATCGTCGTCACCGCCGACTCCACCCGCGGCGGCCGGCACACCCTCGGCCGCCACACCCAGCCGCAGATGGCCCCGTACTCCTCCGCGCTCGCGGTGGAGAACCTCTGGCTCGCCGCCCGCGCCGAGGGCCTCGGCGTCGGCTGGGTCAGCTTCTTCGACGAGCGGGAGATGGTCCACGAACTGGGCCTGCCCGAGCACCTCGAAGTCGTTGCCTATCTGTGCATCGGCTACGTCGACGAGTTCCCGGAGGAGCCCGAGCTGCTGCAGGCCGGCTGGTCCAAGCGCCGCCCGCTGTCCTGGGTCGTCCACGAGGAGACCTACGGCCGCCGCGCGCTGCCCGGCGAGAGCCCGCACGACCTCCTCCAGGAGACGCTGCAGGGCATCCGCCCGCTGGACGCCAAGGCACTCGGCGAGGCCTGGGAGCGGCAGAAGCGGATGACCAAGCCCGCCGGGGCGCTGGGCATGCTGGAGATCATCTCGGCCCAGCTGTGCGGACTGTCCCGCAAGTGCCCGCCGCCGATCCCGGAGCCGGCCGCCGTCGCGATCTTCGCCGGTGACCACGGCGTGCACGCCCAGGGCGTGACCCCCTGGCCCCAGGAGGTCACCGGCCAGATGGTCGCCAACTTCCTGGGCGGCGGCGCGGTCTGCAACGCCTTCGCCAACCAGGTCGGCGCCGAGGTCTGTGTCGTGGACGTCGGTGTGGCGGGCGATCTCCCCGCCACCCCCGGTCTGCTGCCGCGCAAGGTCCGCCCCGGCACCGCCGACTTCACGGCGGGCCCGGCCATGGCCCAGGAGGACGTGCTCCAGGCGATCGAGGTCGGTATCGACACCGCCCGTGACCTCGTCGCGGCCGGCAACAAGGCGCTGCTCACGGGCGAAATGGGCATCGCCAACACCACCACCTCCGCCGCGCTGATCTCCGTCTACACCGGCGACGACCCGGCCGAGGTCACCGGCCGCGGCACCGGCATCAACGACGAGACGCACGCCCGCAAGGTCGACGTCGTCCGCCGCGCCCTGGAGCTCCACCAGCCCGACCCCGCCGACCCCATCGGTGTCCTCACTGCGGTCGGCGGCCTGGAGCACGCCGCGCTCGTCGGACTGATCCTCGGCGGCGCCTCGCTGCGTACGCCGGTGATCCTCGACGGGGTCAGCGCCGGCGCCGCCGCCCTGGTGGCCCGTGCCATCGCCCCCGAGGCGCTGGCCGCCTGCATCGCCGGCCACCGCAGCGCCGAGCCCGGCCATGTCGCGGCCCTGAACAAGCTGGGCCTGCGCCCCCTGGTCGACCTCGATCTGCGCCTCGGCGAGGGCACCGGCGCCCTGCTCGCGCTCCCCGTGGTGCAGAGCGCCGCCCGCGCCATGCACGAGGTCGCCACCTTCGACTCCGCCGGAGTCACCGAGAAGAGCTGAGCGGGGCAGCCATCCGCCCCCGCATGACCCCCGGCCCGCAGCCCCATAGGCTGTGGGCCGGGGCCATGACACCGCCCCGGGCCGTACCCCTGACCAGCCGCTCCAGAGCCGCAGCGGCCGAGCCGGTCGCCGAACCCGCACCATCCGCACAAGGAGCCGTACCGCCATGGCTGAGCACGTCGCCGAACACGCTGCCTACCCCGTCGGACTGCGGCTGTCCGGCCGCCGGGTGGTTGTCCTGGGCGCCGGCCAGGTCGCCCAGCGCCGGCTCCCCTCCCTGGTCGCCGCCGGCGCCGAGGTCCTGCTGATCTCCCCGTCCGCCACCCCGTCCGTCGAGGCGATGGCCGATGCCGGCGAGGTCCGCTGGGAGCGCCGCCGCTACCAGGACGGTGACCTCGACGGCGCCTGGTACGCGCTGATCTCCACCGACGACCCGGAGGCCAACGCCGCCGCGTCCCAGGAGGCCGAGGACCGCCGGGTGTGGTGTGTACGCTCCGACGACGCCGAGGCGGCCACCGCCTGGACCCCGGCCACCGGCCGCAGCGAGGGCGTCACCGTCGCCGTGCTCACCGGCCGCGACCCGCGCCGCTCCGCCGCCGTGCGCGACGCGATCGTCGAGGGCCTCCGGGACGGCAGCATCGCCGCCCCGCACCACCGCCGCCCGCACACCCCGGGTGTGGCCCTGGTCGGCGGCGGCCCCGGCGACCCCGACCTGATCACCGTCCGCGGCCGCCGGCTGCTCGCCGAGGCGGACGTGGTGATCGCCGACCGCCTCGGCCCCCGCGATCTGCTCGCCGAACTCCCGCCGCATGTCGAGGTCATCGACGCCGCGAAGATCCCCTACGGCCGTTTCATGGCCCAGGAGGCCATCAACAACGCGCTGATCGAGCACGCCAAGGCCGGCAAGGCCGTGGTCCGGCTCAAGGGCGGCGACCCGTTCGTCTTCGGCCGCGGCATGGAGGAGGCCCAGGCACTCGCCGAGGCCGGTATCCCCTGCACGGTCGTCCCCGGCATCTCCAGCACCATCTCGGTGCCCGGCGCCGCCGGCATCCCCGTCACCCACCGCGGTGTCGCCCACGAGTTCACCGTCGTCAGCGGCCATGTCGCCCCCGACGACGAGCGCTCGCTGGTGGACTGGCCCGCGCTCGCCAAGCTGCGCGGCACCCTCGTCATCCTGATGGGCGTGGAGAACAGCGGCGCCATCGCCGCCAAGCTCGTCGAGCACGGCCGCGCCGCCGACACCCCCGCCGCCGTCATCCAGGAGGGGACCACCGCGGCCCAGCGCCGCGTCGACGCCACCCTCGCGACGCTCGGCGAGACCGTACGGGCCGAAGGCGTACGCCCCCCGGCGGTCATCGTCATCGGCGAGGTCGTCGCCGTGGCCCCTACCCGCAGGTAACCGATTCCGGACGCGGCATTGGAACCCCGACACCGACAAGGCACTATCTCCCCGTGGCAGAAATCATCACCGTCGATGACCCGGACGACCCGCGGCTGGCCGACTACACCGGCCTGACCGACGTCGAGCTGCGGCGCCGGCGCGAGCCCGCAGAAGGGCTCTTCATCGCCGAGGGCGAGAAGGTCATCCGGCGCGCCCGGCACGCCGGTTACGCGATGCGCTCCATGCTGCTCTCGGCCAAGTGGGTCGACGTCATGCGCGATGTCATCGACGAGGTCCCGGCACCGGTCTACGCCGTCAACCCGGCCCTCGCCGAGCGGGTGACGGGCTATCACGTGCACCGTGGCGCACTGGCCTCCATGCAGCGCAAGCCGCTGCCCGCGCCCGCCGAACTCCTCGCCGGGGCCCGGCGCATCGCGGTGATGGAGGCGGTCAACGACCACACCAACATCGGCGCGATCTTCCGCAGCGCGGCGGCTCTGGGCATGGACGCGGTGCTGCTCTCACCGGACTGCGCCGATCCGCTCTACCGCCGCTCGGTGAAGGTCTCCATGGGTGCGGTGTTCTCCGTGCCGTACGCCCGCCTGGAGAGCTGGCCCCGGGATCTGGCCACCGTACGGGAAGCGGGCTTCAAGCTGCTCGCCCTCACTCCGGCCGATAAGGCCACCGCCATCGACGAGGCCGCCCCGCACACCCTGGAGCGCGCCGCGTTGATGCTGGGCGCCGAGGGCGACGGCCTGAGCACCGGCGCTTTGCGGGCCGCCGACGAATGGGTCCGCATCCCGATGGCGCACGGCGTGGACTCGCTCAACGTCGGCGCGGCCGCCGCGGTGGCCTTCTACGCGGTGGCGACCGGCCGCCCGGCTTGATCTGCCACCGGCCCCCGCCGCGGGCCGGGGGCGTGGCAGGGACGGGGTCCTCCGACCCGAGCCGGGGTACCGGTCCGGCTGACTAAGGTGGCCGCTATGAGCGATCATCCCGAACCCCGGACCGTGTCGCCGGTGCTGCTCGGCGCGGGTGGCGGCGACTGGCTGCCCGTCACTTCGGGTGAGTCGGGAGCCGCCGTCTTTCGCAGTGCGGACGCCGCCCGGTACGCCAAGTGCGTACCCGCTGCGGACGCGGTCGGCCTGGAGGCCGAGCGCGACCGGGTCGCATGGCTGGGCGACCAGGGCATACCGGGACCCCGGGTGCTCGACTGGCACTCCGGTGACGCGGGTGCCTGCCTGGTGACCAGTGCCGTCTCCGGCGTACCCGCTGACCAGGTGCCCGCCGCGGACCTGCGGGTCTCCTGGGAACGCATCGCGGACGCGGTCCGCCGGCTCCATGACGTGCCCGTGTGGGAGTGCCCGTTCCGCCGGGACCTGGACGCCATGGTCGCCGTGGCGCGCGACGTCGTGCGCCGCGGGGCGGTGAACCCGGAGTTCCTCCCCGTCGAGCAGCAGCACACGCCGCCCGCGGAGCTGCTGGACCGCCTCGCCCCGCAGGTCGCGCGGCGACGGGACCAGGAGGCCGCCGACCGGGTCGTCTGCCACGGGGACCTGTGCCTGCCCAACATCGTCCTGGACCCGCAGACCCTGAACGTGTCGGGCTTCATCGACCTGGGCCGCCTCGGGCCGGCCGACCGTTACGCCGACCTGGCGCTGCTGCTCGCCAACGCGCGGGAGACCTGGCCGGACGAGGAGCGGGCGCGGGCCGCGGACGCGGCGTTCGCCGAGAGCTACGGCATCGCCCTCGACCACGACCGCCTGCGCTTCTACCTCCATCTCGACCCGCTCACCTGGGGCTGAGGGGCGCGATGCGGCGCGGCCCGCAGAACCGCCGGACCGGCCCGTGACACGCTCCGGCAGTGCACCCACCGCGACCCGGTCCAGAGCTCCCGGACGAGCGCATCGATCACCACCCGGTGATCCCGCCACCGGCCACCCCGCTTCGGCGTCCGGTCTGCACGCAACGGCTCGATCCGCGCCCACTGCGCATCGGTCAACGGCACACCGGACAACCGCCGGCTGCTCCGAACGAAATTCCCTGCTACGGGTTCTGTTGCCCCACCCCGTGCGGCCCCGCTACCCCCGCGGACGGCACGACCGGCACCGGCCGCTCCGCCCCGAGTCCGCGGGCCGGCCCCTGACACCCCTGAGCGGCCGCGATTCCGAGCGCCACCAGCAGCGTCACCACGACGAACACGATGACGCGCTGGCGCAGCAGCCGGCGGTCGGGACCCGGCCGACGCCCGCCGGATGTCGTGCGCACCGGGGTACGCGAACCGTTTCGCCCCGTGGGCCGCGCGGCCGGGACACGTCGCCCGTTCCGCCCGCCGGTCCGCGGGTTCTTCCCCGCGGCCGACACCGGACCGGCCGGCCGGGCGGCCGCGTCCCGCGGAACCGGGGGACGGGAGGCGTGCGGACGCGGCGAGGAACTGCCCGCCGTCCGCCGCTCGGTGCGCTGGCGCGCATACTCCTCGGCCCGCTGTCCGGTCGGCCGCTCCGAGGGCCGGCGCTCCACGCGCTCCCAACCGGTCCCGGCACCGGACCCGTTCTCCAGCGGCCCGCCCGGCAGGCCGTGCGCCTCACGGGCCGCGATCTCCTTGAGCCGCAGCGACAGCGACAGGGTGCTGGGGCGGTCCGCCGGGTCCTTGGCCAGACACGAGGCGAGCAGCGGCGCCAGTGCGTCCGGCACTCCGGCGAGCTGCGCCTCCTCATGGACCACGCGATAGAGCATGACCTCCGAACTCCCCTGGCCGAAGGGGGAGTCCGCGGTGCAGGTGTACGCGAGGGTGGCGCCCAGCGCGAAGATGTCCGTCGCCGGTGTCACCGCGGCCCCACGCACCTGCTCCGGCGCCAGAAAGCCCGGTGAGCCGACGGCCGTACCGACATGGGTCAGCGTGCTGGCGCCGGTCGCCCAGGCGATACCGAAGTCGATGATCCGCGGGCCCTTGGGCGACAGCAGAATGTTGGACGGCTTCAGATCGCGGTGCACCACGCCCGCGTCATGGACGGCCAGCAGCCCCTCGGAGAGTGCGGCGCCGATGGAGGCGACCTGCGCCGGGGACAGCGGCCCCTCCTCGTTGACCTTGTCGTGCAGCGAGGGCCCCGGGACGTACTGCGTGGCGAACCAGGGGCGGTCCGCGTCCAGATCGGCCGCGACCAGCCGGGCCGTACAGCCGCCGCGGATCCGCCGGGCGGCGGAGACCTCACGGGCGAACCGCGAGCGGAATTCCTGATCCTCCGCCAGGTCCGGCCGGATCACCTTGAGCGCCACCCGCTGCCCGCGCTTGTCCGAGCCGAGGTAGACCACACCCATCCCGCCCGCGCCGAGCCGGCGGTGCAGCCGGAACGTCCCGACGACACGCGGGTCCTCGCGTCGGAGCCGCATCATCGCCATGTCCGTCCCCTACCTGCGGTGGGGAGCCCCCTCCGCTGCCAACCGTCTGACGTGGCACAGCTTACGGATTGACGGCTCGCTGTGCTGAGAGGCCGCGCATGCGTCGGCCGGTGGATTGACCGTGGCACGTGCGAATCTCGAAGCACGGGAGCTCCTCCTCCCGCCGTGCGGACCGACATCCCGCGCGAGATCCCAATGATCTGCCGTAGAAGGGGGATTGGCATGATGTAGCAGGATCGGGGCGGGTTGGTCGCGGATGCGGGGGATACGGCCGAGGCGCGGGACGGGCGGCGGGCCGAGCGCGATGCGGGGGCGGGGCAGCCGTGCCCGGGGGAGCGGCCGGAGTGAGCGAGGTCACCCTCAGGAGTGCCCGGGGCGGTGCGTTCGACGGTCCCCCTTCGAGGATGTCCCCAGGTCCTGGACGTGTCTCTGGACGTGTCTCTCCACCCAGAGGAGTACACGGGGCACGGTTCCGTCATCCTCCTGGAGGCCGACCAATCGATACGACGGCATGACGCCTCCCGCCGGCCGCGTACCTAGGGTTGTCTTCAAGCGGCGGGCGGAGCACTCGTCCCCCGAGGTCAGACGCCCGCCGCCCCAGGAATCGACGGGAGCGGGACGATGGTGGAGACCTCCGGGCGGACGGCCCTTCGGGCGCAGGGGCGACGAGTCGCCGCGGCGCTCGGCGGCCAGCAGTCCTCCGGTACCCGCCACCCCCTCGTCGCGGTGGCCATGGTGCTGCCGCTGGCGACCGTCCTCGCCGTGGTCTTCGGCGGCTGGGAAGCAGTGTGGACACAGGCGTCGTCCGTGGTCGGAATGCTGGGGCGCTGAGCGGCGCCCCAGGCCCGGGAGAGCGGCCCGGGACGGGGGACCTCCGGCTGAAACCCCGTGGGGACGGGGGGTGCGGCGGACGGCACGACGGCCGGGCATCTGGGGAGATGCCCGGCCTTCGAGCGTTCCGGACCACCGCCCCGGTCCGATCCGCCCGCACCGCGCGTACGATCCCGGACCGGGCCGCCCATGGCCCGCACCACCACCCACGGCGCATCCGGCCCGCGCGGGACTCGGGGGAACGATGACCACCTCACTGCTCGCCCGCCTGACCGCCCTGTCCGCGACGGCGTCCCGGGAGGGCGCACCCGCCCCGCCCGCCGAGGTGCTCGCCGACCGTCCCGACGGCACGGTCGTCCGCAGCGGCCGTACGGTCGCCAAGGCGCACGCCCCCGACGCCGGCCTCCGCGAGCTCGCCGCCCGGCTGCGGATCGCCGCCCACCCCCTCCTGCACGGCATCCTGCTGCCCCCGCTCCCCGTCACCGCCCCCGACGGCTATCTCACCGTCACCGAGGAGGGCCGTGCGCTCACCCGGTGGCCCTACGGCAGCCCGGTCCCGCCCGACGACCCCGACGCCGCCCCCTGGGCCGCCCGGCTGCTGGCCCGTCTGCACTCCGTCGACCCGCGTCAACTTCCCGGCCCCGTCCCGCCGATGCGCGGCCCGGCCAAGGCCGCCCGCGCCCTGGCCCGTCTGCGTACCGCACCGGCCCCCGCCGGCGGCCCGCCGTCCGGTGCCCGCGCACCCCGGACCGCCGCCAGGGCGCTGCCCGCGGCCGCCGCTGCCGTCGAGCGGGCCCGGGCCCTGCTGCCGCCGTGGGCCCGGGACGAAGCCCCACCGCCACGTGCCGGATCTGGACCCGCTTCCTGGCCGCCTACCGCGCGGCCGGCGGCCCCGCCGTGGGTCCGGACGGTGATCCCTGGCCGGACCTGGAGATTCCGGCCCGCGCGCTCACCGTGCAGACCGCCGCGCTCGCCATAGCCAAGGCCGCCACCGCCGCCCGCCCCCTGGACGAGGTCGAGACCGCGGTCGTCGATGCCTGTGCCCGGATGACGTATCCGCCGCAGCAGTTGGCGTCCGCCGGTCCGGACGTAGGCTGAACGCCCCGCTGCCGGGAGGCCGTTCCGGCGGTGCCGCCGTGAGCAGTTGTGGATGACGGGAGTTGAGCGACGATGCAATGCCCCAAGTGCCAGGCCCCGATGCATACGTACCACCGCAATGGTGTCCAGATCGAGCAGTGCGCCGGCTGCCGGGGGATATTCCTGGACTACGGGGAACTGGAGGCGCTGGCCCGTCTTGAGTCACAGCAGGCCCCGCCGCCGCCCGCCCCGCAGGCCTACCCGGCAGCACCCGCCTGGGGTGCCCCGCATCAGGGCCACCACGGCCACCATGGGTACCACGGCCATCACCGCAGCTTCGGCCATATGCTCTTCTCCTCCTGATACACGACCGAGGGCCGGAGCGAAATGCTCCGGCCCTCGGGATCAGGTGTGGACGATACTGGGATTGAACCAGTGACCTCTTCCGTGTCAGGGAAGCGCTCTCCCGCTGAGCTAATCGTCCTCGGGACCACGGATCTCGAAGATCCGCACCTGCGTGCGCGATACTGGGATTGAACCAGTGACCTCTTCCGTGTCAGGGAAGCGCTCTCCCGCTGAGCTAATCGCGCGGGACGGACACCCCGTTTCCGGGGATCCAGTGGACGATACTGGGATTGAACCAGTGACCTCTTCCGTGTCAGGGAAGCGCTCTCCCGCTGAGCTAATCGTCCTTGGAGGTGGAGACGGGATTTGAACCCGTGTAGACGGCTTTGCAGGCCGTTGCCTCGCCTCTCGGCCACTCCACCAGGAGTGAGGGGGTTCGGGAAGATCCCCCACATCGAGCGGACGACGAGACTCGAACTCGCGACATCCACCTTGGCAAGGTGGTGCTCTACCAACTGAGCTACGTCCGCAGGTGTCTCTCCCAGACTACGTCCGGGAGCTACTTGGCCTCCGGGGCGCTTTCGCGTCCCGGCGACGTGTTGAACTCTAGCGGATTCCGGGGCCAGTACAAAAACGCGTTTGTGCAGCGTGCTGCGGTGCTCGGTCGGCGCAGGCGGGGTGCGGGCCGTCGCCATAGACTCGCTGACGTGCACGACTTCGCTCCGATGGCACGCTTCGGCGGCCTGATAGCCACTGACCTGCGGGATGTGACCAGCGATCCCGCGGCTCTGGACTCCACGGGCTGGTGGGCGGTCGCCGCCGACTTCGAGGGCACGGTGGTCTGTGCCCGCTTCGGCGACGTCCGGCCGGCCACCGCGGCGGACCGGCCCGCCGCCGATGCCTGGCGGGGCCCCGCGCCCGAGGACTGGATCAGCTCGCTGGACCGGGACGCCTATACCGGAGGTGTCCGGCGCGTCCGTGAACACATCGCGGCCGGCGACGTCTATCA
Source organism: Streptomyces sp. NPDC048637 (assembly GCF_040650675.1). Taxonomy (NCBI): domain Bacteria; kingdom Bacillati; phylum Actinomycetota; class Actinomycetes; order Kitasatosporales; family Streptomycetaceae; genus Streptomyces; species Streptomyces sp. NPDC048637. The sequence continues at coordinate 243,661 of NZ_JBEZHQ010000008.1, forward strand.
AGTGAATCTCTGCCGGGTGCTGACTGCGCCGCTGCCCGACCCCGGCCGCGCCGATGTCGACGCGCTGTCGGCGGTGCTCGACCGCGGCAATCCGGCGCCGCACGCGGGCACGATCCGGCTGCCGGGCCACGGCGTCGAGATCGCCAGTGCCTCCCCGGAGCTGTATCTGCGGCGCGACGACCGCACCGTCACCTCCGGCCCGATCAAGGGCACCGGCCGGACCGCGGCGGACCTCTCGGCGAAGGACCGGGCGGAGAACGTGATGATCGTGGACCTGGTCCGCAACGATCTCGGCCGGGTCTGCGCCACCGGAACTGTCACCGTCCCGGCACTGTGCGCCGTCGAAGAGCACCCCGGCCTGGTCCACCTCGTCTCCACGGTGCGCGGTGAGCTGGACGGGGCGAACGAGAAGACCGCCTGGGCGGATCTGCTGGGAGCCACCTTCCCGCCCGGGTCGGTCACCGGTGCTCCCAAGTCCAGCGCGCTGCGGATCATCGACGAGCTGGAGACCGCACCCCGCGGCCCGTACTGCGGAGGCATCGGCTGGGTCGACGCCGACCGCCGCACCGGCGAGCTCGCGGTGGGCATACGGACGTTCTGGATCGACCGCACCCCGCCCGCCGGTCCGGTGCTGCGCTTCGGCGCCGGCGCGGGCATCATCTGGGACTCCGATCCGGAGCGGGAGTGGGCCGAGACCGAGTTGAAGGCGCGCAGGCTGCTGGCGGTAGCGTCGGGCCTGCATGAGGCGAGTGGAGGAAAGCGATGAAGATCTGGCTCGACGGGGGACTGCAGGACGCCGAGAGCGCCCGGGTCTCGGTCTTCGACCACGGGCTGACGGTCGGCGACGGAGTCTTCGAGACCATCAAGGCCGAGCACGGCCGCGCCTTCGCCCTCACCCGCCATCTGGAGCGCCTGGCCACCTCCGCCCGCGGGCTCGGCCTGCCCGATCCCGATCTCGACGAGGTACGGCGCGGCTGTGAGGCCGTGATGGCGGCCAACCCGATGGCCCTGGGCCGGCTGCGCCTCACCTACACCGGCGGTGTCTCCCCGCTCGGCTCGGACCGCGGCGATGCCGGTCCCACCCTGGTCATCGCGCTCTCCGAGACCCGGCGCCGCCCGGACACCACCGCCGCCGTCACCGTCCCGTGGACCCGTAACGAACGCGGCGCGCTCACCGGCCTGAAGACCACGTCGTACGGTGAGAACGTCGTCGCCCTGGCCCGCGCGCGGGAACGGGGCGCCTCCGAGGCGCTGTTCGCCAACACCGTCGGCGCGCTCTGCGAAGGCACCGGTTCCAATGTCTTCGTCGTTCTGGACGGCGAACTGCACACCCCGCCGCTGCACTCCGGCTGCCTGGCGGGCATCACCCGCGCTCTGACCGTCGACTGGGCCGGCGCCAAGGAGACCGATCTGCCGCTGGACGCCCTGGAGCGGGCCGAGGAGATCTTCCTGACCTCCACCCTGCGCGACGTCCAGGCCGTGACCCGGATCGACGGCCGCCAACTCGCCGACGCCCCGGGCCCGGTGACCGCGGAGGCCATGCGGATCTTCGACGAGCGGGCGGCCGCCGACTTCGATCCGCGGTGATGACGCGCCCGCACACGGGCGAGTAGAAAGTCCTCGTGACCACAACGCTGCGCCCCGCGGGACCGGAAGAACGCCACGACGACGGGCGCCGGGCCCGTCCGTACGACGTCTGTGTCAACAGCCGCCGGGTCGGCGGGATCCGGCTGACGACGGATGCCCGGTTCGGCCCGACGGCCGGCCGGATCGCGGAGCTGACCATCGACGAGCCGGACCGGCACCGGGGCCGCGCCACCGTCGCCGCGCTCGCCGCCGAGGAAGTGCTGCGCGGCTGGGGCTGCCGGCAGATCGAGCTGACCGTCCCCGCCGACGCCGAGGCCGCCGGGCGGCTCGCGGCGGCCCTGGGCTACACCGAGCGCAGCCGCATGCTGAGCAAGCCCCTCACCGCACCGTCCCCGCTGCCCGAGGGCAGCAGCGACCGCGCGCTGAGCGAGGCGGAGTACCCGGCCTGGCGGGACGCCGCGCTCGCCGAGCATGTCCGTACGCAGGTCGGCCAGGGAATGTCCCGGACACGCGCCGAGGAGGCCGCGGCGGCCGGCCATCGCGCCCTGCTCCCGGAGGGTGCGGAGACGCCCGACCAGGTGCTGCGCGTCCTGTCCCACGGCGGCGCGGACGTCGGCAGCATCTGGGTCGCCCTGCGGATGCCGGACCAGCCCGGCGGCTATGTCGTCGATGTGCGGGTCGCGCCCGGCCACCGCGGGCAGGGTCACGGCCGGACCCTGATGCGGATCGCCGAGCGGGAGAGCCGCACGGCCGGCCGCACCAGCCTCGGCCTCAACGTCTACGCGGGCAACGCCCCGGCGCTCGGCCTCTACGCCTCGCTGGGCTACCGGCCCACCGGGTATCTGCTGTGGAAGCCGCTCCTGTGAGCGGGTCCGCGAAACGCCGGTGAGGTCCCGGGCTCAGCCCTGTTCGGCCAGCAGCCGGTCGGCGATCTCCTCGATACGGGCGCGCAGCCCTTCCTGGCTCTTGCTGCCGTCCAGCCGCTCGCCGCCGATCACATACGTCGGGGTCCCGGTCACCCCGATGGCCTTGCCCTCGGCCTGGTCCGCGTCGACGATCAGCAGATGCCGCCCGTCGATCAGCGCGGTGTCCAGCTCCTCGGCGTCCAGCCCCAGCTCGCCGGCGACCTCCACCAGCAGCTTGGTCCCGCGCTTGCCGAGCTCCTCGGTCCGCGCCAGCACCGCCTCGATGTAGGGCCGGCCCCGGCCCTGCTCGATGGCCTCCTCGGCGGCCTGCGCGGCGGCATAGGCGTGCGGGTGCTTCGGCAGGGGGAAGTGGCGCAGCCGGATGTCCAGCCGGTCGCCGTAACGCTCCCGCAGCGCCCGCAGGTCCTCCAGAGCGGTATGGCAGTCCGGGCACTGCAGTTCGCACCACACGTCCAGAACGGGGCGGACGGGACGGGCGGGGGAGGCGGTGGCGTCGTTCATGGGAACCAGTCTTCCAGCCCTCCCCTTGCCGGCGCCGCGTGGTACCCCGCCCGGTGCCCGAACCGGGACCTGCGGAGGAGCACAACCCCGAGATGTCCCTGAGCCCGTGCCGGAACGTGGCCCATGCGGGCCGGGACAAGGCAGGATGGAAGGGAGCAGACTGCCTGCTCACCCATCCATCGGCAGGAGGACCGGATGCTGACCTCGACCGTCTGTGCCGCGGTGTCGGCAGCGGGCCTGGGCATCGCCGCGATCACGGCATACCGCAAGCGGTTCCTGGCCGCGACCCGCATCGCCGCCTATTCCCTCATCCCCATCGGCCTGGTGATGACGGGCGTCATCGACTGGGTCACCAGCATCGTCTTCAAGCCCACGGTCTGGGCCGGCTTCGGCGTGCTCGCCCTCTCGGTCGTGCTGTTCATGACCACCAGGGCGGTGGAGCGCCGCCGCGGCGGGGTCGGCAGCCGTAAGGAGCGCAAGGCCGCGGCGGCCGGCCGGCCCGACGCGGTGGCCCCGGCCGCCTCCGTCCCCTCCCTCGGCGCGGGCCGGGCCGCGCCGCAGCCGGCGGCCAAGGAGAAGTCGGCTCAGGGCAAGGGCGGTGCACCCAAGGATGACTTCTCGGACATCGAAGCGATCCTGAAAAAGCACGGGATCTGATGAACTACCGCTGCTGAGGCGCCTATCGGGCGTACTCAGACGATCATCTGCGTCATGATGCGCGCGAGATGAACGATGAGTGCGCCCTCGCCCAAGACGACGCCCCGTCCCCCGAACCACGCGGTTGTCTGTTCGCGCTGTCCCAGCCGCCGCTGATGCTCTTCCTCGCCGTCATCGGCCTGCTGCTCCTTCTCGGCGCGATGCACGACCTCTTCCTCCTGTGAGGCCGGCAGCCGCGCCGCCGCTCAGCCCGCGGCCTCGCGCCGCCGTGCCCGGTAGGCCGCGACATGCAGCCGGTTTCCGCAGGTACGGCTGTCGCAGTAGCGCCGCGAGCGGTTGCGGGAGAGATCGACGAAGGCGTGCCGGCAGTCCGGTGCCTCGCAGTGCCGCAGCCGCTCGCGTTCCCCGGCGACGACGAGGAAGGCCAGTGCCATCCCGCCGTCCGCGGCCAGATGATGGGCGACCGACGCGCCCGGCGCGAAGTAGTGGACATGCCAGTCGTACCCGTCGTGGTCGGTCAGCTGCGGAGTGGTGCCCGCCGAGGCGACCAGCGAGTTCAGCTGTTCGGCCGCGGTGCGGTCGTCGTCGGCCGCGAAGACCCGCGCGAACCGCGCGCGGACGGACCGTACGGCGGCCAGATCGCCCGCACCCAGGGCACCCACGTCGCTGACGTCGTTGCGCTGGACGAATTCCCCGAGGGCCGCGAGATCGGTCAGGCTGTCCGGTGCTCCGGGCGCTTCGCCCTCCGGGGCGGTGTTCAGCAGATCGACGACCGCGTCCAGCGCGCACCGGGTGTCATGGGTGATGATCACGGTTCCGCTCCCTGGCAGGGTGGGGCCGGACGGGTACCGCCCCCGGGGGTTGCCGAATGGTCGCCGACTCTAGCGCTTCGAACAAGCTTCAGCGCCGACTCCGCGGTGGGTCCGCGGCGACGACGCCGAAGTGTGCCGTGTGAACTTGTCGGTCCTGCGCCGCCTCCCCGAGTCGGACGGGCGCAAGTGTGAGCGGGTGGGTGCTTTCGGTAACCGGTCTGCGTCTCAGCTCTCCGCGAGGATGTGGGAGAGCTCGGTGTCGAGATCGAAATGCCGGTGCTCCGTACCGGGCGGTACGGCGGCATCGGTCCTTTTGAGGAACGACTCGAGAGCCCGCGCGGGCGCCTCGAGCAGGGCTTCGCCTTCCGGTGAGCTCAGGGCGATGCAGACAACGCCCTGTCCGTGGCTCCGGGACGGCCATACGCGGACGTCTCCGGTGCCCGTGGGCCGGTGCAGGCCCTCGGCGAGGAGGTCGCGGGCGAAAACCCACTCGACGGTCTCCTCGGCTCCGGTATGGAAGGTGGCATGCACGGCATAGGGATCGGCCGTGTCATACCGCAGGCCCGCGGGTACAGGCAGTGAGGACTCGCTCGACACAACGAGGCGCAGGTGCAGCTCGCAGCTGACCGTGGTGTTCATAAGCGCCAGGGCCTTTCGCTCAGTGTGCGCTCGGGGATTCGCACGTCGGCGAAATCGACATGCCACCTACGGTGCCGTTGTAAACCCCTCTGACGGTTTTGTGTGGCTTCAGGTACCTCTTCCGGCGGATTGCGAGATCGTCCTCGGCGGTAATTCCGGCGGACCGTCCCGTCGGGTAAGTTGGTGAGTATGAATACGCAGAGTAACGGGGGGCTGGGGACGGTGGAGGAGGATGCCGCTCCGGCCGAGAAGCCGCTCGGTTCGAGGGCGCCGCACTTCATCAAGCGGTCCCGGCCGCTGCACGTGAGCTGGCAGGTCGGAGTCTTCATCGTCGGCCTCGCGGTCGTGGTGGCCGGCGTGATCATGCTGCCGCTGCCGGGGCCGGGCTGGCTGGTGATCTTCGGCGGTATGGCGATCTGGGCGACGGAGTTCGTCTGGGCGCAGCTGGTGCTGCGCTGGACCAAGCGCAAGGTCACCGAAGCGGCCCAGAAGGCGCTCGACCCCAAGGTGCGGCGGCGCAACATCATCCTGACCACCATCGGCCTGGTGATCATCGCGGCGGCGCTCGCGGTCTACCTCTGGAAGTTCGGCGTCGTCATGCCGTGGAACGTCTCCGAGTGACCGAGGCGTGGTCAGAAGTGCCCGCCGACGTGCGGTAATGTTGGCGGTGCGCCCGGGCGATTAGCTCAGTGGGAGAGCGCTTCGTTCACACCGAAGAGGTCACTGGTTCGAACCCAGTATCGCCCACCCCGGACGAGGGCCCGGAGACATCAAGTCTCCGGGCCCTCGCAGTTGTTGGACGGGCGCCTCGCCAGGGGGCGCACACTGGGATCATGCCCGACTGGTCACGCCGACTGCACCGCTACCGCTTCCGCAGCGTATGGCTGCTCAACGCCTCGCCGACCGTCGTCTACGCCGTCCTCGAACGCGCCGAGGCCTATCCGCAGTGGTGGCCGCAGGTCCGCGAGGTGACCCCGCTCGACGAGCGCAGCGGCACCGCCCGGTTCCGGTCCCTGCTGCCGTACGACCTCGTGGTGGTGGCGGCCGAGCGCGTACGGGACCCGGGTGCGGGGGTGCTGGAGATGACGATGCGCGGGGACCTGGCGGGCTGGGCGCGCTGGACGGTGGTGCCCGGCGCCGGCGGCACCCGTGCCGTCTTCGAGCAGGACGTCGAGGTCTGCAAGCCGCTGCTGCGGCGGTTCGCGCTGCTGGGGCGGCCGCTGTTCCTCGCCAATCATGCGCTGATGATGCGGGCCGGGCGGCGCGGTCTCGCCGCCTGGCTGGCCCGCGGATGAGGTGCGCCGGCCACCCCGGCGCGGCGGCCCGGGACCGCCGCGGAACAGGAATTTGATGGAAGCCCCGGGCGGCCTGTATTGTTCTGCTCGTTCGCGGGGGAAACCTCGCCGACACCCGGGCGATTAGCTCAGTGGGAGAGCGCTTCGTTCACACCGAAGAGGTCACTGGTTCGAACCCAGTATCGCCCACCGGGATCAAGAACCGGGCCGCCAAAAGGCGGCCCGGTTCTTTTTGTTGGAAGAGCGCTGCGCGGGAATTCCGCCCGGCCCCTTTGCCGCCGTACGGAATTGCTGAGGGGGGATCAGGCCGCCGCCGGGAGTTCGGGACGCAGCGGCCAGTGCGGATCGACGGCCTCGGGATTGCCGCTGCGGGCGAACCACGCCTGCAGTCCGCGGGCCTGGGCCGCGTACCAGATGGCCTGGCGGGTGTGCAGCTCCGCCGGGTGCAGCCCCTCCAGACGGTCGGCGAAACGGTGCCCCAGGGCCCGGACGACATGCAGCGCGGCGAGCGCGTCGGCCGCCGCCTCATGGGCGTCGGACAGCTCGACCTCGTAGTGCGCGCACAGAGCGGTGAGCGTGCGGCGGCCCTTGCGATAGCGGTCCAGGTGCTTGTCGAGGACATGGGGGTCCAGGACGCGCAGCGGGTGGCCTCCTAGATAGGCGTTCAGCGAGCTGGCGCGGTGCCGCTTCAACTCGCGCTCCAGAAGGGTGAGATCGAACGGGGCGTTCATCACGACCAGCGGCCGGCCGGCCACTGACTGGGCGGCCAGGGCACGCGCAACCTCCTCCAGCACCGGCGCCGGCCAGCGGCCGTGCAGCGCGAGATGGTCGGCCGTCAGACCGTGCACCGCCGTCGCGGCGTCAGGTATCTCGACGCCCGGGTTGATCAGCCAGCGGGTGATCCGGGGCGCGGAGCGCGGTGTCTCCTGGACCACCAGGGCCGCGGAGACGATGCGATCGCGCTCGACGTCGATCCCGGTGGTCTCGGTGTCGAAGGCGGCAAGTGGACCGTCATACCAGCACGGCATCATCCCAACTCCTCGCGCTCGTACGGGGGATGACATGCACGTCACCCGAGCTGGTGATACCCGAGCCACCCAGTGCTCGAACCGTCTTTGTTTGCCTACCACTTGACGCGGAGACAACCAGAGGGACGGGCGGACGCGATCCGCCTTCTCCCCGTCATCCATCCGCATCGATCGGCACAGCCCGGAAGGCAACTCCGCGATGACGCTCGCGCAGCCCGAACCGGGCGGGCTGCTGCCTCAGCGGACCACACCGCAGCGCGGCGGACTCGCCACCACTGCCTGCATGGAGACCCTCCAGGTCGGCTACCTCCATGCGGTCGCCGCCGCCTCCGGATGCTCGCTGGCGCAGCCCTTCCCGGACAACGGAATCGACTGGCACGTCAGCCATGGCGCGCCCGGCCACACCGTCGACGACGAGGTCACCATCAAGGTGCAGCTCAAGTGCACCTACCAGACCGCCCCGCGCCCGCCGGGGCCGACGTTCGCCTTCACGCTCGACAACGACCACTTGGTGAAGCTGGCCCGTACGCCCGTGACGGTTCACAAGATCCTCGTCGTGATGCTGGTCCCGCGGACCCAGGAGGACTGGCTGCGGGCCTCCGACGACCGTCTCGAACTGCGGCACTGCTGCTACTGGATCAATCTGGCCGGCCATCCGGTGACCGGCCGGCGCGGGACCACTGTGCGGATCCCCACCGCGCGGATCTTCGACGACCGAGCGCTCTGCGAGATCATGACGCGGGTCGGGGCGGGAGGGAGACCCTGATGTACCGGCCGACCGACGAATACGACGCACGGCTGCTGGATCCCGCGCAGCTCGACCCGGCGGTGCTCAGCGCGCTGCTGGCCCGGCACGGCTGGCGGCGCAGGGGCGGGGCCGCGGGCCACTACGCCCGGTGGACACCGCCCGGCGGGGCGGGCGGCACCAGCCTGCTGATACCGCACGACCGCCGCTTCCCCGACAGTGGGGAGCTGCTCGCGGAGGCGCTGGCGGCGCTGGCGCAGAGCGCCGTGCCCTCCGCACGCGAGGTGCTGGTGGGGCTGGCGGTACCCAGCGACGAGGTGCGCTGGGAACGCGCGGTCCCCGACGGCGGCTCGGGTGCCACGCACTGGGTGGCGCAGGAGCAGCTGCGCGGGGCGGCCCGCTCGATGCTGCTCGCCGGGGCACTGGGGACGTACAGCCGGGCCGGCTACTACGGCGCCCGGCACAAACGGCAGGCCGAGGGCTTCATGAGCCAGGTGCTGGTCGGTCCGGCGGCGGCCGGGCGCCGGCTGACCGCGTTCGTGCCGGTGCGCGGCGGCCGGCGGGCGGTCGCCGGGCTGCAGCAGGCGCTGCACGCGGCCCGCGACGCCACCGACTACCAGCGGGCCACCGGCGGGATGGAGGCCTTCGACGCCGCCGTCGAGCTGGGGGTCTGCCATGAGCTGGTCCAGGCGCTGATGGCGCTGGTGCGGGATGCGGAGGGGGCGCGGATCGCGGTCGAGTGGTCGCCGGCGGCCGGCGCCCCGGCCGGCTGCCCGGCCCGCCCCGAGCCGGTGGAGTTCTCGCCCGGCGATCTGCCCGCGCTCCAGCAGGCCGCCCAGCGCTATGTCCGCGACGAGCCGTCGCTGCCGGTCCGGGTGACCGGTGCGGTGGTACGGCTGCGCAGGGAGCGGCCGGGCGGCCCCGGCACGGTGCGGCTGCGGGTGATCACCGGAGCCGATGTGCTGCAGGTACGGGTCGCGCTGGGGGAGGAGGACTACCGGATCGCCGGGCACGCGCACCTGGTGGGACTGCCGATCCGGGTGAGCGGGCGGCTGGAGAGCCGCGGCGGGTTCCGCCGGATCACCGGCGGCCGCGATGTCACCCCCGTACAGGTCGACGAGGCGGAGCGGGACCGGCTGCTGAAGTCGCTCCAGGAGAATCTCGACTTCTTCGAGGAGGCGTGCGGCGCGGAGGAATGACGCCCTGCGAGCCGGGGGTGGTGAAACCGTTTCGCGGTCGGGTCCGGTGGCTCGGTACGATTCGGCTGCGCAGCAATCGCTGACGCGCAAGAGACATGAGTCAGGAGAGACCGGTGTCAGACGTCCGTGTGACCGTCCAACGCGATTCCGAGCGGGAAGAACGCGTGGTGACCACGGGCACTACGGCTGCCGACCTCTTCCAGGGTGAGCGCAGTGTCGTCGCGGCGCGGGTGGCCGGGGAGCTGAAGGACCTGGCGTACGAGGTCGCCGACGGTGACGCGGTCGAGCCCGTCGAGATCACCTCCGAGGACGGTCTGAACATTCTGCGGCACTCCACCGCGCATGTGATGGCGCAGGCCGTGCAGGAGCTGTTCCCGGAGGCGAAGCTCGGCATCGGCCCGCCCATCAAGGACGGCTTCTACTACGACTTCGACGTCGAGACCCCCTTCCACCCTGACGATCTCAAGCGCATCGAGAAGAAGATGCAGGAGATCCAGAAGCGGGGCCAGAAGTTCGCGCGCCGTGCGGTCGCCGACGACGCCGCCCGGGAGGAGCTGGCCGACGAGCCGTACAAGCTGGAGCTGATCGGGCTCAAGGGCTCCGCCGCGGACGCCGCCGAGGGTGCCTCCGCCGAGGTCGGCGCCGGTGAGCTCACCATCTACGACAACCTCGACGCCAAGACCGGCGAGCTGTGCTGGAAGGACCTGTGCCGCGGTCCGCACCTGCCCAGCACCCGTGCCATCCCGGCGTTCAAGCTGATGCGCTCGGCCGCCGCGTACTGGCGCGGCAGCGAGAAGAACAAGCAGCTGCAGCGGATCTACGGCACCGCCTGGCCGACCAAGGACGAGCTCAAGGCGCATCTGGAGTTCCTCGCCGAGGCCGAGAAGCGCGACCACCGCAAGCTCGGTGCCGAGCTCGACCTGTTCTCCTTCCCGGAGGAGCTCGGCCCCGGCCTCGCCGTCTTCCACCCCAAGGGCGGTGTCGTCCGCAAGGTGATGGAGGACTACTCCCGCCAGCGGCACGAGGTCTCCGGCTACGAGTTCGTGAACACCCCGCACCTCTCGAAGGAGCGCCTCTTCGAGATCTCCGGGCATCTGCCGCACTACGGCGAGTCGATGTTCCCGGCCATCGAGTTCGACGAGCAGAACTACCGCCTCAAGGCGATGAACTGCCCGATGCACAACCTGATCTTCAAGTCGCGCGGCCGCTCCTACCGTGAACTGCCGCTGCGCCTCTTCGAGTTCGGGACGGTGTACCGCTACGAGAAGTCGGGCGTCGTGCACGGCCTGACCCGCTCGCGAGGCTTCACCCAGGACGACTCGCACATCTACTGCACCAAGGAGCAGATGCCGGAGGAGCTCGACACGCTCCTCACCTTCGTGCTCGACCTGCTGCGCGACTACGGCCTGACCGAGTTCGAGCTGGAGCTGTCGACCCGCGACGAGTCCGACAAGTTCATCGGCTCGGACGAGGACTGGGAGGAGGCCACCGAGGCGCTGCGCCAGGCCGCCGAGAAGCAGGGCCTGCCGCTGGTCCCGGACCCGGGCGGCGCCGCGTACTACGGCCCGAAGATCTCGGTGCAGGCGAAGGACGCGATCGGGCGGTCCTGGCAGATGTCGACTCTGCAGGTCGACTTCAACCAGCCCAAGCGGTTCGGCCTGGAGTACACCGCGGCGGACGGCTCCAAGCAGCAGCCGGTGATGCTGCACCGCGCGCTGTTCGGCTCGATCGAGCGTTTCTTCGGTGTGCTGCTGGAGCACTACGCCGGCGCGTTCCCGGCCTGGCTGGCGCCGGTCCAGGCGACCTGCATCCCGATCGGCGACGCGCATGTCCCCTACCTCCAGGAGTTCGCCGCCCAGGCGAAGGCCAAGGGGCTGCGGATCGAGGTGGACTCCTCGTCGGACCGGATGCAGAAGAAGATCAGGAACGCCCAGAAGAGCAAGGTGCCGTTCATGATCATCGCCGGTGACGAGGATGTCGCCAACGGCGCGGTGTCCTTCCGCTACCGCGACGGGTCGCAGAAGAACGGCATTCCGCGCGAGGAGGCGATTTCCGAGCTCCTCGATGTCGTGGAGCGCCGCGTCCAGGTGTGATGGCCTGAGACCACGGCCCCGGAGAGCGAGCGGCTCTCCGGGGCCGCGTCATCTCTCGCCCTCCTGCCGGAAGCGGCGCATCAGGTAGGAGGAGAAGGAGCCCACCACCGCTCCCACCAGGGCCACCCCGACGAACATCAGCCCCACGGCGATCACCCGGCCGCGCGCGGTGACGGGGGTGGCGTCGCCGTACCCCGTCGTCGTCAGGGTCGAACAGGCCCACCACACCGCGTCACCGAAGGTGTGGATGTTCGCGTCCGGGGCGGACCGCTCGTCGTGGTAGACCGCCAGGCTGGCGGCGAAGCCCAGCAGCAGCGCGGCGAGCCCGGAGTACAGCATCACCCGCGCCTCCAGGACGAGGCCGGGCCGGGCCCTGCGCAGCTGCATCCGCTCATGCATATCGATCATGCGCAGCGGTCGCAGCAGCGGCAGCACGGTCACGATCAGGTCCAGCCAGCGGGTGCGCACGAAGTGCCACCGGTCGTGGCTGAAGACCAGTCGTGCCAGGTACTCCGCCACGAAGACCGCCCAGCTCACGATCGTGACGGTCTCCCAGAGGATGTACCAGCCGGAGGAGAGGCCGGGGATGAGGACCCGGACCGTGTAGGAGGTGAGAAAGAGGATCGAGGCGATGAAGAGATACGGCTGGGCGCGCCTCTCCCACTCCTGCAGCCGTACGTCCCTGTCCACCGGCACAGCATCGCGGAGCGGGGCAGGGTATGCGCCCCAACGACACGGTGCCAACGGGCGAAGCCATATGCTGGCCCGTATGACAAGCGAGCCGGAGCAGCAGATCGGAGTCGGGACGCAGGACGCCTTCCAGCGCCTGTGGACGCCCCACCGGATGGCCTACATCCAGGGGGAGAACAAGCCGACCGGCCCGGGGGCCGACGACGGCTGTCCGTTCTGCACGATCCCTGAGAAGTCGGACGAGGACGGCCTCGTGATCGCGCGCGGTGAGCATGTCTACGCGGTGCTGAATCTGTATCCGTACAACGGCGGTCACCTCATGATCGTCCCGTTCCGGCATGTCGCCGACTACACGGAGCTGGACGGCCCGGAGACCGCGGAGCTGGCCGAGTTCACCAAGCGGGCGATGACCGCGCTGCGCACCGCCTCCGGGGCGCACGGCTTCAACATCGGGATGAACCAGGGCACCGTCGCCGGGGCCGGGATCGCGGCCCATCTCCACCAGCATGTCGTCCCGCGCTGGGGCGGCGACACCAACTTCATGCCGGTGGTCGGCCACACCAAGGTGCTGCCCCAACTCCTCGCCGACACACGGGCGATGCTCGCGCGCGCCTGGCCCGTGTAGGGCCCGTCCGGCCTTCTCCGGGGCAGGTGTCCGAGGCGACACGAACCCGGGCGAATCGGATAGATCGCGCTAATTCGGATTAGTTGCCCCTCTAATGGGGTGGTGACTTCCCTAGATCGCCGCTCCGTGCTGCGTGTGGCTGCCTCGGCCGCGGCCGCCGGTGCGCTGGTGACGGGCTGCGACCCGCACCGGGACGAGGACCCCGACGCCGTCCGGTCCGCCGGCGGACCGAGCTCCTCGGGCGCGGGCCACGCCCCGCCCGCCCCGGTGCGCGCCGCCCGGCCGCCGACCCGGGTGCCCGGACTGCCCGTACAGATCGAACACGGGCCACGGAACGGCCGGGCGGTCGCGCTGACCTTCCACGGCCGGGGCGACCCCAAGATGGCGACTGCCCTGCTGGGCGAGGCCGAGCGGGCCGGCGCCAAGGTCACTGTGCTGGCGATCGGCGACTGGCTCGACGAGCAGCCCGCGATGGCCCGCCGGATCCTCGACGGCGGCCATGAGCTGGGCAATCACACGCTGCACCACCGCAACATCTGCGCCCTGCCGGCCGCCGAGGCGTACGCCGAGATCAGCGGCTGCGCCGCCCGGCTGCGCAAGCTCACCGGAACCATCGGCAGCTGGTTCCGCCCCTCGCAGACCCGGCGGGCCACGCCCCTGGTGACCGAGCTGGCCCGCCGGGCCGGCTATCCGCATGTCCTGTCCTACGACGTGGACTCCCTCGACGCGAACGACCCCGGTGCTGCCGCCGTTCAGCGCACGGTCCTGGACTCGGTCGAGCCGGGCTCGGTCGTGAGCCTCCACCTCGGGCATGCCGGCACGGTCGCCGCGCTGCCCCCGATCCTCGACGGCCTCCGCCGGCGCGGTCTGCGCGCGGTGACGACAACGGAGCTAGTGACCTGATGGCTGACCGGAACCGTACCCACGACCGTCGGAGCCTGCGCGCGCGCCACCGGGCCGCGCTGCTCGCCGTGGCCTGTGCGCTGGTGGCCGCGGGCTGTGGCAGCGACGACGAGAACGAACGGGCCGCGCACGGCCCGCGGCCGGTCGAGCGCGCGCCGGTCAAGGCCGCCAAGCCGGGCCTGCCCGGGATGCCGCCGCTGCTGGACGAGCACGACCTCTATGCGGCCGACCGGCCGGGCAGGCTGGCGCCGCAGGTCAAGGACTTCCCTTCGCGGATCTATGTCCCCAACACCGGATCCGACACGGTCAGCGTCATCGACCCGAAGACCTACAAGGTCATCGAGACCATTCCGGTGGGCGTACAGCCACAGCACGTCGTGCCGTCCTGGGACCTGAAGACGCTCTGGGTCAACAACAACCGCGGGCACGACCTCACCCCGATCGACCCCGCCACCGGTAAGGCCGGCGACCCCGTCAAGGTCCACGACCCGTACAACCTCTACTTCACGCCCAACGGGAAGTACGCGGTCGTGATGGCCTCGATGGACCGGCAGCTGGTCTTCCGCGACCCGCACACCATGGAGGTCCGCAAGACGCTCCCGGTCAACTGTGCCGGCGTCAACCACGCCGACTTCTCGCCGGACGGGAGGTACTTCATCGTCTCCTGTGAGTTCTCCGGTGAGCTGCTCAAGGTCGACACGGAGAAGATGAAGGTCATCGGCCAGGAGAAACTGCCGTTCGAGGGGGCGATGCCGCAGGACGTGAAGATCTCCCCGGACGGCAAGACCTGGTACATCGCCGACATGATGGCCGACGGCATCTGGGTCCTCAACGGCGACACCTTCAACCGGCCCCGGCTCATGCCGACCGGCAAGGGCGCCCACGGCCTCTACGTCAGCCGCGACTCGAAGCACATGTACGTCTCCAACCGCGGCGAGGGCTCCATCTCCCTGCTCGACTTCAGGACCGGCAAGCTCGTCGACAAATGGCATATCCGCGGCGGCGGCAGCCCTGACATGGGCGGTCTGTCCACCGACGGCAAGGTGCTGTGGCTGTCCGGCCGCTACAACTCCGAGGTCTACGCGCTGGACACCCGCACCGGTAAGACCCTCGCCAAGATCCCGGTCGGCCAGGGCCCGCACGGTCTGGCGGTCTACCCGCAGCCGGGACGGTACTCCCTGGGGCACACCGGCATCTTCCGCTAGCCGGGTGCCCCGGGGCTACGCGTTGTACTCGTCCGCCTTCTGTGGCTCCACGCCCTGGATCATTCCGCTGAGCACCAGGGAGCGGTTGGTGAAGCGCTCGGTGTCCACGCCGTTCTCCTTGAGGACGCTCATCGCGGCGGAGTGGACTGTGCGCAGCACCGGGGTCGCGGCGCGCAGCGCGTCATCGGCCATGAAGCGGTGGCGCCAGGGCTTGTCGGCCCAGACGTGCCGCAGGCCGAACGGCTCGGGCAGGGTCAGCTTGCCGCCGAGGAAGTCCAGGACCGGCGGGAACCAGGTCAGCGGGGCGCGGGCGGCGAGCCGGACCACCTCCTGCGGCTCGATGAGCGGGAGGTGCTGGGTCTTGGTCTCCCAGAACTTCACGACCTTGGCGACGTCCTTGGTCTTGGGCTCCGGCTTCGTCGTGAAGAGGCCGTTGACCGGGCCGAGGGCATGGCCGGTCACCTCGATGCGCAGGGTCTCGTGGAGCACGGTGACGGTGATCATGAGAGTGATCACCAACTGGCCGTCCCACAGGACGAACTGGACGCCGAGGTAGTGGCGGTTGCCGCTGCCGAACTGCTGCTCGTTGCAGATCCGCTCTATCTCGTGCCCGCGGATCTGGTACGCCTCCACATGGGTGCCCTCGGGGCGGCTGACGGCGGCGGCCTTCTCACCGACCGGCGAGACGATCCAGTGGCGTACGGACGGTGTGGGGAATCCGCCGGTGTGCAGCGGGCTGCGCTCCAGCAGCCGCAGCTTGTCGTGGATCGCCCGGATCACGTCCCAGCTGCGGAACGGGTGGATCTCACTGCCGTCCTGTACCGGGATGAGCTCCTCGGCGAGCTGCCAGCTGCCCCAGCGCGTCCCCATGCCGAGTATCCCCTTGGGGCCGGCGTAGAAGATGACATTGCTGTTCTGCTCCGCGGAGATTTTGGCGAGATTCTGGCGGAGGGTTTCGGCGGCGATCTGGTTCGGGTCCTGGGGGACCGCCTCGGGGATCTTCGCGGCCACGCCGCCGCCCTCCAGCAGCCCCTTCCAGGACTCCCGCATGGCCACCGCGGTCTTCTCGCAGATCTGCTTCGCCAGCCACCAGCCGATCACCGGGGCGACGACCATGCCGCGCGCGTACAGCGGCCAGAAGCCGTTGAACGGCAGCTTGATCATGAAGAACACGACGAGGACGCCCAGCACCGTCAGCAGGACCCCGCCGATCAGGGAGAGGCCCTTGCCCGCGCCGTCCTTGGAGAGCATCTTCCGCAGCTGGAAGACGCCCAGCCACAGCAGCACACCGGGCAGGAACAGCACCCCGAACAGCACCATCAGCAGCGTCAGTTTGGCGTCCCGCTGCTTGCGGATGCGGGTGGCGGAAAGGCAGTGCTCGACGATGGTCTGCGGCTCGGTCCCGAAGGACTGGATGAGCGCGGCGCGCCCACCGCCGAGCATCCGCACCTGCACCGCGCGCGAGAACGCCTCGCCGAGATTGGGCGCGAACAGCGACAGCTTGGGCTTCTTGATGGCGGACTTGCCGGATTCCGAGTCGGCCTTGGAGATATCGGCGAGCGGGCTGTCCCGATAGGCGGCCGAGGCCAGTGCCTGGGTCGCCGCCGTCTGCCCGGCGCTCCCCGACAGCGGGACCTGCGCCCCGGGACTGAAGTCAAAGCCGTCTGCCACTACCGCCCCCCACACCGCACGCATCCAATGATGCGGCTCTTCCCGACTTCCGCTGACGGCACACCTGCTGAGAGCCTGTCTTCGAGCCCGTGACCTCGCATCCTGGCGTCGAACCCCCGGTTCAACGACAGGTCCTCAGCGTACAGCCGCCGTCCGGCCCAGAGGAGTTGAGCTGGACAGCGGCCGCTCCAACGGTTGATCGGCCGTCAACTATGCGCCGTTCTCCGCTTCTTCCCGCCACTTGTCGGCGAGCTGCGTCGGCATCGGCTCATGTCGCAGGTGGACGCGGGAGAACCGCCCGGTGCCGTGCGAGAGGGAGCGCAGATCGACGGCGTACCGGTCGATCTCGATCTCGGGCACCTCGGCGCGCACCACGGTGCGTCCCGCCCCTGACTGTTCGGTGCCCACGACCCGGCCGCGGCGCCCCGACAGATCGCTCATCACCTGGCCGACAAAATCGTCCGGAACCATCACGCTCACCTCGGACACCGGTTCGAGCAGGTCGATCCGGATCTCGCCGGCGGCCTCGCGCAGCGCCAGCGCGCCCGCCGTCTGGAACGCGGCGTCCGAGGAGTCGACGGAGTGCGCCTTGCCGTCGAGCAGCGTGACCCGGATGTCGACGAGCGGATGCCCGGCGGCGACCCCGCGTGCGGCCTGGGCGCGGACGCCCTTCTCCACGGACGGGATGAACTGCCGGGGCACCGCGCCGCCCACGACCTTGTCCACGAACTCGATACCGGAGCCGCCGGGCAGCGGTTCGACCTCGATCTCGCAGATCGCGAACTGGCCGTGGCCGCCGGACTGTTTCACATGGCGCCCGCGGCCCGCTGCGGGGGCGCCGAAGGTCTCCCGCAGCGACACCTTGTGCGCGACGGTGTCCACCTGGACGCCGTAGCGGGTCCGCAGCCGCTCCAGGGCCACATCGACATGCGCCTCGCCCAGGCACCACAGGACCACCTGATGGGTGTCCTGGTTGTGCTCCAGACGCATCGTCGGATCCTCGGCGACCAGGCGGGACAGGCCCTGCGAGAGCTTGTCCTCGTCGGCCTTGCTGTGTGCCTGGATGGCGACCGGCAGCAGCGGGTCCGGCATCGTCCAGGGCTCCATCAGCAGCGGGCCGTCCTTGGCGGAGAGCGTGTCGCCGGTCTCGGCGCGGGACAGCTTCGCCACACAGGCCAGATCGCCGGCGATGGCCTTGGACAGCGGGCGCTGCTGTTTGCCGAACGGGGTGGACAGCGCGCCGACCCGCTCGTCGACGTCATGGTCCTCATGACCCCGGTCCTGCAGCCCGTGGCCCGAGACATGCACCGTCTCGTCCGGGCGCAGGGTGCCCGAGAAGAGGCGGACGAGCGAGATGCGGCCGACGTACGGGTCGGAGGAGGTCTTGACCACCTCGGCCGCGAGCGGACCGTCGGGGTCGCAGCTCAGCGCCGGGCGCGGGGTGCCGTCCGGCGTGGTGACGGCCGGCGCCTCGCGCTCCACGGGCGTCGGGAAGCCACCGGTGATCAGCTCCAGCAGCTCCACGGTGCCCAGCCCCTGCTTGGCGCCCTCGGCGGCCGGGGCCGCGGCCAGTACGGGGTGGAAGGTACCCCGGGCGACCGCCGTTTCCAGGTCCCCGACGAGGGTCTTGATGTCGATCTCCTCACCGCCGAGGTAGCGGTCCATCAGGGACTCGTCCTCGCTCTCGGCGATGATGCCCTCGATGAGGCGGTTGCGGGCCGCTTCGATCAGCGGCAGCTCGTCCGCCGTCGGTGCGCGTTCGGTGCGCTCGCCGGAGGAGTAGTCGTACACCCGCTGCGAGAGCAGGCCGATCAGGCCGTGCACGGGGGAGTGGCCGTCGGCGCCCGGCGTTCCGTACAGCGGGAGGTAGAGGGGGAGGACGGCGTCCGGGTCCTCGCCGCCGAGAGAGGTGCGGCAGCGTTCGGTCATCTCGTCGAAGTCGGCGCGGGACGCTTCCAGGTGTGTGATGACCAGTGCGCGCGGCATCCCGACGGCCGCGCACTCGTCCCAGACCATACGGGTTGCGCCGGCCACGCCGTCGGCCGCCGAGACAACGAAAAGGGCCGCGTCCGCCGCGCGCAGACCGGCCCTGAGTTCCCCGACGAAATCGGCGTATCCGGGAGTGTCCAAGATATTGATCTTGACTCCGCCCCAGTCCACCGGGACCAGGGAGAGCTGTACGGAGCGTTGCTGGCGGTGCTCGATCTCGTCGTGGTCGGAGAGGCAGCCGCCGTCCTCGACCCGGCCCGCCCGGTTGACCGCGCCGGATGCCAGCGCGAGGGCCTCGACCAGAGTGGTTTTTCCCGAGCCGCTGTGGCCGACCAGCACCACATTGCGCAGGGCCGTGGGCCGGTCGGCCGTTGATGCCCTGCCGGCGGCTCCCGGGTGTGTACTCGACTTCTCGCTCATGTGTCTCGCCTCCAGGTCGACACTTTGCGGTGATTCGAGCTTTCCACCGAGGCCATGATGCGTCCATACATGGCGCACGGGGCCGGTGCTCCCAAGGGGTCCGGGGCACCCCCGCGGGGCCCGCGGGCGCACCCGCCGGCGCGCGCCGGCGGCCCCGAGCCGCGGGACGCACCCCGCGCCGCGATGCGTTCGTGGTGGCCCGTGACCTCCTGGCTACGATGGGCCCGCCGGTGGCCGCTAGACCGCACGGCCCATATCGACTCCCGGGAAGGCCATGCTGAACAAGTACGCGCGTGCGTTCTTCACGCGTGTTCTCACGCCGTTCGCCGCCCTGCTCATCCGGATCGGCGTCAGCCCGGACGCGGTCACTCTGGTCGGCACCGGAGGCGTGGTGGCCGGCGCCCTGATCTTCTACCCGCTGGGCGAGTTCTTCTGGGGCACGGTCGTCATCACGCTGTTCGTCTTCTCCGACCTCGTCGACGGCAACATGGCGCGGCAGCTGGGCCGCTCCAGCCGCTGGGGCGCCTTCCTCGACTCCACCCTCGACCGGGTCGCCGACTCGGCGATCTTCGGCGGACTTGCCCTCTGGTACGCGGGGCGGGGCGACAGTCTGATGCTCTGCGGAATGGCAATCTTCTGCCTCGCCAGCGGCCAGGTGGTCTCGTACACCAAGGCGCGCGGGGAGGCCATCGGGCTGCCGGTGGACGTCAACGGCCTGGTGGAGCGCGCCGAGCGGCTGGTCGTCACGCTGGTGGCCTGCGGTGTGTCGGGGCTGCACACCTTCGGGGTGCCCGGCGTCGAAATCCTGCTGCCGATCGCTCTGTGGATCGTCGGCATCGGCAGTGCCGTCACCCTCGGCCAGCGCGTGGTGACGGTCCGACGGGAGTCGGCCGAGGCCGACGCCATCGCACAAGGGGGGAACAGCGCATGAGCCCGCGCAGGACCGGCCGGCCGTGGATCGACGCGGAGAAACTGGCGGACGCGCTCTACGCCCTGGGCTGGAGCACCGTCAAGAAGCTGCCCGAGGGCGCTGCCGTACGGCTCGGCCGGCAGATCGCCGACACCACCTGGAAGCGCCGCGGCAAGGGCGTCCTCCGCCTGGAGGCGAACCTCGCCCGGGTCGTCCCCGACGCCACGCCGCAGCGGCTCGCCGAGCTCTCCCGGGCCGGGATGCGCTCGTACATGCGCTACTGGATGGAGTCCTTCCGGCTGCCGACCTGGAGCAAGGACCGGATAAGGACCGGCTTCGTCGTCGAGGACGTACACCGCTTGGAGGAGGGGCTCAAGAGCGGCCGCGGCGTGATCCTCGCGCTGCCGCACATGGGCAACTACGACCTCGCCGGTGCCTGGGTCACCACCGAACTCGGTGTCCCCTTCACCACTGTCGCCCAGCGCCTCAAGCCGGAGTCCCTCTACGACCGCTTCGTCGCCTACCGCGAGGGCCTGGGCATGGAGGTGCTGCCACACACCGGCGGCGCCGCCTTCGGCACGCTCGCCCGGCGGCTGCGGGCCGGCGGGCTGGTCGCCCTGGTGGCGGACCGTGATCTGTCCGCGTCCGGGATAGAGGTCAAGTTCTTCGGGGAGGCCACGAAGATGCCGGCCGGCCCCGCCGTGCTCGCCGCACAGACCGGCGCCATGCTGCTGCCCGTCACCCTCTGGTACGACGACACCCCCGTCATGCGTGGCCGGGTCCACCCGGAGATCGAGGTCCCCGAGACCGGCACCCGCGCCGAGAAGGCCGCCCAGATGACCCAGGCGCTCGCCGACGCCTTCGCCTCCGGCATCGCCGACCACCCCGAGGACTGGCACATGCTGCAGCGGCTCTGGCTCGCCGACCTGGAACCCCGCGAGCAGTCCGGCGACCCGGGCGGCTCCGCGGCCTCCGGAACCTCCGGAACGGAGTCCGTGTGAAGATCGGCATCGTCTGCCCCTACGCCTGGGACGTCCCCGGTGGCGTGCAGTTCCACATCCGGGACCTGGCCGACCACCTGATCCGCCTCGGCCACGAGGTCTCCGTCCTCGCCCCCTCGGACGACGAGACCCCCCTTCCGCCGTACGTCGTCTCCGCCGGCCGCGCTGTGCCCGTCCCGTACAACGGCTCGGTTGCCCGCCTCAACTTCGGCTTCCTCTCCGCCGCCCGGGTACGCCGCTGGCTGCAGCACGGCGCCTTCGACGTCATCCACATCCACGAGCCGGCCTCGCCCTCGCTCGGCCTGCTCTCCTGCTGGGCGGCCCAGGGCCCGATCGTGGCGACCTTCCACACCTCCAACCCGCGCTCGCGGGCGATGATCGCCGCGTATCCGATCCTGCAGCCCGCGCTGGAGAAGATCAGCGCACGGATCGCGGTGAGCGAGTACGCCCGCCGCACCCTCGTCGAACACCTCGGCGGCGATGCAGTGGTCATCCCCAACGGCGTGGACGTCGACTTCTTCGGCTCCGCCGAGCCCAAGGCCGAGTGGCAGGGGCGGACGATCGGCTTCATCGGCCGGATCGACGAGCCGCGCAAGGGCCTGCCGGTCCTGATGAAGGCGCTGCCCGCGATCCTCGCCGAGGTACCGGACGCCCGGCTGCTGGTCGCCGGCCGCGGCGACGAGGAGGAGGCCGTCGCGGCGCTGCCCGCCGACCTGCGCTCCCGGGTCGAATTCCTCGGCATGGTCAGCGACGAGGACAAGGCCCGGCTGCTGCGCAGCGTCGACCTCTATGTCGCGCCCAACACGGGCGGCGAATCCTTCGGCATCATCCTCGTGGAGGCGATGTCGGCCGGGGCACCCGTACTGGCCAGCGACCTCGACGCCTTCGCGCAGGTCCTGGACCAGGGCGAGGCCGGCGAACTCTTCCTCAACGAGGACGCGGACGCCCTGGCCACCGCCGCCGTACGCCTCCTCGGCGACCCCGCCCGCCTGGCGGAGCTGCGCGACCGCGGCACCCGCCACGTACGCCGCTTCGACTGGTCCACGGTCGGCGCCGACATCCTCGCCGTCTACGAGACGGTCACCACCGGCGCGACTTCCGTGGCCACGGACGAGCGGATGGGCCTGCGGGCCCGGCGGTGGCTGGCCAAGGATTGATGTCTCCTTCCCACGTTTTTGTCTTTCCCGCCGTTGTGGTTTCTCGCCGTTTCGCCTGCGGCGGGCGGGGTCCGCTGCGCGGGGCTGTGGGTGCGGTGACGGGCCTCCGGGGCCTGGTGTGTGGACTGCTTCGCTTTACGTCCACACACCAGGCCCCTCCGGC
>NZ_JBEZHQ010000009.1:0-98749 GCF_040650675.1 Streptomyces sp. NPDC048637
CCATCCCCACCCTCAACCAACAACCCCCACAACTCCTCCGGCGACCCCACCCCACCCGGGAACCGACAACTCATCGCCACAATCGCCACCGGCTCATCCGACAACGCCATGGCTGCCGGAGCCACGGTCCCCGCCTCAGTCGTCTCACCCCAGCCGGACAATTCAGCTGCCAAGTGGCGAGCCACCACCAGCGGGGACGGATGGTCGAAGACGAGAGTGGCGGGCAGCTGCAGTCCGGTGGCCGCATTCAGATGGTTCCGCAATTCCACGGCAGTGAGTGAGTCGATGCCGAGTCCCCGGAAATCGCGTGTGGGCTCGATCAGCTCGGGACCCGGGTGGCCAAGGACCAGCGCCGCTTGCGTGCAGACGAGTTCCAGGAGCGCTGCTTGCCGCTCGTCCTGCGACAAGGAGGAAAGCTGGGTCCGCAGGGCGTCCGACGGGTTCTTTTCAGCCGGGGAGGAGGCAGCCGTACGCCGAGCACTTGTCCCCAGAAGGCCTCGCAGCGGAGGAGGAAGGGCGTCCGCAGAATGCAGCCCTCGCAACATGGTGTGATTCAGCTGAACCGGGATGACCACAGGTACTGCGGTCTGCCGAGCGGCGTCGAATGCTTCCACACCCCGCTCCTCGGTGAACGGCGTGATCCCGCCGCGTGCCATACGCTGCAGGTCGGCTTCGCTCAATTCGCCCGTCATACCCGCGTCCGGAGCCCACACCCCCCACGCCAATGACTTCGTCGGCAAACCGGACCCGCTACGCCGGCAGGCAAAAGCATCCACAAACGCATTCGCCGCCGCATAGTTGGCCTGCCCGGCGCTGCCAAGCGTTCCCGCCACGGACGAGAACACCACAAACTCCGCCAGGTCCTCGTCCTGGGTCAGTTCGTCCAGGAGCATCAGCGCGTCCGCCTTCGGCGCGAGTACCTTGTCCAGTCGCTCCGGCGTCAGCGAGGACAGCATGCCGTCGTCCAGCACACCGGCCGTGTGCACGACCGCGGTGAGCGGGTGCTCCTTCGGCACGGAGTCCAGGAGCCCGCGCAGTGCCTCGCGGTCGGCGCTGTCGCAGGCGGCGACGGTGACCTCGGCGCCGAGAGCCGCCAGTTCCTCGCGCAGCGCGTCCACACCAGGTGCCTGCTCTCCGCGCCGGCTGGCCAGCAGGAGGTGGCGGATGCCGTGCTCGGCGGCCAGATGCCGGGCCACCAGCGCCCCCAGACCACCCGTACCACCCGTGACCAGGACCGTGCCCTGCGGATCGAGGGGAACCGGCATCGTCAGCACGACCTTGCCGACATGCCGGGCCTGGCTCAGATACCGGAACGCCTCCGGAGCCTTGCGCACATCCCACGCCGTCACCGGCAACGGCTCCAGCACACCCCGCTCGAAGAGGTCGAGGAGCGCAGCCAGCATCTCCCCGATCCGCTCAGGACCGGCCTCCCACAGGTCGAACGCCCGATACCTGACATCCGCATGCGCGGCCGCGACCTCCTGCGCATCCCGGACATCGGTCTTGCCCATCTCCAGGAAGCGACCGCCCCGCGGCAGCAACCGCAGCGAGGCATCCACGAACTCCCGCGCCAGGGAATCCAGCACCACATCCACACCCCGGCCCGCAGTCTCCGCCAGGAACGCCCGCTCGAAGTCCAGATCACGCGAGGACGCGATATGCGCCTCGTCCAGACCCGACCTGCGCAGCGTCTCCCACTTCCCCGGACTCGCCGTCCCGAACACCTCCGCACCCAGATGCCGCGCCAACTGCACCGCGGCCATGCCCACACCACCCGCGGCAGAGTGCACGAGCACCGACTCACCCGCCTGCACGTCGCCCAGCTCCACCAGCGCGTAATACGCCGTCAGGAACACCACCGGAACCGACGCCGCCTGCGCGAACGACCAACCCTCCGGAACCCGGATCACCATGCGCTCATCAGCCACCGCCACCGGACCGAACGCATACGGGAACAACCCCATCACCCGATCACCCGGAACAAACCCGGTCACACCCGGGCCCGTCTCCATGACCACCCCCGCACCCTCAAGGCCGAAGGCTCCCGCATCGCCGGGGTACATACCGAGAACATTCAGCACATCACGGAAGTTCACCCCGGCCGCCCGCACCGCGAGACGTACCTGGCCGGCTCCCAATTCACCCTTCGCCTCGGGGCGCTCCACCAGGCGCAAGCTCTCCGACCCACGCTCGTCGGGGTTGTCGAGACACCACGTGTCCTGCGACCCGTCCGGCATCGGCAGTTCGTCCCGCCGGATGTTCGAACTCAGCCTCGGCCGATAGGCCGTGCCCGTCCGCAGGGCGAGTTCGAGTTCTCCGGTGGCAAGGGCGGTCGGCAGTGCCGCCAGTGAGGCTTCTGTCCCGTCCACGTCCACAAGGACGAAGCGATCCGGGTGTTCCAGGCGTGCGGCTCGGACGAGGCCCCAGACCATGGCTTGCGCGGGCTCTGGCTGTGGCAGCTCCGCCGGGACGGCGTTCCGCGTCACCACCACGAGTCGTGCGGCGGAGTAGCGCTCGGAGTCCGTCCATTGCTGTATGCAGGACAGCGCCCGGTATGTTGCGGCCCGTGCGGCCGCAGGAGATCCGGCGGCTTCTTCGGTAGCTCCGTCGAGCCGCAGCACGATGTATGGGGGAAGGTCTTCGACGGGTGCAGAGTCGAGGTCAGGGAGATCAACGAACTCAACGGCTTCTGCGGTCGTCTCGGGCACCGGAACCCAGTCGACCCGGTACAGCGCGTCGGAGTGGGCAGTGCCTTGCCAGGGACGGCTGAACATCTCGGCGGACATCGGACGGCGGGTGAGGGAATCGATTTCCGCCACCGGCTGTCCTACAGCATCCGCCAGCTGCAGCGAAACGCCGCCGTCCGCACACGCGGAAATGCGTGCCCGGAGCACGGTGGCCCCTGCGGCATACAGCTTCACGCCCTGCCAGGAAAGCGGCAGCTGTCCGCGTACGGAATCCCCGTCCGGTTCGAGCGCCAGCGCGTGAAGGACGGTGTCCAGCAACACGGGGTGCAGGCCGAATGATGATGCCTCGGCAGCTTCGGGGATCTCCACCGAGGCGAAGAGGTCGGCGTCGCGCCGCCATACGGCTCGCAGGCCGCGGAAGGCAGGACCGTATTCGACCCCGGCGTCGGCGAACGCCTCGTACAGGCCGTCCATGGGGACAGGCTGCGCTCCTTCCGGAGGCCAGACGGCAAAGTCGAAGGTCTCCTGGTGACCGCCCGCTCCGAGCAGACCCGTGGCGTGCCGGATCCAGGGTTCTTCCTCGACACCGGTGCTCCCGATACGGCAGGAGTGGATGGTGAGTGCGCGGGCGCCGTGGAGGTCCGGCTCCTGAATGCGCATTTGCAGCTGGACGGTTTCCTGCGCCCGGAGCACCAAGGGGGCTTCGAGGGCCAGCGACTCGATGTGGTCGCAACCGGCCTGGCCCGCAGCGCGGAGCGCGAGTTCCAGGAAGGCCGTGCCGGGCACGAGAGTTGTCCCCTCGATGACGTGGTCCCTCAGCCACGGGTGGTTCTGCACGGAGAGCTGGCCGGTGAAGACGACGGTGTGGGAATCGGCGAGCGTCATGGTGGCTGCGAGCAGTGGGTGCTCGGCAGCTTGCAGTCCGGCCGATCCGAGATTTGTGGCATCGGTGTGGGCGAGCCTGAGCCAGTAACGCTGGTGCTGGAAGGCGTAGGTCGGCAGATCGACGTGGGGGGCGCTGGTGTCGGCGAAGAGTGTGGCCCACTGGACCGCGACACCGTGGGCGTAGGCGTGGCCGAGGGCGGTGAGGAGACCGGTCGCCTCGGGCCGGTCCTTGCGCAGGGCGGGCACGAGGAGGTGGTCGGATCCGGTCAGGCAGTCCTGTGCCATGGCGGTCAGGGTGCCGTCCGGTCCGATCTCCAGGAACCGGGTCACCTCATGCTCCTGCAACCACCGGATACCGTCGGCGAACCGGACGGCGTCACGGACATGCCGCACCCAGTAGTCGGGGGAGGTCAGGTTCTCCGCCGTGGCGAGCTCTCCGGTCACGTTGGAGACCACGGGGATACGGGGCTCCGCATACGCCACGCTCTCCGCGACGGCACGGAACTCGTCGAGCATCGGCTCCATCAGCGGCGAATGGAAGGCATGGCTCACCCGCAGCCGCTTCACCTTCCGACCCTCGGACTCGAAACGCCCAGCGACCTCCGTGACCGCGGACTCCTCACCGGCTACCACGCACGAGTGCGGGCCGTTCACCGCGGCAATACTCACCCGCTGCTCAAGCCCGTCCAGCAGCGGCAACACCTCGGATTCCGACGCCTGGAGCGACACCATCGCCCCACCCGCCGGCAACGCCTGCATCAACCGTCCACGCGCCGCCACCACACGACACACGTCCTCCAGCGAGAACACACCCGCCACATGCGCCGCCACCAACTCACCAACGGAGTGGCCCACCAAGTAGTCCGGCCGGACACCGAACGACTCCACCAACCGGAACAACGCCACCTCAACCGCAAACAACGCCGACTGAGTGAAACCCGTCAGGTTCAGCCTCTCCACATCCGCACCCGCACCCGCACCCGCACCGAACACCACATCCCGCAGCGGGGTTGCCAACTCACCATCGAAGTACGCGCACGCCTCATCAAAAGCGTCCGCGAAAACCGGGAAGGCCTCGTACAACTCCCGGCCCATCCCCAGCCGCTGCGCACCCTGCCCCGTGAACAGGAAAGCCAGGGCGCCTTCGGATGTGGCCATGCCCTTGGGGATGTTCCCCTGCGGTTCGCCCCGGCCGAGCGCGTTCAAGCCGTCGAGCAGCGATTCCCGGTCCTCGCCGAGCACGACGGCTCGGTGTTCGAACGCCGATCGGGTGGTGGCCAGCGACCGTCCCACGTCCCGCGGGCCCAGTTCGGGCCGGGCGTTCAGATGCGCCGACAACCGCTCGGCCTGCGCCCTCAGTGCCGCCTTGCTGCGTCCGGACAGTACCCAGGGCACGAGGGCCGGTCCGGACACCTGAGAGGGGGCATCCTGCGGTTCGCCCACCGGGGGCTGTTCGACCACCACATGGGCGTTGGTACCGCTCACACCGAAGGACGACACACCTGCCCGACGCGGCCGGTCGCCCTCCGGCCATGCCACGTCCTCGGTCAGCAGCCGTACTCTGCCCGCCGACCAGTCCACATGCGAGGACGGCTCATCCGCGTACAACGTCCGTGGCAGAACGCCGTGCTGGAGGGCCAGCACCATCTTGATGACTCCGGCCACGCCGGCTGCCACTTGGGTGTGCCCGATGTTCGACTTCACCGAGCCCAGCCACAACGGCCGGTCCTCGTCGCGGTCCTGACCGTACGTCGCGATCAGGGCCTGTGCCTCGATCGGGTCGCCGAGCGACGTACCGGTGCCATGCCCCTCGACCGCATCCACGTCCGAAGCCGAAAGACCCGCGCCGGCCAACGCCTGTCGGATCACCCGCTGCTGGGAGGGGCCGTTCGGCGCGGTCAGACCGTTTGACGCACCGTCCTGGTTCACCGCACTGCCACGCACCACGGCCAGCACCCGGTGGCCGTTCCGGCGGGCATCCGAGAGTCGCTCCACCACCAGGACGCCGGCGCCTTCACCCCAACTGGTGCCGTCCGCGGCCTCCGCGAACGCCTTGCAGCGAGCGTCCGCGGCGAGGCCGCGCTGCCTGCTGAACTCGATGAACGCCCCCGGAGTCGACATCACGGTGACACCGCCGGCGAGGGCGAGGTCGCAGTCGCCCGAGCTCAGGGACTGGACCGCCAGGTGCAAGGAGACCAGCGAGGACGAGCACGCCGTGTCCACCGTCACCGCGGGGCCCTCAAGACCCAGCGCATACGCCACGCGGCCCGAGACCACAGCGCCGGAGCTTCCCGTGAGCAAGTGGCCCCGGAGGTCGTCGGGCATATCGCCGTCACCTGACCCGTAGCCCTGGTAGCCGCAGCCCATGAAGAGACCGCTGCGGCTGCCTCGTAGTGACATCGGAGCGATTCCGGCCTGTTCGACGGCCTCCCAGGAGACCTCCAGCAACATCCGCTGCTGGGGGTCCATGGCCAGTGCCTCGCGTGGCGAGATGCCGAAGAATCCGGGGTCGAAATCGCCGGCGCTCCGGACGAATCCACCCTCGTGCACATAACTGGTGCCCGGGCAGCCGGAGTTGGGGTCGTAGAAGACGTCGGTCTTCCAGCCACGGTCCTCGGGGAAGGGCGTGATGGCGTCGCCGCCGTCGACGATCAGCTTCCAGAGGTCGTCGGGTGACCGTATGTCGCCGGGGTATCGGCAGCCCATTCCCACAATGGCGATCGGCTCCCCGTCGTCCTGTACGGGGGGCGCGAGTGCGGCCGTGTGCTGCTCCCCGAGGTCCCCCAGCAGTTCGGCTCGCAGATGACGCGCGAGTGCCAGCGGCGTCGGATGGTCGAAGACGAGCGTCGGGGACATCGGCAGTGCGACCGTCGCGGACAGGGTGTTGCGCAGGTCGACCGCAGTGAGGGAATCGATGCCGAGTTCCTGGAAGGTCCGTGCGGCCTCGACGGATTCGGGGCCCGGGTAGCCCAGCACGGTGGCGGTGGTCTGCCGCACCAGGCGGAGCAGGTGATGTTCCTGTTCAGCCGGGGTACGCAGGGGTGCGAGGAGGCTGCGGACGCCCTCGGGCCCGGCGTCCTGGCCGGAATTTTGGGCGGCTGCTTCGGGCAGCTTGCTGAAGAGCGCGCTGCGGCCCGCGGGGAACCGGGTCCAGTCGATATCGGCGATGACGAGGTGTGTCTCGTCGTTGCGGAGTGTCTGGTGCAAGGCGACGAGCGCGGTGTCCGGCTCCATGGGCGGCAGGCCCGCCCGGCTGAGTTTGGCACGCAGGGCGGGGTCGGCGGCCATCCCTTCGTGTGCCCAGGGGCCCCAGGCGATGCTGGTCGCCGGCAGACCCTCACCGCGCCGCTGCTGGGCAAGTGCGTCCAGGCACGCGTTGGCCGCCGCGTAGTTCGCCTGGCCGGCTGCGCCAAGAGCGCCGGCGATGGAGGAGAACAGCACAAACGCGGTCAGGTCGTGTGCGCGGGTCAGCTCGTGGAGGTTGACCGCGGCCTCGGTCTTGGGGCGGAGCACGGTGGCGAACCGTTCGGCGTCCATGCTGACGAGCGTGCCGTCGTCGAGGACGCCGGCGGTGTGGAAGACGCTGGTCAGCGGCTGGTCTTCGGGGACGGAGGCGAGAAGCTGCGCCAGCGCTTCGCGGTCGGCGGGGTCGCAGGCGGCGAGCGTGGCCCGGGTGCCGTGGGCGGCGAGGTCGGCGACGAGGTCCTGGGCTCCTGGGGCGTCGGGTCCTCGCCTGCTGATGAGCAGCAGATGTTCGGCGCCTTCCTGGGCCAGTTGGCGGGCGAGGGCGGAGCCGAGGGTGCCGGTGCCTCCGGTGATCAGGGTGGTGCCGGACGGGGCCCAGGCGGACCCGCGGGGTTGTTCTGGGCGGGCGGTCCGGATCAGCCTGCGGGCGAACAGGCCGGAGGCACGGATGGCGAACTCATTGCCGTTCTCGCTGTCGTGGCCGGGGGTGTCGAGCACCGCACACAGCCGGTCCAGGGCGCGGTCGTCGAGATGTTCCGGCAGGTCGACGAGGCCGGTCCAGTGGTCGAGGTGTTCGATGGCCGCGGTACGGCCGAGGCCCCAGAGGGTGGCCTGCGAAGGGGCGCTGAGCCGGTCGGAGCGGCCGGTGCTGACGGCGCCCCGGGTTGCGGTCCACAACCGGACGGGGGCGTCGGCGCGGAGGAGCGCCTGGACGAGCGCACCGGTCAGGACGAGGGCGGCGGGGGCCTCGGGGTGGTGGGGGTCGCGGACGGTGCCGAGACCGAGGAGGGAGAGGACGTTGATCTCGTCCGGGCCGCTGTCCTGGAGGCGAGTCTCCTCGATCCGTTGCGCGATGTGGTCGGGGCCGGCGTTCGGCGGCAGGCTCACGGTGGTGACGGTCGTGCCGCGCCCGGCCAGCGCAGTGGTGAGGGCGTCGGCGACGGGCTCATGGTGCTCCGGGTCCGTGGCGGGGACGACGAGCAGCCAGTGGGCCGGTGCGGTCGCGGCGGGGCGGTGGGTGACCGGCTCCCACTGCTCTGCGTACCGCCAGGACCGGGCGGTGGAGTGCTGTTGCCGGTCGCGGTGGAACGCCGCGAGTGCGGGGACGACCGGTTCGAGGAGGGAGTGTTCGAGGCGGAGGCTGTCGGCGAGTTCCGGCAGGTTCTGCTGCTCGACGGCGGTCCAGAAAGCGGAGTCGGCCGGCCGGCTGGCGGGGGCGTCCTCGGGGGCCGTGGCGTTGAGCCAGTAGCGGGTGCGTTGAAAGGCGTAGGTGGGCAGGTCGACCCGGCGCGCGCCGGGCAGCAGGGCGGCCCAGTCGAGGGGGGCACCGGAGGCGTGCAGCCTGCCGATCGCGGTGAGCAGGCTGGCGGCCTCGGGGGTGTCCTTGCGGAGGAGGGGGGTCAGCAGCCGGTCGCCGTCGGGCAGACAGGCCGCGGCCATCGCGGTCAGGGTGCCGTCGGGGCCGAGTTCGACGAGCCGGGTGACGTGGCGCTCGGCGAGGGCGCCCACGCCGTCGGCGAAGCGTACGCTCTGGCGGGCGTGGCGCACCCAGTAGTCGGGGCTGCACAGTTCGTCGGGCGTGGCGAGGCGGCCGGTGACATTGGAGACGAGGGGGATCTGCGGCTGCTGGTAGGTCAGGTCGCGGGCCGTGGCCCGCAGCTCTTCCAGCATGGGGTCCATGAGCGGTGAGTGGAAGGCATGGCTGACCCGCAGTCGGGAGACCTTGCGCCGCAGGTCCCGGAAGTGGTCGGCGATGGTGTCCACGGTTGCTTCGTCGCCTGCGATGACGGTGGCTTCGGGGCCGTTGACCGCCGCGATGCTCACTCGGTCACCGGTGGCGGCCAGCAGCGGCAGCACCTCGGCCTCGGCTGCCTGGAGGGAGGCCATGGCGCCGCCGGGCGGGAGGGACTGCATCAGCCGTCCGCGGGCCGCCACCAGTCGGCAGGCGTCCTCAAGGGACAGCACTGCGGCGGTGTGCGCGGCCGCGAGTTCGCCGATCGAGTGGCCCATCAGGAAGTCGGGCTTGACACCCCACGAGGTGAGGAGCCGGAAGAGGGCCACTTCGAAGGCGAAGAGCGCAGGCTGGGTCTGGCCGGTCCGGTCCAGCGCAGCCGCGTCGTCGCCGAAGACGGTGGCGCGCAGCGGCCGGTCGAGTTCTGTGTCGAGGTGCGCGCAGACGGTGTCGAAGGCGTCCTTGAAGGCGGGGAACGCCTCGTACAGCTCACGGCCCATGCCGAGGCGCTGTGCGCCCTGGCCGGTGAACAGGAACGCGGTCTTGCCGCGTACGGGTGAGCCGGTGACCACCTCTGCGGCGGCAGGGCCGTCCTCGGCCAGTGCGGTCAGCCGGCTCCGCAGCTCGGCCAGGTCCGTGCCGAGGACCACCGCGCGGTGTTCGAAGGCCGACCGGCTGGTGGCGAGGGAGTAGGCCAGATCGTGCGGGTCCACGTCGGTGTGGGTGTCCAGGTGCGCCAGCAGCCGGCCGGCTTGTGCCCGTAGCGCGTCCGCACTGCGGGCGGAGAGCACCCACGGGATGTGCGGGAGGCGTGCTGGGGGGCGGTGGGACGCGGCGGCTTCAGTGGCCTGTTCCCGGTCTTCCGGGGTCTGCTCGCGGTCCTGCGGGGCCTGTTCCCGGTCTTCCGGGATCTGCTCGCGGTCCTGCGGGGTCTGCTCCCGGTCTACCGCGGCCTGTTCGCGGTCCTGCGGGGCCTGTTCCAGGATGGTGTGGGCGTTGGTGCCACTGATACTGAACGAGGAGACGGCGGCGCGGCGCGGCCGTGCGCCGTCCGGCCAGGCCACGGGCTCGGTCAGCAGCCGGACGCGGCCCGCCGACCAGTCCACGTGAGTGGACGGCCGGGTGGTGTGCAGGCTCTGCGGCAGGACGCCGTGCCGCAGGGCGAGCACCATCTTGATCACGCCTGCCACGCCGGCGGCCGCCTGGGTGTGACCGATGTTGGACTTCACCGAACCCAGCCACAACGGCCGGTCGGCCGGGCGGTCCTGGCCGTAGGCGGCCAGCAGCGCCTGTGCCTCGATCGGGTCGCCCAGCGTCGTACCGGTGCCATGTGCCTCGACGGCGTCCACGTCGGCGGCGGACAGCCCGGCGCCGGCGAGTGCAGAGCGGATCACCCGTTGCTGAGCGGGCCCGTTGGGGGCGGTGAGGCCGTTGGAAGCGCCGTCCTGGTTGAGGGCGCTGCCGCGTACCAGGGCCAGCACGGGATGGCCGTTGCGCCGGGCGTCGGAGAGCCGTTCGACGAGCAGCATCCCGGCGCCTTCGCCCCAGCCCGTTCCGTCGGCGTCGTCGGAGAACGGCTTGCACCGGCCGTCACGGGCGAGTGCACCCTGCCGGCCGAACTCGACGAAGGCGGCGGGGGTGGACATGATCGCGACGCCGCCCGCAAGGGCGAGATCGCATTCGCCGGACCGGAGGGACTGCGCGGCGAGGTGCAGGGTGACCAGCGAGGAGGAGCAGGCGGTGTCCACGGTGACGGCGGGGCCTTCGAGGCCCAGAGCGTAGGCGACCCGGCCCGAGACGACGCTGCCCGTGGTGCCGGTGAGGATGTGCCCCTCGACGCCCTCGGGGATGTTGCCGCGCAGGCCGGAGCCGTACTCCTGATTGCTGCATCCGGCGAAGACCGCTGTCCTGCTGCCGCGCAGCGTCTTCGGGTCGATCCCCGCCCTTTCCAGTGCCTCCCAGGACACCTCCAGGAGCAGCCGCTGCTGCGGGTCGGTGGCCAGTGCCTCGCGCGGGCTCATCCCGAAGAACTGCGGATCGAAGGCGTCAGCGGTGTGGACGAAGCCGCCGCGGGTGGTCGCCCCATCGAGGGCGCTCGGGTCCCAGCCCCGGTCGGTGGGGAACTCCGACAGCGCGTCGACGCCCCCGGCAAGCAGCTGCCAGTACTCCTCGGGTGTCTGCACATCTCCGGGGAAGCGACAGCTCATGGCGACGATGGCGAGGGGTTCCCCCGCTGCATCGACCAGTTGCTGGTTCTGCTTGCGCAGCCGGTCGTTCTCCCGCAGCGAGGCCCGGAGGGCTTCGACGATCTGATCCGCGGACGTGGCCATGTGTCAGCTCTCCATCATTCCGGCTTCGTCGGGTGTGGCTTCGTCAGGACGGCGGTGCTGCTCAGCCGTCGGCTTCGTCAGGACGACGGTGCTCAGCCGTCGGCTTCGCCGAAGGCGAGGCGCACCAGGTCGTCGACTTCCATGCTTTCGATGGCGGCGGGAGCGGCGTCGGCCCCGAGTTCGCGGTCCGCATGCGCGGTCGCTGGCTCCGCCAGTGCCAGCAGAGCATCGAGGAGCCCGGCCGCCCGCAGGCGTTCGAGGGGGATGGCGGCCAGCGCCTGCCGTACCCCTGCTTCGTCCTCCGGGTCGGGGGCTTCCCCCACGGGCAGACCGGGGACGAGTGTCGTGCAGAGATGTTCGGCGAGGGCCAGCGGCGTGGGGTGGTCGAAGACGAGGGTGGCGGGCAGCAGTGCTCCGGTCGCGGTGCCGAGCCGGTTGCGCAGCTCCACTGCGGTCAGCGAGTCAAAACCGAGATCCCTGAACGACTGCTGGTCACCGACCTCGGCCGCGGAGGCATGGCCGAGTACGGCGGCGATCTGGGTGCACACCACGTCGAGCACGGCATGGTGTGCCTCGTCGCGGTTCAGCGTGGCGAGCGTACGGGTCAGTGTCTCGGCCGAGTCCGCTCCGGCCGGTCCCGCCGGGTCCGCGGCCGCCGTCCGGCGGGGCGTGGTCGGCAGCAGTCCGCTCAGCAGCGGTGGGACGGGCCCGCCCGAGGCCAGGGCACGGGGATCGACCAGCATCGGCAGCAGGGCCGCCTCGGGCCGGCCGAGTGCCGCGTCGTAGAGGGCGAGTCCGCGGTCGGGGGGCAGGGCGGGCAGTCCCGCGCGTGCCATGCGTTGCCGATCGGCTTCGGTGAGTCCGCTGGTCATGCCCGTCGTCCGGGACCACGGTCCCCAGGCGAGCGAGGTGGCGGGCAGCCCGGCGGCCCGGCGCTCGGCGGCGAAGGTGTCGCAGAAGGCGTTGGCGGCGGCGTAGTTGGCCTGGCCGGGAGCGCCGAAGACGCCGGCCGTCGAGGAGAAGATGAGGAACGCGGCCAGGTCCTCGTCCCGGGTCAGTTCGTCCAGGAGCATCAGCGCGTCCGCCTTCGGCGCGAGTACCTTGTCCAGTCGCTCCGGCGTCAGCGAGGACAGCATGCCGTCGTCCAGCACACCGGCCGTGTGCACGACCGCGGTGAGCGGGTGCTCCTTCGGCACGGAGTCCAGCAGTGTGCGCAGTGCCTCGCGGTCGGCGCTGTCGCACGCGGCGACGGTGACCTCGGCGCCGAGGGCGGCGAGTTCGTCGCGCAGTGCGTCCACACCAGGTGCCTGCTCTCCGCGCCGGCTGGCCAGCAGGAGGTGGCGGATGCCGTGCTCGGCGGCCAGATGCCGGGCCACCAGTGCGCCCAGACCACCCGTACCACCCGTGACCAGGACCGTGCCCTGCGGATCGAGGGGAACCGGCACGGTCAGCACGACCTTGCCGACATGCCGGGCCTGGCTCAGATACCGGAACGCCTCCGGAGCCTTGCGCACATCCCACGCCGTCACCGGCAACGGCTCCAGCACACCCTCGTCGAACAGCGCACGGACCTGCGCAAACATCTCCCTGATCCGGTCCGGGCCCGCCTCGATCAGATCGAACGCCTGATACTGCACACCCTCGTGCGCGGCAGCCACCTGTGCGGGTTCACGGATGTCGGTCTTGCCCATCTCCAGGAAGCGACCGCCCCGCGGCAGCAACCGCAGCGAGGCATCCACGAACTCCCGCGCCAGGGAATCCAGCACCACATCCACACCCCGGCCCGCAGTCTCCGCCAGGAACGCCCCCTCGAAGTCCAGATCACGCGAGGACGCGATATGCGCCTCGTCCAGACCCGAACTGCGCAGCGTCCCCCACTTCCCCGGACTCGCCGTCCCGAACACCTCCGCACCCAGATGCCGCGCCAACTGCACCGCAGCCATCCCCACACCACCCGCGGCAGAGTGCACGAGCACCGACTCACCCGCCTGCACCTCGCCCAGCTCCACCAGCGCGTAATACGCCGTCAGGAACACCACCGGAACCGACGCCGCCTGCGCGAACGACCAACCCTCCGGAACCCGGATCACCATGCGCTCATCAGCCACCGCCACCGGACCGAACGCATACGGGAACAACCCCATCACCCGATCACCCGGAACAAGACCGGTCACACCCGGGCCCGTCTCCATGACCACCCCCGCACCCTCAAGGCCGAAGGCTCCCGCATCGCCGGGGTACATACCGAGAACATTCAGCACATCACGGAAGTTCACCCCGGCCGCCCGCACCGCGAGACGCACTTCGCCTTGTTCCAGCGGGCGCGCGGCGTCGTCGTGGGGCAGCAGGGCAAGGTGGTCGAGGGTGCCCTTGCCGGTCATGCCGAGCCGCCAGCAGGTGCCGTCGGTGGGTTCGCGCAGTGCAGTGCCGTCGTGGACCGGGGCGACCTTCGGCAGGTGCACGGTGCCCCCGCGGAGGGCGAATTGGGGCTCGTTCGCGGCCAGCGCCGCGGGCAGCGCGGCGTAGGAGGTGTCCTGGCCGTCGAGGTCGGCGAGGACGAACCGGCCGGGGTGCTCGGACTGCGCCGAGCGCACCAGGCCCCAGATCGGGGCGGCCGCCGCATCGTGGCGGGTGGTGCCGGGGGCATCGACGGCTCCCCGGGTGACGAAAGCGAGCCGGGCCGCGGCAGGTGCTTCCGCCAGCCAGGCCTGGACCAGTGCCAGTGCGCCGGTCGCCGCCTCGTGCGGTTCGACGGCGGGGAGTTCCACGAGGGTGGTGCCGCACGCCTCTTGGAGGCCGTCGGGGCTGGTCAGCCGGGCGAGGGGCAGGCCCGCGTCGGCCAGACCGGCGGCGAGGTGCGCACTGTCCAGAACGAGGAGGCGGGCCGGCTCCTCGGGGGGTGTCGCGGACACGGGGGCCACGGGAGCCACGGGCCAGTCGAGGTGGTAGAGGGGGCCGGAGGACCGTGCGGAGAGCGCTACCCGGTCGGTGGAGAACTCGCGCAGCGTCAGCGCCTCGATGTCGGCGACGGGCCGGCCGTCGGCGTCGGCAAGGGTGAGGGACACGGTGTCGGGTGCGGACAGGTCGAGGCGGACCCGCAGCTGCGTCGCCCCGGTGGCGTGGATCTGCACTCCACGCCAGGAGAAGGGCAGTCGTCCGCTGTCGGTGTCCCCCGTCGGCAGGTATGCAGTCGCGTGCAGGGCAGCATCGAGCAGCGCCGGGTGCAGGGCGAAGCGGTCCGCGTCCTGGTGTGCCATCCGGGGCAGGGTCACTTCGGCGTGTACCTGGTCGCCGTCGCGCCAGGCGGCGTGCAGTCCTTGGAAGAGTGGTCCGTAGCCGAACCCGCCCGCGCTCAGCTGCTCATAGATGTCCTCGACCGGCAGCGGCTCGGAGCCGGGCGGCGGCCATGCCGACGGGGTGGGTGCCGTGGGCTCCGGGTGGACGGCGGTGAGGGTGCCGGTGGCGTGCAGTGTCCAGGGCTCGCCGGGAGCCGGGTCGGCACGGCGCGCATGGACGGTGAACGGCCGGTGGCCCTGCCCGTCGTCGGCGTGCCCGTCGTCGGCGCCGAGGACCGCCTGGAGGTCCACCGCGTCCTCCTCGGGCAGGACGAGCGGGCTGACCAGGGTCAGGTCCGCCACCCGGGGGCAGCCTGCCCGGTCGCCGGCCAGAACGGCGAGTTCCACGAAGGCCGTACCGGGGACGACCGCGGTGCCCCCGAGCGCGTGGTCGGCGAGCCACGGCTGGTCCGATACCGAGAGCCGGCCGGTGAACAGGTGGCTGCCGTCGGCGAGTTCGACGGCAGCGCTCAGCAGTGGGTGGTCGGCCGGGCCGATTCCCACGGTGGCGAGGGGGCGGGGAGTCGGCCAGTAGCGCTGGCGCTGGAAGGGGTACGTAGGCAGGTCGCCGACGGCCGCACGGCCCGGGTGGGCGTTGGCGACGGCGGACCAGTCGAGGTCCGCGCCGTGGACATGGGCACGGGCGAGGCCGTCGAGCAGCGAGCGGGACTCGGCTGTCCGGTCGCGGAGGAGCGGGATGACCGCCGTGCCGGTGGAGCCCGGGGGCAGGCAGCCGGCTGCCATGGCGGAGAGGGTGCCGTCGGGGCCGAGTTCGACAAAGCGCTGTACGCCCTGCTCCGCGAGCCCGCGGACGCCGTCGTGGAACCGGACGGCCTGCCGGACCTGACGCACCCAGTAGTCGGGGCGGTCCAGTTCGGTGGCGACCTCGCCGGTCAGGTTGGACACGACGGGGAGGCGCGGCGGGTGATAGGTGAGCGTCTCGGCGACGGTGCGGAACTCGGCCAGCATCGGGTCCATGTGCGGTGAGTGGAACGCATGGCTGACCTGGAGCTGCTTGGTCCTGCGGCCGTCGGCGGCGAGCCGTTCGGCGAGCCGGGTCACGGCGGGACGGTCACCGGAGAGCACGACGGAGTCGGGGCCGTTGACCGCGGCGAGACACACCTGCTGGTCGAGCCCGTCGAGCAGCGGCAGCACCTCGGCCTCCGTCGCCTGGAGCGCGACCATGGCCCCGTTCTCCGGGAGTGCCTGCATGAGCCGGCCGCGGGCGGCGACAAGGGCACAGGCGTCGGCCAGGGAGAACACCCCGGCGATCTGCGCGGCGGTCACCTCGCCGATGGAGTGGCCCAGCAGATAGTCGGCGCGCAGGCCGGCGCTCTCGGTGAGGCGGTGGAGCGCGGTCTCCATGGCGAACAGTGCGGGCTGGGTGTATTCGGTCCGGTGGAGCAGTCCGTCGGTGTCGTGGAACATGACGTCGCGCAGCGGGCGGTCGAGATGCTCGGCGAAGTGTGCGCAGATCTCGTCGAGGGCGTGGGCGAACACCGGGAAGGTGCGGTGCAGTTCACGGCCCATGCCGGGGCGCTGGGCGCCCTGTCCGGTGAGCAGGAAGGCGGTGCGTGCGCCGGGATGGGCCACGCCGTCGTGGGCCCCGGTTTCCGTCTTGTGGCCGGAGGCCAGCCCCTCCAGGGCGGACAGCAGGGTGACGCGGTCGGTGCCGTGGGCGACCGCGCGGTGCTCGAAGGACGCGCGGGTGGTGGCCAGGGCGTGGCCGACGGCTGCGGCGGGCAGGTCGGGGTGGTGTTCGGCGTGCGTGTGCAGGGCCCTGGCCAGGTCGCGGAGCGCTTCGGGGCTGCGGGCGGACAGCGGCCAGACGACGGGCAGCGGGGTGGTGTTGGGGGCCTGTTGTGTGTCCGGTGGTGTGTCCGGCGTCGACTGCGTGCCGTCCGCGGGTGCGGTGGGCCCGTCCGGTTCCGGGGTGGCCTGTTCGAGGATGAGGTGGGCGTTGGTGCCGCTGAAGCCGAAGGAGGAGACCGCGGCTCTGCGGGGGCGGCCGTGCTCGGGCCAGGTGGCGGGGGCGGCCAGCAGTTCCACGGCGCCTTCCGTCCAGTCCACATGGGACGAGGGCGCGTCGATGTGCAGCGTTTGCGGCAGCAGGCCGTGGCGCATGGCCTGCACCATTTTGATCACTCCGGCCGCCCCGGCCGCGGCCTGGGTGTGCCCGATGTTCGACTTCACCGACCCCAGCCGGAGCGGCCGGTCCTCGGTGCGTTCCTGGCCGTAGGTGGCGAGGAGGGCCTGTGCCTCGATCGGGTCGCCGAGGGTGGTGCCGGTGCCATGTGCTTCGACGGCGTCGACCTCACCGGCCGTGAGCCGGGCGTCGGCGAGCGCGGCCCTGATCACCCGTTGCTGGGAGGGGCCGTTGGGCGCGGTGAGGCCATTGCTCGCGCCGTCGGAGTTGATGGCGCTGCCGCGGACGACGGCCAGCACCGGGTGCCCGTTGCGCCGGGCGTCGGACAGCCGCTCGACCAGCAGCATGCCCGCACCCTCGCCCCAGCCGGTGCCATCGGCTCCGTCGGCGAACGCCTTGCAGCGGCCGTCGGCGGACAGCCCGCGCTGGCGGCTGAACTCCAGGAACGCGGCGGGGGTCGACATCACGGTCACGCCGCCCGCCAGGGCGAGCGAGCACTCCCCCGACTGGAGGGCACGGACGGCCCAGTGCAGGGCGACGAGAGAGGAGGAGCATGCCGTGTCCACGGTGACGGCCGGACCTTCGAGGCCGAAGGAGTAGGCGATCCGGCCGGAGACCACGCTCGCCGCGTTGCCCGTTCCCAGGTATCCGCCCACGGACTCGGTGGCGTTGCCCAGGACGGTGGTGTAGTCCTGACCGTTGGTGCCGGCGAAGATGCCCGTACGGCTGCCGCGCAGGGACAGCGGGTCGATACCGGCCCGCTCGAACGCCTCCCAGCAGACCTCCAGCAGGATCCGCTGCTGCGGGTCCATGGCCAGGGCCTCGCGGGGCGAGATGCCGAAGAATCCGGCGTCGAAGCGGTCGGCGCCGGTGAGGAAGCCGCCCCGGCGGGTGTATGTGGTCCCCTCGTGCTCCGGGTCGGGGTCGTACAGCGCCGCCGTGTCCCAGCCGCGGTCGTCGGGGAACTCTCCGATGGCGTCGCCGCCGGCGGCCAGGAGTTCCCAGAACGCTTCCGGTGTCCGGATACCGCCCGGGAAGCGGCAGCTCATGGCCACGATCGCGACGGGCTCACCGGCCGTCGCGGCGTCGGCCCCGGAAGCCTGGAACTCCTGTCCGGTGCCGAGCAGTTCCGCGAGCAGGTAGGTGGCGACCGCCGCGGGTGTGGGGTGGTCGAAGACCAGGGTGGCCGACAGCCGGAGTCCGGTGCGGCGGCCGAGCGCATTGCGCAGTTCGAGGGAGGTCAGGGAGTCGAGGCCGAGGTCCCCGAAGGCACGGTCCGTGTCGACCCGGCCCGCTGAGCTGTGACCGAGGACGGCGGCTATCTCGGTGCGTACGAGGTCGAGAATCTGTGCGTGACGCTCTTCCGGTGCCAGGGCGGCCAGTGCCTGGGCCGCCGGGAACCCGGGGCCGGTGCCTGCTCCGGCCGCCGGGGCCGCGGTCCGCTTGGCGGGCCGGCCGGCGAGTTCCCGGAGCAGGGGGGCGACCGCCGGGCCGCTCCGGCGGATCGCCGCGAGGTCGAGCGGTACCGGGAGCGTGACGGCCCGGTCCTGGGCCAGGCAGCGGTCGAACAGGGCGAGCGCCGCCTCGGTGGACAGCGTGCCGACGCCGCCGCGGTCCATCCGCCGCCGGTCCGTCTCGTCCAGGCGGGCGCTCATCCCGCTGTGCTCCGCCCACAGTCCCCAGCCGAGCGCCATGGCCGGGCGGCCCTCGGCGCGGCGCCGGTGGGCAAGCGCTTCCAGGAAGGCGTTGCCGGCTGCGTAGTTGCCCTGTCCGGGGCCGCCGAAGGTGGCGGCGGCCGAGGAGAACAGCACGAAGGCCGACAGATCGAGGTCCCGGGTGAGCCGGTCGAGGTTGACCGCGGCATCGGCCTTGGGGCGCAGGACGGTGGCGATCCGCTCAGGGGTGAGGGAGGAGATCACCCCGTCGTCGAGTACGCCGGCGGCATGCACGACCGCGCCCAGGGGGTGTGCTTCGGGGAGGGTGGCCAGCAGGTCGGCCAGGGCCGCGCGGTCGGCGACATCGCAGGCGGCGAGGGTCACCCGGGCGCCGAGCCCGCGAAGCTCCGTGGCCAGCTGTACGGAGCCGGGCGCGTCCGCACCGCGTCGGCCGACGAGCAGCAGATGCCGTACGCCGTGCCCGGTCACCAGGTGTCGGGTCACAGCGGCGCCCACGGTTCCGGTGGCTCCGGTCACGAGAACGGTGCGGAACGAGTCGAAGCGGGCTCCGGCAGCGGATTCCGTGCGCGGGGTGTCCCGGGAGGGCCGGGGAAGCCGGATGAGACGAGGGGCCAGGGCGCGCTCGGCGCGGACCGCGAGCTGCGTCTCCCCGGAGCGTACTGCCGCGCTGACCGCTGCGGCGGGCAGGTCGTCGCCATCGGTGTCCACCAGCAGGAACCGGTCGGGGTTCTCCGACTGTGCGGAGCGCACCAGGCCCGCTACCGCGGCGGCGGGCAGGTCCGTGACGGTCTCGTCCGGAGTGGTGGCGACAGCGCCCCGGGTGAGGAAGACCAGCCGTGCGCCGGCCAGGCCCGGCCGGGCGAGCCAGCTCTGGAGCAGCTCCAGAGCCTTCCCGGCCGGGGCATGGGAGGTGTCGGCCGGTTCGCCGGATTCCGCGGTCCGCCAGGGGACGACGACGAGGTCGGGGGCGTCGGCACCCTGCTCCACGGCCGTGGCGAGCGCGTCCAGTTCGGTGGGGAGCGCGGGCGCTTCCGTGCCGGTCCCGGGGCTCTCCTCGCCGAGTACGGCGATCCGGTGGGGCGGCTGCTGCGGGGAGGGCGGGCGCAGCTCGGTCCACTCGACGGTGAAGACAGCGTCGCGGCCGGAGGGTGTCTGCGGCAGTGCGACCTCGGCGGCGGGGACCGGTGTGACGGAGCCGAACGAGGCGACGGGCTGGCCGAGTTCGTCGGTGAGGTGGATGTCCAGGCCGCCGTCGGCGACGGGCGCGATGCGGGCGCGCACCGATTCCGCAGCCACCGCGTGCACCACGCCGTCACGCCAGGAGACGGCGACGGCGTCGGAGTGCCCCGCGGCCGGGAGCGCCTGGAGCACCGCGTCCAGCAGGGCCGGGTGCAGGGCGAACCGGGCCGCGTCGCCGCGGTACGCCTCGGGCAGCGCGGCCTCGGCGAACACCGTGTCACCGTGCCGCCATACGCGGCGCAGCCCGTCGGACGGCAGGCCGTGCGGGGACGTGCCGCTTTCCTGAGCCCCGTGGAAGGTGTCCGGATCCAAGGGCCGGGCGTCGGCGGGAGGCCAGATGCGGAGGTCGTGTTCGGGGCGCTGCGGCGGCTCGGGGGCGAGCACGCCGTGGGCGTGCCGGGTCCACGGTGTCTCCTCGTCCCGCCGGTCGGCGGGGCGGGCGTGCACCGTGAGGGTCCGCTGTTCGTTCGGTTCCGCGGCGGCGCCGAGCACCACCTGGATCTCGACGGCGGCCTGCTCGGGCAGGACGAGGGGGGCGTCCACGGTGAGTTCGGCGAGGTGCTCACAGCCGACGACCGCGCCGAGGTGCATCGCGAGGTCGGCATAGGCGCTCGTGGGGAGCACGGCACAGCCGTCGACCGCCCGGTCGGCAAGCCACGGGTGCGCGGAGGGTGCGAGGCGTCCGGTGCAGACGACGGCGCCGCGGTCGGCCAGCGTGATGGCGGTCGGGAGCAGCGGGTGTTCGCCCTTGCGGTGCGCCGGGGCCGCCTCGGGCGCCAGCCAGTAGCGCTCGCGCTGAAAGGCGTAGGTGGGCAGTTCGACGTGGTCGGCGCCGGGGAAGAGGCGGTTCCAGTCGGGGCCGGCGCCGCGGGTGTGGAGTGCGCTCAGGGCGGTGAGGACGCTGTGGGGCTCGGCACGGTCCTTGCGCAGGGCGGGTACGAGAAGGTGACCGGTGTCCGCGTCGAGGCAGCCCTGGGCCAGGGCGGTGAGGGTGGTGTCGGGGCCGATTTCGAGGAAACGGGTGACCCCGCGCCGATCCAGTGCCCGGATGCCGTCCGCGAACCGTACGGCTTCCCGTACGTGCCGTACCCAGTATTCGGCGGTCGCCAGGTCGGTGGCCGGCTCTCCGGTCACGTTGGAGATGACCGGGATGCGTGGCTGATGGAACGTCAGATCTGCGGCCACAGCGCGGAATTCGGCGAGCATGGGCGTCATCAGCGGAGAGTGGAAGGCGTGGCTCACCCGGAGTCGTTTCGCCTTGCCGCCCTGCTGCTCGAAGCGCCGGACGAGTGGTGCGAGCGCCTCCTCATCCCCGGCCACGACAGTCGTCCGGGGCCCGTTGACGGCGGCGATGCTGAGCCGTTCACCGGCGTCGGCCAGCAGCGGCAGCACCTCGGCCTCGGCGGCCCGGAGGGAGAACATCGCGCCGCCGGCCGGAAGCGCCTGCATCAGGCGCCCGCGGGCGGCCACCAGCCGGCAGGCGTCCGGCAGTGAGAGAACGCCTGCGGCGTGCGCGGCGGCCAGTTCCCCGATGGAGTGGCCCAGCAGGAAGTCGGGGGCGAGGCCCCAGGATTCGATGAGCCGGAAGAGCGCCACCTCGAAGGCGAACAAGGCGGGCTGGGTGAAGCCGGTCCGGTCCAGCGCTGCCGCGTCCTGGCCGAAGACGATGTCCCCGAGCGGCTGCGCCGACGCCGGGTCGAG
Source organism: Streptomyces sp. NPDC048637 (assembly GCF_040650675.1). Taxonomy (NCBI): domain Bacteria; kingdom Bacillati; phylum Actinomycetota; class Actinomycetes; order Kitasatosporales; family Streptomycetaceae; genus Streptomyces; species Streptomyces sp. NPDC048637. The sequence goes on from NZ_JBEZHQ010000009.1 coordinate 21,197, forward strand.
GTGGGCACAGATCTCGTCGAAGGCCTCCGCGAAGACGGGGAACGCCTCATGGAGTTCACGGCCCATCCCGAGCCGCTGGGCTCCTTGGCCCGCGAAAAGGAACGCCGTCTTGCCACGGCCGGCGGTTCCGCGGACGGCCGCGGTGTCGTCGCCCTGTGCGAACCGGCCGAGGCGCTGCAGCAGTTCCGCACGGTCCCCGCCCAGCAGCACCGCGCGTTCCTCGAAGGCGGTACGGGTGACGGCCAGCGAAGCACCGATGTCCGCGGCGCCGACCGTCGAGGGCAACTCTTGTACGTGGGCGTGCAGTTGGTCCGCTTGGGCCCTGAGGGCCGGTTCACTGCGGGCGGAGAGCACCCAGGGCACCGCCGGAAGCGGCGCCTCGGGCCGCGGCGCCTCGGCGGTCTGCTCCCCGGGGGACTCGTCCTCCCCGGGCTCCGCCGCGTGGGGGCCGGTGGCCTGTGGTGCGGTTCCGGCGGGCGGGGCCTGTTCGAGCACGGCGTGCGCGTTCGTCCCGCTGACCCCGAAGGCCGAGACCCCGGCGCGCCGCGGGCGGTCCTCACCGTCCGGCCAGTCCACGGCGTCGTTGAGCAGCCGGACGTCGCCTTCGCTCCATTCGACGCGGGTGGCCGGCCGCTCGGCGTGCAGGGTGCGGGGCAGCACACCGTGCTGCATCGCCTGCACCATCTTGATGACTCCGGCGACCCCGGCCGCGGCCTGGGTGTGGCCGATGTTGGACTTCACCGTGCCGAGCCACAGCGGGCGGCCGGCTTCCCGTTCCTGGCCATAGGTGGCCAGCAGCGCCTGCGCCTCGATGGGGTCGCCGAGGGGGGTCCCGGTGCCGTGTGCCTCCACGGCGTCCACGTCGGAGGCAGCAAGGCCCGCGGCGGTGAGCGCAGCGCGGATGACCCGCTGCTGGGACGGTCCGTTGGGGGCGGTCAGCCCGCTGCTCGCCCCGTCCTGGTTCACGGCGGTGCCCCGCACGAGACCGAGGACCCGATGGCCGTTGCGGCGGGCGTCGGAGAGCCGTTCGAGCAGCAGCATGCCGACGCCCTCGCCCCAGCCGGTGCCGTCGGAGTCGTCGGAGAACGCCTTGCAGCGACCGTCGGCGGACAGCCCGCGCTGGCGGCTGAACTCCAGGAAGGTGACGGGGGTGGACATCACCGTCACACCGCCGGCGAGCGCGAGGGAGCACTCTCCCTGGCGCAGTGCGGTGCAGGCCAGATGCAGGGCGACCAGGGAGGAGGAGCAGGCCGTGTCGACGGTGACCGCCGGGCCTTCGAGGCCGAAGGTGTAGGCGACCCGGCCGGAAGCGATGCTCGCGGCGCTGCCGTTGCCCACATGTCCTTCGAGGCCGGCGGGCGGCTCGGTGAACCGCGAGCCGTAGTCGTTGTACATGACGCCGACGAAGACGCCGGTGGGGCTGCCCTTGAGGGTCTGCCGTCGCAGACCGGCCCGTTCGAAGGCCTCCCAGGACGTTTCGAGGAGGAGGCGCTGCTGCGGGTCGGTCGCCAGTGCCTCGCGGGGCGACATGGCGAAGAAGTCCGGGTCGAAGTCGGCGGCGTCGTGGAGGAAGCCGCCCTCCCGGGTGTAGCAGGTGCCCGGGTTGGCGGGGTCCGGGTGGTAGAGGGAGTCCACGTTCCAGCCGCGGTCCTCCGGGAAGGGCGTGATGCCGTCGGTGCCGTCGGCGACCAGCTGCCAGAGGTCCTCCGGCGAGCGCACCCCGCCGGGGTAGCGGCAGCTCATGGCCACGATCGCGATGGGCTCGCGGTCACGGGCCTCCATCTCACGCAGCCGTTTCCCGGTCCGGTGGAGATCCGCCGTCACTCGTTTCAAGTAATCGCGGAGCTTTCCCTCGCTCACAGTTCAGCTCCCTTCCCCGGGCCGCTCGGCGGACCGGCGGCGCCTGCCTCATATCGGTCGGCCATGACGCTGGTTTTTCTCTACTCGCTGATCACATTCTGTGGGCGCCGACCGGCCGATCTGAGCGCTGGCCAGGGACTCTAAGAGAACCCCTAGGACGTGCCCGGCCTGCCGCGACGAGCCCTCCCAGGAGTCCGCCGCCACCCGGCCGGCGCCGCGCACGAAGGGACTGCGGTCCGCAGCCGGCGGTCCCGGATTTCTGGGAACGCACCGGCTCCGGCGGCCCTTCAGCGGGCAGCCGGAGCCGGTGTACGGGCGCTCAGCGGCTCACGATCCGCCGAGTTCCTTCTCGATGAAGTCGAACAGCTCGTCGTCCGACGCCTGGCCCAGCCGGCTCTCCAACGCGGCGTCCGCGTCCTCGGGGAGGCTGTCGAGCCGGTCCATGAGTCCCTGGAGCCGGCTACGCAGCGATGCCCTGGCGGCCGTGTCGTCCATGAGCCGCGCGGTCTGTGCCTCCCAGGCGTCGAGCGGGTCGGCTACGGAGCCGCCGTGGGGCGGCTGTTGCTCCACTGCGGCGGCCAGCCTGCCGAGCAGGTGATCGGCCAGTCCGCCCGGTTCGGGGTAGTCGAACAGCAGGGTCGCGGGCAGCCTGGTCCCGGTCACGGTGGTGAGACGGTTACGCAGCTCGACGGCGGTCAGCGAGTCGAAGCCCAGGTCCAGGAAGCCGCGTTCGGGGTCGATCGCCTCGGCCGAGGTATGCCCCAGGACCAGCGCGGCCTGGCCCAGGACGGCGTCGAGCACCGCCTGGCGCCGCTCCGTCTCCGGCAGCGCGGCGAGGCGGGTGCCGAGCTGTTCGGCTTCCGCGGCGGGCGCGGGGCCCGGCCGGCCGACGGGGGTCCGGGGCCGCGGCCGGGTCAGCGACCGCAGCAGTGGGGGCGTTTCGCCGGCCGCGCTCTGCAGTGCGGCCATATCGAGCCTGGCCGGGACGAGGAACGGCTCTTCGGTGGCGAGTGCGGCGTCGAGCAGCGCCAGCGCCTGCTCCGACGGCATGGGCAGCACCCCGCCCCGTGCCATCCGGTGGAGGTCGGTCTCGTCCAGCTTGGTGGTCATCCCGCTGCGTTCGGCCCACAGTCCCCAGGCGAGGGAGAGGGCGGGCCGGCCGGCTGCCCGGCGGGCATGGGCGAAGGTATCGAGGAACGCGTTCGCCGCCGCGTAGTTGCCCTGCCCGACCCCGCCGAAGGTCCCGGCGAGCGAGGAGAACAGGACGAACGCCGTGAGGTCGAGGTCGCGGGTCAGCTCGTCGAGGTGGAGTACGGCATCCGCCTTGGCCCGCAGCACGGTGTCCATGCGGTCCGCGGTCAGCGAACCGATCACCCCGTCGTCGAGGACGCCCGCGGTGTGGACCACCGCGGTGAGCGGATGTTCGGCGGATACCGATGCCAGCAGCCGGGCGGTGTCGTCCCGGTCGGCGAGATCGCAGGCGGCGATGTCGACGTCCGCGCCCAGTTCGCGCAGCTCCTTCTCCAGTTCGGGCATCCCTTCCGCGGTCCGCCCGCGACGGCTGGCGAGCAGCAGGCTGCGCACGCCATGAGCGGCCACCAGGTGACGGGCCACGAGCCGGCCGAGCATGCCGCCGGCCCCGGTGATCAGCACCGTTCCGCCGGCGCCGAGGCCCCGGAACGGCTCGGCCGCCCGGGCCCGTACCAGGCGTGGCACCCGGGCAGCGCCGTCGCGCAGGGCGATCTCGGGTTCACCGGTCGCCAGGGCGGCGGGCAGCGCGGCCGCGGACGGTGCCGTGCCGTCGTGGTCGAGCAGGGCGAAGCGTCCCGGGTTCTCGGCCTTGGCGGTGCGGATGAGTCCCCAGACGGCCGACTGCGCCAGTCCGGGCACCGCTGCACCGGCCCGGTCCGCCACCGCGTTGCGGGTGCACAGGACCAAGCGCGAGGCGCTGAACCGCTCGTCGCGCAGCCAGGTCTGGGCCAGGTCCAGTGCGTGGTGCACGGCCCGGCGGGTGGCCCCGGCCGGGTCGCCCCCGGTCTGCGGGCAACCGACGAGGACCGTGGCGGGCACCTCGGCCCCGGCGTCGACGGCCGCTGCCAGCGCGGCCAGCTCCTCATACCGGGCGCCGTGCCCCCCGGGTACGTGCGGTATCCCGTCCGTTCCGATGACCGCATACGGTTCGGCCGGAGGTCCGCTCAGCGCCAGGTCCGCCCAGTCCATCCGGTACAGGTCGGCCGGCTTCGGTCCGGCGGCGGCCAGCTGTGCGGAGTCGACCGGTCGCAGGACGAGCGCCGGTATCGCGGCGAGCGGGGTACCCGACGCATCCGCCAGGTGCACTTCGTAGGTGTCGTCGGCCTGCCGGACGAGACGGACCCGCAGGGTGTCCGGGGATGCGGCCGTTGCCGCGGTGACCTCCCGGAAACTGAAAGGCAGCACGGCCCGTTCGGTGTCGGGTGCGGCCAGTGCGACCGTGTGCAGGGCGGCGTCGAGCAACGCCGGATGCAGGACGAAGCCGGCGTCGCGGTACTGCTCGGGCAGGGTGACCTCGGCGAACACCTCGTCGCCCCGGCGCCAGGCGGCGTGCAGACCGCGGAAGGCCGGTCCGTAGGCGAAACCGCTCGCGGCGGTGTGCTCATACAGGCCGGACAGGTCGACCGGGTCGGCGCCAGGCGGGGGCCAGGCAGTCAGGTCGGCGGGTGTCCGCCGCTCGGGCGGGCCGTCGGCGAGGGTGCCCTCGGCGTGCCGGGTCCAGGGCTGCTCCTCGCCATCCGTGCGGGGCGCGGGGCGCGAGTGCACCGAGACCGGTCGCCGGCCCGACTCGTCCGCCTCGCCGACGGTGAGCTGGAGCTGCACCGTGCCGTCCTCCGGGACCACCAACGGGGCTTGCAGGGTGAGTTCCTCCAGGTGGCCGGCGCCGGTCCGTTCGCGGGCCTGGAGTGCCAGTTCCAGGAATGCCGTGCCGGGGAAGAGCAGTGTGCCGTCCAGGGCGTGGTCGGCCAGCCACGGCTGGCGGCCCGCCGAGAGCAGCCCGGTGAACAGGGCGCCGTCGAAACCGGCGAGCGGGACGGCCGCGCCCAGCAGCGGATGGCCTGCCGCCTCCAGCCCGGCGGCGGACACGTCCGTCAGGTCCGTACCGGCCTCCAGCCAGTACCGCTGCCGCTGGAACGGGTAGGTCGGCAGCGGCACCCGCCGGGCGCCCGAGGGCGCGAAGCAGCGGTCCCAGTCCGGGCCGTGGCCCTGCAGATGCAGCTGGGCGAGCGCGGTGGTGAGGGACGCCGGTTCGTCGGTGTCCCGGCGCAGGAGTGCGACGGCGGAGATCCCGTCCGTGGTCAGGCACTCGTCGGCCATGGCGGTCAGCACCCCCGACCCGAGGTCGAGGAGTGTCCGCGCGCCCAGCTCTTCCAGGGTCCGCATCCCGTCGTGGAACCGGACCGCCTGCCGTACATGGCGCACCCAGTAGTCGGGGCTGCACAGCTCCTCGGCCGTGGCCGGGCGGCCGGTGACGTTCGACACGACGGGGACGGCCGGCGGCTGGTAGGTCAACTCGGCTGCCACGGATGCGAATTCGTCGAGCATCGCGTCCATGTGGGCGGAGTGGAAGGCATGGCTGACCCGCAGCCGCTTGGTCCGGTGGCCCGCGGTGGCCAGCTGTCCGGTGACCTCGGTGACGGCATCGTCGTCGCCGCTGAGGACGACGGCGGACGGCCCGTTGACCGCCGCGATCACGACCCGCTCCCCGTAGGGCGCGAGCAGCGGCAGTACGTCCTCCTCAGCCGCCTGGACGGACACCATGGCGCCGCGGGCGGGCAGGGCCTGCATCAGCCGGCCGCGGGCGGCGACCAGACGGCAGGCGTCCGGCAGGGAGAAGACCCCGGCGACATGCGCGGCGGCCAGTTCACCGATCGAGTGGCCGAGCAGCAGGTCCGGGCGCAGCCCGTAGCTTTCGAGCAGCCGGAACAGGGCGACTTCGAGGGCGAAGAGACCGGCCTGGGTGTAGACGGTCCGGTCGAGGAGGTCCGCCTCTGGTGTGCCGGGACCGGCGAACAGCACCTCGCGCAGGGGCCGTTCGAGGTAGCCGTCCAGGTGTGCGCAGACCGCGTCCAGGGCGTCGGCGAAGGCATCGTGGGTCGCATAGAGGCTCCGCCCCGTCCCGGCGCGCTGGGAGCCCTGGCCCGGGAAGAGGAAGGCCAGCTTTCCGGGGCGGGCGCGGCCCACGGTGATGCTCGGGTGCTCCCGGCCTTCGGCGAACGTCCGCAGCGCAGCGGTCAGTTCACCGGTGTCCCGGCCGATTACGGCCGCCCGGTCCTCGAACGCGGCACGCGAGGTCGCCAGGGACAGCGCAACATCGGCGGGCGCGAGTTCGGGGTGGCGGGCGAGGTGTTCCGCCAGCCGCTGGGCCTGGGCCCGCAGGGCCGTGACGCCCCGCGCGGACAGCAGCCAGGGGACGACTGCCGCCGGGGCATCGGCGACCTCCGGGCGGTCCGGTGGTGCGGCGCCGGGCTCGATGGCCGCCGGCTCGGGTTCCTCCAGGATCACATGCGCGTTGGTGCCGCTGATGCCGAAGGCGGAGACGCCGGCCCGCCGCGGGCCGTCGCCCGGTGTCCACTCCTGCGGCTCGCTCAGCAGGCGTACGTTCCCCGCCGACCAGTCGATGTGCGGCGACGGCCGCGCGGCGTGGAGGGTGCGGGGCAGCACACCGTGCTGCATCGCCTGCACCATCTTGATGACTCCGGCGACCCCGGCCGCGGCCTGGGTGTGGCCGATGTTCGACTTGATCGAGCCGAGCCACAGCGGGCGTTCCGCGGGCCGTTCCTGGCCGTAGGTGGCGAGGAGGGCCTGGGCCTCGATCGGGTCACCGAGCTGGGTGCCGGTCCCGTGGGCCTCGACGGCGTCGATGTCCCGTGCGGCCAGGCCTGCGTTGGCCAACGCCTGCCGGATGACGCGCTGTTGGGACGGCCCGTTGGGGGCGGTCAGGCCGTTGGAGGCGCCGTCCTGGTTGACGGCTGTGCCCTTGACGACGGCCAGCACCGGGTGTCCGCGCCGCCGGGCCTCGGACAGCCGCTCCAACAGAACGACACCGACGCCCTCGGCCCATCCGGCGCCATCGGCATCCGCCGAGAACGCCTTGCAGCGGCCGTCGGGAGAGAGCGCCCGTTGCCTGCTGAATTCGATGAAGGTCTGCGGTGTGGAGATCACCGTCACACCGGCGGCCAGCGCGAGCGTGCATTCGCCGGACCGCAGGGCCTGGGCCGCCAGATGCAGTGCGACCAGCGACGACGAACACGCCGTGTCCACCGTGACGGCAGGGCCCTCCAGGCCGAAGGTGTACGCGATACGGCCGGAGGCGACGCTGCTCGCACTGCCCGTCGCCAGATATCCCTCCATGCCCTCCGGGGCGGTGTGCGCACGGGAGCCGTAGTCGTTGTAGTTCGAGCCGACGAAGACGCCGGCCTGCGTGCCACGGAGCGTCTCCGGGGCGATGCCCGCCCGTTCGATCGCTTCCCAGGAGGTCTCCAGGAGGAGCCGCTGCTGGGGGTCGATCGCGACCGCCTCACGCGGCGCGATCCCGAAGAACGCCGGGTCGAAGTGGTCCGCGTCGTAGAGGAATCCCCCGTCGCGGGCGTAGCAGGTGCCCGGCTTGTCGGGGTCCGGGTCGTAGATCCCGTCGATGTCCCAGCCGCGGTTGGTGGGGAAACCCGAGACGGCGTCGGTCCCCTCGTCAAGCAGCCGCCACAGCTCCTCGGGCGAGTCGGCCCGGCCCGGATAGCGGCAGCTCGTCCCGACGATGACGACCGGATCGTCGTCGACCGGTACAGCAGGTGCCGCCGGGTCCGTGCTCTCCGGCACCGCGCCGAAGAGCCCGTCGTGCAGGAACGCCGTGAGCGCGGCCGCCGTCGGATGGTCGAACACCAGCGTGACCGGCAGCCGCAGGCCGGTTGCCTCGGCAAGCCGGTTGCGCAGCTCGACGGCGGTCAGCGAGTCATAGCCCAGCTCGCGGAACGCCCGGTCGGCGGGGATCGCGTCGGGCTGGTCGTAGCCGAGGACCGCGGCGGCCTCGGCCCGTACGTCGTCCAGCAGCGCCGCACGCCGCTCCCCCGGGGCATGTTCCCGCAGCCGCAGGACGAACGGCGCGGCATCGCCGCGCACCGCGGCCTCCTCGGTCCCCTCGCCGGCCGACGCCCGCACCTCGGGCAGCTCACACACCGCGGTCACCCGCCGGGCGGTGGCCTTGCGCCAGTCGACATCAGCGACGACCAGGAACGTCTCGTCCTCGTCCAGGGCGGTCTGCAGGGCGGAGACGGCCAGGTCGGGGTCCATCGGCGGCACGCCGTCACGGCGGAGCCGCTGCGCCAGTTCCTCGCCCACCAGACCGCCGCCGCCCCAGGCTCCCCAAGCGATCGAGGTGGCGGGCAGTCCTTCCGCGCGGCGCTGCAGGGCGAGCGCGTCCAGGCAGGCGTTCGCCGCCGCATAGCTGCCCTGGCCGGGGCCGCCGAGCGTGCCCGCCATGGAGGAGAAGAGGACGAATGCCGACAGGTCCAGATGCAAGGTCGCCTCGTGAAGGGCGAACGCCGCACCTGCCTTGGGCTCCCACACGGTCGCGGCACGGTCCGGGGTGAGCTGGTCGATCACCCCGTCGTCGAGGACTCCCGCGGTGTGCACCACGGCCGTCAGCTGCTGCTCCGGCGGCAGGCTCCCGATGAGCGCCGTCACCGCCGTCCGGTCGCTGACGTCACACGCCCGCACGGTCGCCCGCGCGCCGAGCCCGGCAAGCTCCTCGACGAGCTCCGCGGCGCCCGGCGCCTCGGGGCCCCGGCGGCTGACGAGTACGAGGTGCTCCGCACCGTTGCGGGCGAGCCAGCGGGCAAGATGCCCGCCCAACGCGCCCGTACCACCGGTCACCAGGACGGTGCCGCGCGGCCGCCACCCCTCCCGGGCCGGCCGGTCACCCGGCAGCGAACGCAGCATCCGGCGCGTGAAGGCACCGGAAGCCCGCAAGGCCACCTGGTCCTCACCCGAATCCTGCGCCAGCAGGGCAATCAGCCGCCGTCCGGCCCGCTCGTCCAACTCGCCCGGCAGGTCGACGAGTCCGCCCCACCGCTGCGGATATTCGAACGCGGCGATCCGGCCCAGTCCCCACGCCATCGCCTGTGTCGGGTGCGCGACGGCGTCGGCACGGTTGACCGACACCGCACCACGGGTCGCACACCACAGCGGAGCGTCGATCCCGGCGTCACCGAGCGCCTGCAGCAGCGACGTCATCAGGACCAGCCCGGCCGGCAGGGTCTCCGTGACGGTCCACGGCTGCTCGTCCAGGGCGGCGAGGGACAGCACCCCGCCGATGCTCCCGCCCCCCGTCGCGGCCTCGTCCCGCAGCCGGCCCGCGAGCCGTTCCCGGTCGGCGTCCTCGGCTCCGACGATCAGGGTCCTGTTGTCCACGGCGCCCGACCCGAGCGCGCGGACGACGCCCTCGACCACCGGGGAGTCCTGGTGTCCGTCAGGCACGACGACCAGCCAGGTACCGTCCAGGCGGGTCCGTTCGGGCTCCGGCCGGGGCCGCCAGGCAATCCGGTAGCGCCAGCCGTCGACCGTGCTCCGCTGCTGGCGCTGCTGGTGCCACAGCGACAGCGCGGGCAGCACCTCGCGCAGCGCACCGTCGTCGGACAACCCGAGCGTTTCGGCGAGCGCATCCGCGTCCTCGCGCTCGATGGTCTCCCAGAATCCGGCATCGACGAGCCCCGAAGCGGCCGGTCCTGCTGCGGACTTGTGCGATTCCAGCCAGTAGCGGCGGTGCTGGAAGGCATAGGTGGGCAGGTCGACGAGCTGGGGCCGGTGCACCGCGAAAGCCGGGGACCAGTCCACTTCCACACCGTGCGTGTACAGCTCGCCGAGGGAGGTGTAGAGCCGGGTCAAGCCTCCGTCATCGCGGCGCAGTGTGCCCGTCACCACCGCCTCGGCGCCCGCGGCCTCGGCCGTCTCCTGCACCGGCATCGTCAGCACCGGATGCGGGCTCACCTCCACGAACACCCGGTGATCCGCAGCCAGCAGCGCACGCACCGCAGGCTCCAGCCGCACCGTCTGCCGCAGATTCGTGAACCAGTACCCGGCACCCATCTCCGCCGTGTCCAGCCACTCCCCCGTCACCGTCGAAAAGAACGGCACCTCGGATGTGCTGGGCACCACCGGCGCCAAAACCTCCAGCAACTCCTCCCGAATCGACTCCACATGAGCCGAATGCGAGGCGTAGTCCACGTCAATGCGGCGCGCACGCACCTCGCGCTCGCGGCACACCTCCATCAGCTCATCGAGCGCGTCCGCGTCACCGGAGACCACTACGGATGTGGGGCCATTGACCGCCGCAACCGAAATGCGACCGCCCCACGGCTCGATCACTTCCGCTACCTCGGATGAGGGCAGCGCCACCGACACCATCCCGCCGCGACCCGACAACGCACGGATGGCCTTACTGCGCAGCGCGACGACCCGCGCGCCGTCCTCCAGAGTCAACGCCCCGGCGACGCACGCCGCGGCAATCTCCCCCTGGCTGTGCCCCACCACCGCCGCAGGCTCCACACCATGAGCACGCCACACCTCAGCCAACGACACCATCACCGCCCACAACACCGGCTGCACCACATCCACCCGGTCCAGCCCCGGAGCCCCCTCGACCGCACGAAGCACCTCACACAACGACCAGTCAGTGAACGGCTCCAACACCGCCTCACACTCCGCCAACCGACCCGCAAACACCGGCGAAGAATCCAACAACTCCACCGCCATCCCCACCCACTGCGACCCCTGACCCGGGAAGACGAATACCGTCCGGCCCGGGTCGTTCACCGCAGATGCAGGGCTCAACTCCCCCACCTTCATGGTGAGTTCAGCGATCTCGGAGCCCACGACCACCGCCCGGTGCTCGAACGAGGACCGGGACGCCACCAATGACCAACCCACCTCAGCCGGCGACCAGCCACTGTCCGCCACCCGCGACGCCAACCGCTCCCCCTGCGCCACCAACGCCTCGGCAGAACGCCCGGACACCACCCACGGAACCACCACACCTGAAGCCGACGGCGGCACGACGGGCTCGTCGTCAGTCGACTCCGCCCGCCCGGCCTGCTCCGCCTGCTCCACGATCACATGCGCATTGGTCCCGCTCACACCGAAGGAGGAGACGCCGGCGCGGCGCGGACGGCCGTGTTCCACCGTCCACGGGCGAGCCTCGGTCAGCAGTTCCACCGCGCCCGACGCCCACTCCACATGCGGCGACGGCTCGTCGGCATGGAGCGTCGCCGGCAGCTCGCCGTGGCGCAGCGCCTGCACCATCTTGATGACACCGGCCATGCCGGATGCGGCCTGGCTGTGTCCGATGTTCGACTTGACCGAGCCGAGCCACAGCGGCCGGTCCACCTCCCGCTCCTGCCCGTACGTGGCGAGCAGCGCCTGCGCCTCGATCGGATCGCCCAGCGATGTCCCCGTACCGTGCGCCTCCACCACATCCACCTCGCCGGCCGACATACCGGCATTGGCGAGCGCGGCACGGATCACCCGCTGCTGGGACAGGCCGTTGGGCGCGGTGAGACCGTTGGAGGCACCGTCCTGGTTGACCGCCGTTCCGCGGACGACCGCCAGCACTCGGTGGCCGTTGCGGCGGGCGTCCGAGAGGCGTTCCACCAGCAGGACACCGACACCCTCTGCCATGCCCATACCGTCGGCAGACGCCGAGAACGGCTTGCACCGCCCGTCCCGCGCCAGCCCCCGCTGACGGCTGAAGCCCACGAGGCCGATCGGTTCACTCATCACGGCCGCGGCGCCGGCGATCGCCAGGGAACACTCCCCGGAGCGAAGCGCCTGTACGGCCAGGTGCAGCGAAACCAGCGAGGACGAACAGCCCGTGTCCAGCGTTACCGCGGGGCCTTCCAGCCCGAGCGTGTAGGAGATGCGGCCGGAGGCGATGCTGGTCACCGTTCCGGTGATGAGGTGCCCCTCCAGTCCTTCGGGGGCCTCGCCGTTGCCGTATCCCTGGTAGGCGGCCCCGAAGAAGACACCGGTCGGAGTGCCCCGCAGCGTTCCGGGGTCGATGCCACCGCGCTCGATCGCCTCCCAGGAGGTCTCCAGGAGGAGTCGTTGCTGCGGGTCCATGGCGAGGGCCTCGCGCGGCGAGATCCCGAAGAACTCGGGGTCGAAGTCACCGGCTGCGTCGAGGAATCCGCCCTCGCGGACGTAACAGGTGCCGGTGCGGTCCGGGTCCGGGTCGTACAGACCGTCGAGGTCCCAGCCCCGGTCGGCAGGGAACTCCGAGATCGCGTCCGTCCGGTCCCGCACCAGCTGCCACAGGTCCTCGGGCGACTGCACGCCTCCGGGGTAGCGGCAGGCCATGGACACGATCGCGATCGCGTCGTCCTCGGCAGGGGCGGCGGGGGCCGCGGTGCGCGGGCCGTCGGCCGGTGCGGGCAGGGTGTCGCCGGCACCGACCAGAGTGGTCTCCAGATGCCCGGCGAGCGCCCTCACGGTCGGATGGTCGAAGACCACGGTGGCGGGGAGCTTCAGGCCGGTGGCCGTGTTGAGCCGGTTGCGCAGCTCCACCGCGGTGAGGGAGTCGAAGCCCAGCTCGCGGAATGGCCGGCCGACCTCGACCTCCGAGGTGTCCGAGTGTCCGAGTACGGCCGCGACCTGCTTGCGTACGAGGTCGGAGAGCTGCCGCTCACGTTCGGCAGGAACCAGCCCGGCGAGCTGGGAGCGGAGCGCGTCGGAGGTGTTCTCTGCGGCGTCCGTGCCGGCCTCGTCGGCCTCCATTGCCCGCAGTACCTCGGGCACCTCGTGCAGCAGCGGGCGGCGGTGTGCGGCGGTGAAGACGGGGACGAAGCGTTCCCAGTCGATGTCGGCCACGGCGAGGAACGTCTCATCGTGGTCGAGCGCCTGCTGGAGCCCCAGTACGGCCAGCTGCGCCGGCATGAACGGAATGCCGCGCCAGCGCAGCTGTTCCTGAACCACTTCGACGGCCATTCCGCCGCCCTCCGGGCTCCAGATGCCCCAGGCGATCGAGGTGCCCGTCAGACCGCGGGCACGCCGGTGTGCCGCGAGCGCGTCGACGTAGGAGTTCGACGCGGCGTAGGCCCCGTGGTCGCCGCTGCCCCAGGTGCCGGCGACGGACGAGTACAGGACGAATGCGTCCAGTCCGTCACGGTCGAAGAGCGCGTCGAGGTTGCGGGCACCGAGCAGCTTGGCGCGGGCGCCCTCGGCGAACTCCTCCAGTGTGGTGTCGGCGAGCGGCACGAGCAGACCGACTCCGGCGGTGTGCACGACGGAGCGGATGGCAGGGCCGTCGGACTCGACCTGGGCGACCAGCTCGGCCAGCGCGTCGGCGTCGGTCACATCGCAGGCGGCGATGGTGACCCGAGCCCCCAACGCGGCCAGCTCGTCCCGCAGTTCGGCTGCGCCCGGTGCGTCCGGGCCGCGTCGGCTGGTCAGCACCAGATGCTCGGCTCCGTTACGGGCGAGCAGCCGGGCGGTGTGCGCACCGAGACCACCGGTACCGCCGGTGACCAGCGCGGTTCCGCTGGTGCGCCAGGGGGCGGCCGGCTCGCTGTCCAGCGGGGCGCGGGTCAGCCGGCGGGTGAGGAGTGCGGAGCCGCGGAGGGCCAGCTGGTCCTCGTCCCCGCCCGCGGCGAGGACCCCGGACAGCAGTGCCGCCCCGCGGTCGTCCAGTTCGGCGGGCAGGTCGACGAGGCCGCCCCACTGCTTGGGGTGCTCCAGGGCGAACACCCGGGCCAGGCCCCAGACGGCTGCCTGGAGCGGGTGCCGGACCTCGTCGTCGGCTACACCGGTGGCGGCGGACTCGGTCGTGAGCAGCCACAGCGGAGCCTCGACAGCGGCATCGAGGAGCGCCTGCATCAGGGCCACGGACTGGACGAGTCCCACGGTGACCTCGGGGTGCCCGGTCAGGGGCCGCTCGTCCAGTGCGAGGAAGGAGACAACGCCGCTGGGGGCGCCGACCGTGAGGGAGTCGCGCAGCTGATCGGCCACGCCCTTGCGGTCGGTGGTCGACTCCTCCAGGACGAGGAGTACGGTCTCGGCGCCGTGGTCCCCCATGCCCTGGAGAGTGGCGCGTACGAGGTCGTTGTCCAGGTAGTCGGCGGGCACGACAACGAGCCAAGGGCCCGCCAACTTGCCTTGTTCCGGTGCGGGTTGGGGCCGCCAAGCGATCCGGTAGCGCCAGCTGTCGACCGTGCTCCGCTGCTGCCGGCCCTGCCGCCACGACGACAGCACCGGCAACACCTCACCCAAAGCCCCCGAATCCGTCAGACCCAGCGTCGCCGCCAGACCCTCCAGATCCGCACGCTCCACCGAGTCCCAGAACCGCGCATCCACCGGATCCACCACACCGGCCGCTGACGGCTGGCCCGACTCCAGCCAGTAGCGGCGACGCTGGAAGGCATACGTGGGCAGCTCGACGACCTTACCCCGACGAGGGGCGGCGAAGGCGGGGGACCAGTCGACGTCCACGCCGTTCACATACAGCTCGCCGAGGGAGGTGTAGAGCCGGGTCAAGCCTCCGTCGTCGCGGCGCAGTGTGCCCGTCACCACCGCCTCGGCGCCCGCGGCCTCGGCCGTCTCCTGCACCGGCATCGTCAGCACCGGATGCGGGCTCACCTCCACGAACACCCGGTGATCCGCAGCCAGCAGCGCACGCACCGCAGGCTCCAGCCGCACCGTCTGCCGCAGATTCGTGAACCAGTACCCGGCATCCATCTCCGCCGTGTCCAGCCACTCCCCCGTCACCGTCGAAAAGAACGGCACCTCGGATGTGCTGGGCACCACCGGCGCCAAAACCTCCAGCAACTCCTCCCGAATCGCCTCCACATGAGCCGAATGCGAGGCGTAGTCCACGTCAATGCGGCGCGCACGCACCTCGCGCTCGCGGCACACCTCCATCAGCTCATCGAGCGCGTCCGCGTCACCGGAGACCACTACGGATGTGGGGCCATTGACCGCCGCAACCGAAATGCGACCGCCCCACGGCTCGACAAGGTCCGGGACCTCGGACGACGGCAGGGCCACCGACACCATCCCACCGCGACCCGACAACGCACGGATGGCCTTACTGCGCAGCGCGACGACCCGCGCCCCGTCCTCCAAACTCAACGCCCCGGCGACGCACGCTGCAGCAATCTCCCCCTGGCTGTGACCGACGACCGCCGCAGGCTCCACACCATGAGCACGCCACACCTCAGCCAACGACACCATCACCGCCCACAACACCGGCTGCACCACATCCACCCGGTCCAGCCCCGGAGCCCCCTCGACCGCACGAAGCACCTCACACAGCGACCAGTCAGTGAACGGCTCCAACACCGCCTCACACTCCGCCAACCGACCCGCAAACACCGGCGAAGAATCCAACAACTCCACCGCCATCCCCACCCACTGCGACCCCTGACCCGGGAAGACGAACACCACATCGGCGTCGCCCTCCAGGGCTCCCGCATCGCCGACCACCGCACCGGCGGGTGTCTCGCCCGCCGTCACGGCACGCAGTCCGGCGACCAGTGCGTCCTGGTCGGATCCCACCACCACGGCCCGGTGCTCCAGGGCCGCACGCGAGGCCACCAGCGCATGCCCCGTGTCCGCCGGCGCGTGTCCGGCGGTCTCCGCCCACGACGCCAGTCGGTCTGCCTGAGCGCGCAAGGCCGTCGCGGAACGCCCGGAGACCACCCAGGGCAGCGCGGCGGGCGCCGCGTCCGCTGCGGGAGTTTCCTCTGCGGGCTGTTCGTCGGCGGGCTGTTCGTCGGCGGGTTCGTCCACCGGTGCCTGTTCGAGCAGGACATGGGCGTTGGTGCCGCTGCCGCCGAAGGACGAGACACCGGCCCGCCTCGGTGCTTCGGTCTCGGGCCATGCCATCTCGTCGGTGAGCAGCCGGACGTTCCCCGTCGACCAGTCGACATGCGGCGAGGGCGCGTCGACATGGAGCGTCGCGGGCAGGACGCCATGGCGTATCGCCTGCACCATCTTCATCACTCCGGCGATGCCGGAGGCGGCCTGTGCATGCCCGATGTTCGACTTGAACGAGCCGAGCCACAGCGGCCGGTCCGCTTCCCGCTCCTGCCCGTACGTGGCCAAAAGCGCCTGTGCCTCGATCGGATCGCCCAGGGACGTCCCCGTGCCGTGCGCCTCCACCGCGTCCACCGCACCGGCCGACAGACCGGCATTGGCCAGCGCGGCACGGATCACCCGCTGCTGCGAGGGACCGTTGGGTGCGGTCAGACCGTTCGAGGCACCGTCCTGGTTGGTGGCGCTGCCGCGTATCACCGCCAGTACCGGGTGGCCGTTGCGGCGGGCCCCCGACAGGCGTTCCAGGAGCAGCACACCGACGCCTTCGCCCCACCCGGTGCCGTCGGCGGCCGCGGCGAACGGCTTGCAGCGGCCGTCCCGAGCGAGTCCCCGCTGACGGCTGAACTCCACGAAGTTCCGTGCCGAGGACATCACGGTCGCTCCGCAGGCGAGCGCCATCTCGCACTCGCCGTGCCGCAGCGCCTGGACGGCGAGATGCAGGGCGACCAGCGAGGACGAGCACATGGTGTCGACGGTGACGGCCGGTCCCTCCAGCCCGAAGCTGTAGGCGAGCCGTCCGGAGAGCACGGCTGCCGAGCCTCCGGTCAGCAGATGGCCCTCGACGCCCTCGGGGGCCGTGCTCCCGTCGGCGGCAGCGGCATAGCCCTGATTGCTGGATCCGACGAAGACGCCGGCTCCGCTGCCGCGTACCGACGTCGGGTCGATGCCCGCGCGCTCGAAGACCTCCCAGGAGGTCTCCATGAGGAGACGCTGCTGCGGGTCCATCGCCAGGGCCTCGCGCGGGGAGATCTCGAAGAAGCCGGCGTCGAACTCCGGGGCGTCGTAGAGGAAGCCGCCTTCCCGCACATAGCTGCGGCCCGCCCGGTCGGGGTCCGGGTCGTACAGCTTGTCCACGTCCCAGCCGCGGTCGGTCGGCATGGGCCCGATGGCGTCAGTGCCTTCGGCCACCAGCCGCCACAGCTCTTCAGGAGAGCCCACCCCGCCCGGAAGACGGCAGGCCATAGCGGTGATCGCGATGGGGTCTTGCTCTCGTGACTCCACCTCCTGCAGCCTGCGGCGGGTCTGCCGCAGGTCCGTGGTGACCCGCTTGAGGTAGTCGCGGAGCTTGTCCTCGTTGTCCATGTAGCGTCAGCCCTTCAAGAAACCGGCGGTCGGTGTACGTACCGGGTCAGCCGATCCCGAGTTCCCTGTCGATCAGGTCGAACATGTCCTCGTCGCTCACTTCCGAGAGTTCGTCGTCGACGGTCTCCGCTGGTGGCGGCGTCTGGCTTTCCCAGTGGGTGAGCAGGCTGCGCAGCCCTTCGGTGAGCGCTCGCCGTGTGTCGTGGTCGGTGGCCTTTTGCAGTGCGCTCGCCACCTCTTGCAGCTCGGGGAGCAGGGAGGTTCCGTCTCCTGACTCCGGTTCCGGTGGCAGGAGTTCGTCCCGCAGGTATGCGGCGAGCGCGGTGGGTGTGGGGTGGTCGAAGACCAGCGTGGCGGGGAGGGTCAGCGCGGTGGCCGCCTTGAGCCGGTTACGCAGCTCCACCCCGGTCAGCGAGTCGAAGCCCAGCTCACGGAAGGCCCGTGTGGGCCTGACCGAGTCGGCCGAGGAGTGGCCCAGCACGGCGGAGGCCTGGGTGCGGACAAGGTCCAGCAGCAGGCGGTTGCGCTTGCTCTCCGAAAGCGCGGCGAGCTTGCCCAGCAGGTCCGAACCCTGGTCGCCTGCCTCGTCCGCCTTCTCCTCCTGGCCGGCGAGCAGGTGCCTTACCTCCGGCAGCTCGTCCAGGAGCGGCCGGGACCCGCTCACCGTGTAAGCGGGCAGGAAGCGGTCCCACCGGATGTCGGCGACCACGAGGGTGGTCTCCCCATGCTCGACGGCTTCCCTCAGTGCGTGTACGGCCAGGCCGGGATCCATGCCGGGGACACCTCGGCGAGTCAGCTGCTCGGCCACGGCGTCGTCCACCATGCCGCCTCCCGCCCAGGCACCCCAGGCAAGGGAGGTGGCGGGGCGGCCCTGGGCCCGGCGCCATTCGGCGAGGGCGTCGACAGCGGCATTGGCTGCCGCATAGGGCCCCTGGCCGCCGTTACCCCACACTCCGGCCCCGGAGGAGAACAGGACAAAGGCGTCCAGCGGATGGTCGGCCAGCAACTCGTCGAAGTGACACGCACCGGAGACCTTGGTGTGTACTGCGGCCATGGCGTCGTCGAAGGAGACCTCGGTGAGGGGGCGGGCTTCGCCCACGACGCCCGCGGTGTGCACGACGGCGGTCAGCGGCGGCTCGTCGGCGAGCGAGTCCAACAGCTTGGCCACTGCGGCCCGGTCGGTCACATCGCAGGGAGCCACCGTGACGCGCGTCCCGAGTGCGGTCAGCTCGGCGGACAGCTCGGACGCGCCGGGGGCATCGGGGCCACGCCTGCCGACGAGTACAAGGTGCTCCGCGCCGTCGGCAGCGAGCGCCCTCGCCACATGGGTGCCAAGCGCGCCGGTGCCGCCGGTAATGAGGACCGTCCCGCGGGGCTGCCACTGCTCGGCCCCGACTGCCGGGACCAGGGGCCCGCGGACCATGCGCCGGACATGGACACCGGAGGCGCGGACGGCGTATTCGTCCGGGCTGCCGCCGCCACCGCTGAGCAGCGACACATAGCGGCGCAACGCGTGCTCGTCCAGGGTCCCCGGCAGGTCGATCAGGCCACCCCAGCGATCATGATGGTCGAGTCCGAAGACGCGCGCCAGACCCCAGATCGCCGCCTGCCCGGGATGGCGGATCGGGTCGGAGACCGGCTGAGCTTCCGGCCCCTGTGTGGAGGCATCGGTGGAGACGGCGCCCTGGGTGATCCCCCACAGACGGGCAGGCACCTCCGCGTCAGCCAGTGCCTGAGTGAGGGACAGGGTGCTGAAGAGGCTGCTGGGCACCCCCCGGTGGCCGTCGACATCCCGGTCGTCCAGCGCGAGCAGCGACACCACATGCAGCGGCGCATCGGCTGCGCTGCACTGCGCCGCCAACTGCTCCGCCAGTTCCGCACGGTCGGCGGTTGCCGATACGGGCAGGATGCGGGCCCGGTCGCCGAGACCTCGGGATGTCGCCTGTACGAGGTCGTCGTCCAGGTATCCGGCGGGAACGACGATGAGCCAGGTGCCGTCCAACTGGGCTTGCACAGGCTCGGGTTGAGGGCGCCATACGATCCGGTAGCGCCAGCCGTCGACCGTGCTCCGCTGCTGCCGTCCCTGCCGCCACGACGACAACGCCGGCAGCACCTCACGCAACGCCCCCGGGTCCGCGGTCAGCCCCAGCGTCCCCGCCAGACCCTCCAGATCCGCACGCTCGACCGCGTCCCAGAATCGCGCATCCACCGGATCCACGACACCGGCCACCGACGACTGCCCGGACTCCAGCCAGTAGCGCCGGTGCTGGAAGGCATAGGTGGGCAGATCCACGAGCTGGGGCCGGTGCACCGCGAAAGCCGGGGACCAGTCCACTTCCACACCGTGCGTGTACAGCTCGCCGAGGGACGTGTAGAGCCGGGACAGGCCACCGTCGTCGCGGCGCAGCGTGCCCGTCACCACCGCCTCGACACCGGCATCCTCGACCGTCTCCTGAAGCGGCACCGTCAGGACGGGGTGCGGGCTGACCTCCGCAAACACCCGATGACCGGCAGCGGCGAGGGCCTGGACAGCAGGAGCGAACTCCACAGTCCCCCGCAGATTCGCGTACCAGTAGTCGGCATCCATCTGCGCCGTGTCCAGCCACTCCCCCGTCACCGTCGACAACAACGGCACCCCAGCCGAACGCGGCACCACCGGCGCCAAAACCTCCAGCAACTCCTCGCGAATCGCCTCCACATGAGCCGAATGCGAGGCGTAATCCACCTCAACCCGCCGCGCCCGGACACCACCCCCACGGCACTCAGCAATCAACTCATCGAGCGCGTCGGCATCACCAGAGACCACCACGGACGTAGGACCGTTAACCGCCGCAACCGAGACCCGACCGCCCCACGGCCCGATCAACTCCTCCACCTCGGACGACGCCAACGCCACCGACACCATCCCACCGCGACCCGACAGCGCACGGATGGCCTTGCTGCGCAGCGCGACGACCCGGGCACCGTCCTCCAAACTCAACGCCCCGGCGACGCACGCTGCGGCAATCTCTCCCTGACTGTGACCGACGACCGCCGCAGGCTCCACACCATGGGCACGCCACACCTCAGCCAACGACACCATCACCGCCCACAACACCGGCTGCACCACATCCACCCGGTCCAGCCCCGGAGCCCCCTCGGCCGCACGAAGCACCTCACACAGCGACCAGTCAGTGAACGGCGCCAACACCGCCTCACACTCCGCCAACCGACCCGCAAACACCGGCGAAGAATCCAACAACTCCACCGCCATCCCCACCCACTGCGACCCCTGACCAGGAAAGACGAACACCGTCCCACCCGGATCAGCCACGGCAGCTGAATGGCTCAACTCCCCCAGTTTGTCTGCCAGTTCCTTGGTCTCCGAGCCCACAACGACCGCCCGGTGCTCGAACGACGATCGCGACGCCACCAACGACCAACCCACCTCAACCGGCGAAAGGTCGCCTTCTGTCACCCGCGACGCCAACCGCTCCGCCTGCGCCGCCAACGCCTCAGCAGAACGCCCGGACACCACCCACGGCACCACCACACTCGCGCCCGCATCCGCACCCGCACCCGCACCCGCAGACGGGACCGAAGACGGGAGCGAGGCCGGGACCGAGGCCGGCACCAGGGCGTCCGCCGTCTCATACGACGACGCCGGGTCGGCCGCCTCCGTCTGCGCCGGCTCCTCCCCCTGCTCGACGATCACATGCGCATTGGTCCCGCTGATGCCGAAGGAAGAGATGCCCGCCCGGCGTGGACGGTCCTGCTCCACCGCCCACGGCTGAGCCTCGGTCAACAGCTCCACCGCGCCCGCGGACCACTCCACATGCGGTGACGGCTCATCCACGTGCAAGGTCGCCGGCAACTCGCCGTTCCGCATGGCAAGCACCATCTTCATCACACCGGCCACACCGGAAACGGTCTGGGTGTGCCCGATGTTCGACTTGACCGAGCCGAGCCACAGCGGCCGGTCCGCCGCCCGCTCCTGCCCGTACGTGGCGAGCAGCGCCTGCGCCTCGATCGGATCGCCGAGCGTCGTGCCCGTGCCGTGCGCCTCCACCGCGTCCACCGCACCGGCCGGCAGACCGGCATCGGCCAGCGCCGCCCGGATCACCCGCTGCTGCGAGGGGCCGTTGGGGGCGGTGAGGCCGTTCGACGCACCATCTTGGTTGACCGCCGTACCACGGACGACCGCCAGCACCGGATGGCCCTTGCGGCGGGCGTCCGACAGGCGTTCCACCAGCAGCACACCGACACCCTCGGAGAGGGCGAAGCCGTCGGCCGCCGCGGAGAACGGCTTGCAGCGCCCGTCCCGTGCCAGGCCCCGCTGACGGCTGAAGCCGACGAACGGCCCCGGATCCGCCATGATCATTGCGGCGCCCGCGACGGCGAGCGAGCACTCCCCCGAGCGGAGTGCTCGCACCGCCATGTGCAAGGCGACCAGCGACGACGAGCATGCGGTATCCACCGTCACGGCCGGGCCTTCCAGCCCCAGCGTGTAGGCGACCCGGCCGGAGGCGACGCTGGTGGCCGATCCGGTCGCGAGGTATCCCTCGATCTGCTCGGGGTCTGCCGCACGCAGACGATTGCCGTATTCCTGGTCGGTGACGCCCATGTAGACACCGGTTGCGCTGCCGCGCAGGGACTTGGGGTCAACGCCCGCGCGCTCGAAGGCCTCCCAGGAGGTCTCCAGCAGAAGCCGCTGCTGCGGGTCCATGGCCAGGGCCTCGCGCGGCGAGATCCCGAAGAACCCGGCGTCGAAGTCACCGGCGTCGTGCAGGAATCCGGATTCCCGGACGTAGCTGCTGCCCGGCCGGTCGGCGTCCGGGTCATATATGCCGTCCAGGTCCCAGCCCCGGTCGGTGGGGAAGGGAGACACCGCGTCGACGCCGTCCCGGATCAACCGCCACAGGTCCTCGGGCGACTGCACGCCGCCCGGGTAGCGGCAGGCCATGGCCACGATCGCAATCGGTTCATCGCCCGTGAGGACGGGAGCGGGCGCCACGGCCGGCGTCGCGGCGGGTTCCTGCTCGTCGGCCAGCTGGACGTCTACGTACGCGGCGAGCGCGGCCGGACTCGGATGGTCGAACACCACGGTCCTGGGCAACTGCAGGCCGGTGGCCCGGCTCAGACGGTTGCGCAGCTCGACAGCGGTCAACGAGTCGAAACCCAGCTCCTTGAAGGGGCGTTCGGTGTCCAGCGGCGCCGCCCTGTCGTGACCGAGAACGGAGGCGACCTGTTCGCGGACGAGATCCAACAGTGCTGCTGTGCGTTGCCGGACGTCGAGTCCCGCGAGCCGTTCGGCGAGTTCCGATCGGGTGGGCGCTCGCTCCTTACCGCCGCCGCCACCGCGGTCGCCCTCACCATCGCCCTCGCCGAAGCCATCGCCATCATGGTCGCCGTCCGCCGCGAAGTGCGGGATCTCCGTCAGCAGCCGGCTGGGCCGTACCGAGGCGAAGACGCTGCCGAAGCGCTGCCAGTCCACCTCGGCGACCGCGATCGATGTCTCATCGTGGTCGAGCGCCTGCTGGAGTGCGGTAATCGCGGTGTCCGGATCGATGACGGGCACGCCGCGGCGCCGCAGCACATCGTGGACCGAGTCGGCGATCATGCCGCCGCCGGCCCAGGGGCCCCAGGCGACCGACAGCACCGGCAGACCGTCGGCGCGGCCACGTTCGGCGCGGGCGTCGAGGAGGGCGTTGGCTGCGGCGTAGGCACCGTGGTCGGCCACTCCCCAGGTGCCGGAAATGGAGGAGAAGTAGACGACGGCGTCGAGTGGTGCGGGATCGAGGACGCACGACAAGTGGTCGGCTCCGGCGACCTTGCCCGCGAGCGCCGCCGCGAGATCTGCCGGACCGGCCTCCGCCAGCGAGCCGAGGGCGCTGACCCCAGCGGCGTGCACCACGGCCCGGATGGGCTCCCCGTCCCGCTCGATCTGCCGCACGAGGTCCGCCACCGCCTGCCGGTCGCCGACGTCGCAGGCAGCCACCGTGACGTGGACGCCCTGGTCGCTGAGTTCGCTGAGTTCGGAGCGCAGTGCGTCCACACCAGGAACATCGGCGCCACGGCGGCCGGTGAGGACGAGATGTTCCGCACCATTGGCGGCGAGCCAGCGGGCGATGTGCGCGCCCAGTGCGCCTGTGCCGCCGGTGACGAGGACGGTACCGCGGGGCCGCCAAGCACGTCGGCCGGGTGTACCGGCGACCGGTGCAGGGACCAGCCGCCGCCCGAAGAGGGCGGTGCCTCGGACAGCCAGCTGATCCTCGTCGTCACCGGCGGCCAGGATCCGCGCAAGCAGTGCCGCTGACTGGTCATCGGCCTGGCAGGGCATGTCGACCAGGCCGCCCCAGCGCTCCGGGTGCTCCAACGCCGCGACCCTGCCGAGCCCCCATATCCCGGCCTGGTCGGGATGCACGGGGGCATCCTCCGCGCCGGTGGCGCCACGGGTGGTGATTCCGGTGGCGACCGCGCCTCGGGTCACGCACCACAGCGGGGCGTCGACCCCGGCATCTCCGAGTGCCTGGAGCAGCGTGAGGGAGAGCGAAAGACCGCTGGGAACGCAGGGGTGTGCACGGTCCGGCCGTGCGTCCAGAGCCAGCAGCGACAGCACACCGGCGAACGGAGCAGCCCCGTTGTTCAGCTGTTCCGCGAGACCGGCGCCGTCATCGATCACCAACGAGTAGGTGCGCGCGCCCGCTTCCGCCAACGCGACGCGGACGCTGTGCACCAGCGTGTCCTCCTCGTACCCGGCCGGAACGACCACGAGCCAGGTGCCGTCGAGTGGGCGGGCGGCCGGTTCCGTGAGGGGCCGCCACACAATGCGATAGCGCCAGCCATCTGCCGTACCGCGCTGCCGCCGATTCCGGTGCCACGAGGACAGCGCAGGAAGTACGTCGTGCAGGGGCTCGGCACCGGGCAGCCCGAGCGTGCCCGCCAGCGCTTCCGCGTCCTGGTCCCCGACAGCTGTCCAGAACGCCTCTTCTTCGGGGGTTGCCGCCACAGCCGGCGCGTCCGGCTCCAGCCAGAAGCGCCGGCGCTGGAACGCATAGGTCGGCAGCTCCACCCGGCGCGGGCGGCGGTCGGCGAATACGGTGGACCAGTCGACGTCCACGCCGTGCGTGTACAGCTCCCCGAGGGACGTGTAGAGCCGGGAAAGCCCTCCGTCATTGCGGCGCAGCGTGCCCGTCACCACCGCCTCGACACCGGCATCCTCGACCGTCTCCTGAAGCGGCACCGTCAGGACGGGGTGCGGGCTGACCTCCACAAACACCCGATGACCGGCAGCGGCGAGGGCCTGGACAGCAAGAGCGAACTCCACAGTCCCCCGCAGATTCGCGTACCAGTAGTCGGCATCCATCTGCGCCGTGTCCAGCCATTCCCCCGTCACCGTCGAAAAGAACGGCACCTCGGCCGGACGCGGCACCACCGGCGCCAAAACCTCCAGCAACTCCTCCCGAATCGACTCCACATGAGCCGAATGCGAGGCGTAATCCACCTCAACCCGCCGCGCCCGGACACCACCCCCACGGCACTCAGCAATCAACTCATCGAGCGCGTCGGCATCACCAGAGACCACCACGGACGTAGGACCGTTAACCGCCGCAACCGAGACCCGACCGCCCCACGGCCCGATCAACTCCTCCACCTCGGACGACGCCAACGCCACGGACACCATCCCGCCGCGACCCGACAGCGCACGGATGGCCTTGCTGCGCAGCGCGACGACCCGGGCACCGTCCTCCAAACTCAACGCCCCGGCGACGCACGCCGCAGCAATCTCCCCCTGGCTGTGCCCCACCACCGCCGCAGGCTCCACACCATGAGCACGCCACACCTCAGCCAACGACACCATCACCGCCCACAACACCGGCTGCACCACATCCACCCGGTCCAGCCCCGGAGCCCCCTCAGCCGCACGAAGCACCTCACACAGCGACCAGTCAGTGAACGGCTCCAACACCGCCTCACACTCCGCCAACCGACCCGCAAACACCGGCGAAGAATCCAACAACTCCACCGCCATCCCCACCCACTGCGACCCCTGACCCGGGAACACAAACACCGCCCCGCCCGAGCAGCCGGACCCGCCGCCGAGCGTCACTGCGGCATCGGGGCGCCCTTCCGCCACCGACTGGACCCCGGCGGCCAGTCCGTCGGTCGCCGACCCCACCACGACGGCCCGGTGCTCGAACGACGACCGCGACGCCACCAGCGACCAACCCACATCAATCGCTGAAAGACTGGCTCCTGCCACCCGCGACGCCAACCGCTCCGCCTGCGCCATCAACGCCTCAGCAGAACGCCCGGACACCACCCACGGCACCACCACACCCGTGCCTGGATCTGCACCCACACCTGCACCCACACCCGCGCCCACACCCGCACCCGCACCCGCACCCGCACCCGCACCCGAGGTGTCCGTCATCCCAGGCAACGATGCCGGGGCGGCCTCCTCTGCCTCCTCGGCCTCCTCTGCCTCCTCCGGCTCCGCAGCCCGCGCCACCATCAGATGTGCATTCGTCCCGCCCATGCCGAACGACGAGACTCCTGCCACGAGTTGTCGCCCTTCCTGCGCCGTCCACGCGGCCGCCTCCGTCTGCACCCGAAGGTTCAGGCTGTCGAGGGGGATGTCGGGATGGGGTGTCGTGAAGTTCAGGCTCGGCACGAGGTGGCCGTGCCGCACGCACAGCGCCACCTTCAGCAGTCCTGCGATGCCGGCGGCGCCTTCCAGGTGGCCCAGGTTCGTCTTGACCGAACCCACCCGCAGCGGAGTGCTGCGCCGTGGGGCGGTGCCGAGAACGGCGCCGAGCGATGCCGCCTCGATGGGGTCACCGACCTTGGTGCCGGTGCCGTGCAGCTCCACGTAATCGACGTCACCGGGGTCGACGCCGGCCCGTTCGCAGGCCAGGCGCAGCACCTCTTCCTGCGCGGAGGCGTCCGGGATCGTGAGGCCGGGGCCACCGCCGTCGTTGTTGACCGCCCCGCCGCGGATCACGCAGTGGACGTGGTCGCCGTCCGCCACTGCCCTGGCGAGTGGTTTGAGGACGACGAGGCCGCCTCCCTCGCCACGTACGAACCCATTGGCGCGGGCATCGAAGGTGTAGCAGAGACCGCTCGGGCTGAGCGCGCCGAGGCGAGCCATCGCGATGGTGCTTCCGGGGGCGAGGTTGAGGTGTACCCCGCCCGCGAGGGCGACCTCGCAGTCTCCGCGACGCAGGCTGTCGCACGCGGCCTGGACCGCCACGAGCGACGAGGACTGAGCGGTGTCCAGGGCCATGCTGGGGCCGCGCAGGCCGAGGTGGTACGAGAGGCGGTTGGCGATGAGTCCGCGGTTGAGGCCGGTCGGAGTGTGGTGGTCAAGAGCCTCGGTGCCCTGCTGGTGCACGAGGACGGCGTAGTCCTCAACGGTGGCTCCGATGTACACCCCGGCCCGGTGGCCGTGGAGCCGCTCCGGACGGAGGCGGGCGTTCTCCAGGGCTTCCCAGCCGAGTTCGAGGGCCAGCCGCTGCTGGGGGTCCATCGACTGTGCCTCACGGGGCGAGAGTCCGAAGAATCCGGCGTCGAATGCGGCGACTTCGTCAAGGAATCCGCCCCGTGCGGGCTCGACCCCTGACTGCGCGAGGAACTCCGCGTTCCATCGGTCGGCCGGCGCTTCGGTGACGGCACTCCTGCCTTCGCGGAGCAGTTCCCAGAGGGCGTCCGGATCGGCTGCCCCGGGCAGGCGGCAGGAAAGGCCGATGACGGCGATCGGCTCGCCGTGCGTCGTGGACATCGTGGAGCCCGCGGTTTCCGACCCGTTCATCAATCGCACTCCCAACCCGAACCAGCACAGTCATGGCTTGAACTCACCGTTCCACAGCGTCGGGCACGGAAAGGACCGACGAAGGCCACCACTAGGGGAACTCCTAGGCGTGGCGATGAGCCTTCCGCACCGTCCTGAGCAGGGCTTCCCTCTCGGGGCGCCGCTCGTCCGGAGCGCTCGACGCCTGGCCCGGACGCGTCGCTGGTTCCCCTGGCGCCGGCTCCCTAGGGTCATTTCGGACCCTGATCCACCGGACAGGCCTTAGGTGTGTTGTGCCGGCACGTTGGTGACGGGCGACATGCCTAGCCGCTCGGCCGTCGGCGGGCAAGGCGCAGAGACTAGGTGAATGCCAGAACTCCCCGGTGCAGGCTGCGAAGGGAGATGTCGGCCGACCGGTGCCGTACACACATCAGCGTGGAGGTGCGCAGCAATGCATATGGACAGCGCAGCGGTGCCGTTGCACACATCCGGTTCCGCAGTGTCTTCCGGGCGGGCCGGGGCACTGCCCTCGCGGCTGGCTGTCTCCGCCCTGGCCACCGAAGGCGGGGTGATGAGCAATGACGCGTTCCACGCATGGTTCGAGGAGCGGCAGCGCACCCACGCGCTCCAGGTCAGCCGCATACCCTTCGAGGAGCTGCAGGGGTGGAACTTCGCTCCGGGAAACGGAAATCTGCGGCACGACAGCGGGCGGTTCTTCTCCATCGAGGGCATCCGGGTCCGCTCCGACTACGGGCCGGTGGGCGCATGGTGCCAGCCGATCATCCATCAGCCGGAGATCGGTGTGCTCGGAATCGCGGTCCGCGAGATCGACGGAGTGCTGCACTGTCTGATGCAGGCCAAGCCGGAGCCGGGGAACATCAACGGGGTGCAGCTCTCCCCCACGGTGCAGGCCACCAAGAGCAACTACACCCGGGTGCACGGCGGTTCCCCCGTTCCGTACATGGACTGCTTCATCGACGCCGATCCGGGCCGTGTGCTGGCCGATGTGCTCCAGTCCGAGCAGGGCTCGTGGTTCTTCCGGAAGCGCAACCGCAACATGGTGGTCGAGGTGGGCCCCGAGGTCGAGGCGGGCGAGGATTTCTGCTGGCTCACTCTGGGCCAGCTCGGCGCGCTGCTGCACCACCCCGATCTGGTCAACATGGATGCCCGTACGGTGCTTTCCTGCATCCCTGACTGGCGGGCGGGCTCGGCGACGGCCAACGCCGGTCTGCACTCCGATACGGAGATCCGCAGCTGGATCACGACGCGGCGGGCCCGGCACGAGATCACCACCGAGCCACTGCCCCTGCGAGAGACGGAGGGCTGGCGCCGCTCGGAGAAGGCGATCTCGCATGAGAGTGGGCTCTTCTTCAGTGTCGTCGCCGTGGATGTCAGCTCGCACCGGCGTGAGGTTCCTGCCTGGTCACAGCCGCTGCTCGAACCGCATGGTCTGGGGATCGCCGCGCTGCTGGTGAAGCGGATCCGCGGTGTGCCGCACGCCCTGCTGAGCGCACGGGTCGAGCCGGGGTTTCTCGATGTGGTGGAACTCGGGCCCACCGTGCAGTGCACTCCGGAGAGCTACGCCCAGCTTCCCGCCGAGGACCGTCCCCGGTATCTCGATGTCGTGCTGGACCGCCGTCCGGAGCGGACGCTGTTCGATGCTGTGCTGTCGGAGGAGGGCGGCCGGTTCCGTCACGCCCGGAGCCGCTACCTGATCATCGAGGTGGGCGACGAGTTCCCGACCGGGACACCCGCGGGCTTCCGTTGGGTGACGCTCTGTCAGATCAATGAACTTCTGAAGTACAGCCACCATCTGAATGTGCAGGCCAGGACCCTGGTCGCGGGGATGAGGACGCTGCCGTAGCCGGGCGGGGAACGGCGCTCCGAGGTGTGGCCCGGAGCGCCGGCCTCGTCCGAGCAACTGCACCGGCACGCCCTGGCCCGGCCACACGCCGAGGGGCCGGCTCCCCCTGCCTGGCCCCGGTGTCGGGCCGGCGCGCCGGGTGCCCGTGACCGGCGCCGCCTCGGCGACGCTCTGTGTACCCGAGGGCGCCGGCCAGTGACGAAGTCTCAGATCTTCCGCAAGATTCTCGCGCCGCACCCGATATTGCGTGCGAAACACCGGTCACATCATGGCGGCCCGGCAGCCTCGAAGTCGAATTCCTCGCTGTCCTCACCGTGCGCTCCATGGTGCCGAGGCCACTCGGAGCCGATGCCGCGCCGAGCCCGAGTCCTCCCGCGAAAGTTTTCCTGACGGACGCCGCTCGCAGGCAAATTTGTTTCCCCGGGACCTCTACCGCCGAGTACTTCCGGACGGCCCTGCGTCGCGAGGGCCACTGTTGCTTTTCACCGGCGCCCCGTTTCCTACCCCTGAGAGGGCTTCCCGGAACGATGTGGCAACCTTGACATGGCGCATGACGAAATGCCCGGGACCCGAGCTTCTGTTGGAAGGTGAGCGCCGAAAGAAATCACAACAGAAGCAAACTGGCTGCCATACACGCCGTGCGCTCCGCATGAGCGGCAGAAACCCGGCAGGCTTCCTTGACCGCGCCGCCGGCCGGATTCTTGCAATTCCTGCCCCTCCTCCAGCGCCCTCGCGGCGACATGTCCGTTCGGTAGGCGCCCTGTGCTCTGCGCGCCCATGGTGGTGCGGTCGGGAAGCCCGTTGGGTACCGCTTCCCCTGCTGCCCGCACCGCGTGCAGCACCCTTCGCGCCGACCGCTACGACACCATCTCGCGGTCTGAAGGGATCTGAACCTGATGTTGCTGGACCGCGAGGCTGAACTCGTCCTGACCGCCAACGCCCTGAGGAGCAGACGAGGGGCCCTGGTGCTGGTCACCGGTCCATTGGGGGTCGGCAAATCAGCCCTGCTCGACGGCATCGGCGAACTCGGCGCGGCACAGGGATCCCAGCACCTGCGGGTGAGCGCGGCTCCGATGGAGCGGGACTTCTCCTTCGGGGTGGCCCGCCAGCTCCTGGAACCGGTGCTGCGGCACGCCTCACCGGAGGAGAGGGCGCGGTGGGAACCGGGGGCCGTCCGTCGCGCTCGGCGCGCGTTCGACGCCGGCCGGCCCGACGGGGCAGAACCGGAAGCCCTGGACGGTCTCACCGCACTCATCGAGAACATGGCCCGTGACCAGCCCGTTCTCATGCTCGTCGACGAACTGCAGTGGGCGGACTCGGCGACCCTCCGGTGGCTGCGGCACCTGGGAGAGCGGCTGTCCGACCTGCCGGTCGTGCTCGTGTGCGCCGTCCGCGAGGGCGACACCCTGACCGGCCATCCTGCCGTCCAGGGCGTCATCGGGCACGCCACGCACGTCCTGCGCCCGGGGAACCTCCCCCTGCATGACTCCCGCGAGATGATCTGGCGGTTCTACGGAGAAGCGGTGGACGCGGAATTCGCGCGGGCCTGCCACCGCGCCACCGGCGGCAATCCCCTGCTCCTCAGCTGCCTTCTGGAAGATGCCGCCCCCCGGAGCCTCCAGCCCACCGCGGGCCACGCGGAAACCGTCGCCGCACTCCGCCCGGCCGCGCTGGAGCATCGGCTGCTGCAGCGCCTGGACGCTCAATCGGAGCAGGTCAGG
This sequence comes from Streptomyces sp. NPDC048637, assembly GCF_040650675.1. Lineage (NCBI taxonomy): Bacteria > Bacillati > Actinomycetota > Actinomycetes > Kitasatosporales > Streptomycetaceae > Streptomyces > Streptomyces sp. NPDC048637. The sequence goes on from NZ_JBEZHQ010000009.1 coordinate 51,603, forward strand.
AGGACCGCCCGAGCCGTGGCCGTGGTCGGCGACGACACCAACCCCGAGTTGCTGGGCAGGCTCGCCGACCTGGACACCGCGGGGCGGGACCATGCCCTGCGGCACCTGACGGACCTCGGCCTGACGACCGGCATGCAGTACCCCCGGTTCGTACACTCCCTCGTGCGGGAGTCGGTGGTGGAGGGCATCCCACTCACGGAACGGACCGCCATGCATGAGCTGGCGGCCGAGTTGCTGCACCGGGCCGGCCGGCCGCCCGAGCAGGTGGCGAGGCACCTGATGGCGCTCACGGCGCCGACGTTCCCCTGGGCCACCGGGGTGCTGCGCTCGGCAGCCTTCACCGCGCAGCGCAGGGGTGCCCCCGAGGTCGCCGCACGCTATCTGCGACGGGCTCTGCTGGACAGCCTGCCGGACAGTGACCGGGCGGAACTGCTGGTCGACCTGGCCACATCGGAGCGGAGTTTCGCCCCGTATGCGTCCGTACGGCACATCACCCAGGCCGCTTTGCTGTGCGACGGACCGCGACAGCGCGCCCAGGCCGTGGTCCGGCTGGCGCCCAGCTGCTACTCCTCGACGCTGCTGCCGGTGCACGAGCTGCTGCGGGAGACGGCGGACGCGCTGGGCCCCGCGCACCTGCTGCAGGGTCCGGACCGGGAGCTGGCGCTGCGCCTGGAGGCTCGCATCCGGCAGGCGGCCCTGCCCGATCCGCAGCAATTGGCCGATTCGACGGCCCGCCTCGCCGCTCTGGGCCCCGAACCGAGGACCGGCACCGTGGCCGAGCGGGAGTTGCTCGCCCCGCTGCTCGGCGCCGCGACGTTCTCCAACGCGCTGCCTGCCCATGAGGTGGCGCAGCAGGCGAACCGCGTCCTGGCGCACGAGCCGGCCTTGCCCTCGCATGTGCACACCACATTGCCTCTGGTGGTGGCATGCCTCGTGGCCGCGGACTCGGTCGAGACACTGCGTTCCTGGCTCGATGCGGCCCAGCAGAACGCGGTGGGTCGGCAGTCCCGCGTGGAAGAGGCGATGATCGGCAGCGAGCAGGCGCTCGTCTCGCTGGCCCGTGGCCGTCTGACGCAGGCCAAAGGGGAGGCGCTCGCGGCCTTCGAGCTGGCCGGGGCGAAGCACGAGGAGGTCTTCTCCTTGTCATCGATGACCCTGGCCTCGTGCGCGATCCTGACCGGGGACGACCAGCTCACCGATCGGCTGCTCGCCGTCAAGTACCGGGCGGAGGAGGACCCGTACGTGTGGTCGGGGCTGTCCATGCTGAAGGGGCAGAGCGCGGCGCGGAAGGGCGATCTGGAAGCGGCCCTGGACTACTTCCTCGGCGCCGGGCGCCGTCTTGAACAGTGCGGATGGCTCAATCCGGCGCTGCTCCCCTGGGCCTCGGCCGCCGCGTTTCTCCACCTCTACCTCGGTGAGCGCAAGCCGGCCGTCGAACTGAGTGCACTGGAGGTGGAACGGGCCCGTGCCTGGGGTGCACCGGGTCCGCTCGGCCGGGCGCTGCGTGTGCACAGCCATATGCTCGAAGGCCCGGACAGCACCGAAGTCCTGCTGGAGGCCGTGGAGGTGCTGTGGCACTCCGCCAACCGCTTCGAGCGGTGCCAGGCCCTGCTGGATCTCGGCCGGCGCGTCGGCCCGGCCGACGCCCGTGGCCGGGCGGCGCTGCGCGATGCCCGTGAGGAAGCCGCCGCGTGTGACGTCCCCTGGCTGGCCCGCCGCGTGGAGGAGTCGCTTGCCGGGGCGCCCCCGGACCCCGAGGCCACGCGCGCTCAACTGACCCCCGCAGAACGGAAAGTGGCCGAACTGGCCGTCTCGGGACTGACGAACCAGTTGATCGCCGGCCAGTTGAACATCACATGCCGGGCCGTGGAAAAGCATCTGACAAGTTGCTACCGAAAGACGTCAATTCCAGGACGGGCGCACCTCGCCGCGGCATTGCGAGAACTCGACCGGTAGTGCGGCTCCCCTGCACACGGCTGTGTCCTGCTGACCCGCACGCCCTCCTCTTTGCAGCCGACGCCGCTTGGCGGATACCTGCCCCACTCAACAATCTCACCATGACAAAGAGTCATTACTACCGCACCGTATTGACACCGAACCACCGCACCGAAACACCACAGTGTTTTGCGATATGCCACATCTCGCGTTGACTCACGGGATTCGGGATTCTTACGCTCGGAGCAACGGAATACCAAGCAATGAAAGGCACTTCGCTCCACAGACCGAAGGAGCGGGGACGACCAATGCCTCCTTCGACGGCCGGGTTTCCCGGTACGTCGACCGAGAAAGACGGTAGCTCCCTTGACATCCCAGCACGACGCCGTCCCGATCCCTCTGGCGGCAGCCCCCCACACCCCAACCCCCCACGCCCCGACCCCCCACCCCTCACGTGCGTCCGAGCAACCCGCCCCCGGGGAAAGGCGGCGCCCGCTCCAGCACCCACAAGCCTGTATGGCGAGCCTCGATGCCTCACTGGCGATCGTGGCCGCCGACGCTGACTTCTTCCACCTGTTCGGCCAGGACTCCACAGAAGCCTGTGGCCGTAGCCTCTACTCCCTTCTGCACCCCAGCGCACCGGGTCTGCTCAACCGGCACTTCGCCCGTCTGGCTGAGGGACACCGTCCACGGTTCGTGGAACGGATGGTGGGGATCCGCGGCGAAACGGTGCCGTTCTCGGGGGAACTCACCGGCATCGCAGTGCGGAGCGTGCCGGCGCAGGAACCGTCCTTCGTCGTGGTCGTCCGGCCCGACGACGAGTCGGCGTCGCTCACCGGCGAGGACGATGCGTCGGCCAGGCGCAAGCAGTTGCTCACCGAACTCGACGCGCAGATCCTCACCGGCGTGGCCAGTGGCGCCTCGACGGTGCAACTGGCCGCCCGGCTCTACCTGAGCAGGCAGGGCGTGGAATACCACGTCGGCCTGATGCTGCGCAGACTCAAGGCGCCCAATCGCGCTGCGCTGGTCGCCCGGGCGCATTCCATGGGGATGCTCACCATCGGCAGTTGGCCGCCCAGGGTCCTGCCCGAGTTCGTGAAGGACACCGACAACCGGCGCAGGCGCAGCCGCAGCCGGGCGGACACTCCCGACAGCACCCGGCGGCCGCCCTCCCCGCGCCACGGACACCGTTCGGCCCGCCCCGGCACACAAACCGCACCGGGGACGGCGAACTCCCGGGCTTCATAGGGATTCAGTACGGACCGACACGGCGATGGGGCGTCCCGGACGGGGCGCCCCATCTCTGTACGCCGGCCACTCCCGCATCGTTCCGCCGAGGCCTCTCGGCCCCGCACCGGGGCCGCCGTCCCTCGTCCCCATCGAGGAACGGCCCCTGGAGTGTAGGGAATTCCTCAGCTTCCTGCGGTCAGGATGGAGATGCCGTCAGCGTGCTGCTCCGGGCCATGGGTCCCGCGTCCCCGAGAGTCACGCTGCACGACGGCGAGGCCGGCACCGCGCGCGTCCGGCCTGTAGCGCACCGGCTCCGCGAGGCACTCCCCCCTTCCTCGCGGAGCCGGTGTTGCGTGGTACGGCGGTGGATGAGTCCGGGCACCGGCACATCGCCCTTTCCTCCCTGGCCTGCTGAGGCCACATCAGCTCTCCGGATCCCGGTAGCGGCCGGCGCGGACCGTCACTCCGGCACTCCCGTACCGGTGTTGGTCCCGGGTGAAGTTCCCGGACCGGTGGCGAGGTTGGTGCCGCATCGAACGGACACCCTGGCCACCGAGCCTGGCCACCGAACCGGTCCGCCGCAGAGACAGCCCGCCGGCCGGCGAGGGCGCCCCCCGATGAGACATCTTCACCGGGGAATCTGCTTCCCGGGCACCCCCGGAGTCTCCCATTCCCCTCAGTAGGGAGAGACTGGAGAAAACATCCCTACAAGGACGGGGCAAAGGAAGTGGTCATGGACAGGCGACAGCCCCGCGTACCCGAGCGTCGCCGCGTACCACGCGGGGTCTGCGCGGGGACGGACCGGCCGTCGACCGGCGGCCGCCCGCACGCTGCGTCCTTGCTCACGGCGGGCTGCCCGGCATGACCGTGCCGGGTGCAGGTGCGGACAGAGGAGACTCCCGATGACCGACGGGATGCCCACCGACGCGTTCGAATGCCAGCGGGACCGGTTGACACTCGTCAATCGCGAGGAGGAGATGTCCTCCCTCTCCGCTCTCGTGCAGGACGCCCGCGCCGGTTCAGGCGGCATCGCGCTGCTGGAGGGCGTCGTCGGCATCGGTAAGAGTGTGCTGCTGCACAGGCTGGTTTCCGCTCCTGCCGTCGAGGGTCTTCGGGTGCTGGAGGCGCGCTGTGACGCTCTGGCGCACGACGTCCCGTTCGGAGTCGTGCGCCAGCTCTTCGAACCACTGCTGGCCACCCTCGACGAACCGCAGCTCGACCGGCTGCTGACCGGAAGTGCCCGGACGGCCGCGCAGGCGCTCAGCGGTGTGACGCTCCCGTGCAGCGCCGTGCTCGCCACCGAGGACATGTCGTACGCCGTACTGCACGGGCTGTACTGGTTCACCTGCAATCTGGCGGCGGATTCTCCGCTCGTCATCGTGGTCGATGATGCGCACTGTGCCGATATGGCCTCGCTGCGCTTCCTGACCCACCTCGCCCGACGGATCGAGGGCCTTCCCGTGCTGCTCGTCCTGTCCCGGCGCACCGGCGACGAGGCGACGGACGCCGGGCTCCTCAGCGACATCGCAGAACAGCCGCTGTGCCGGGTACTGCGGCCCGGTCCGCTGACCGGCGACGGGATCGGCCACCTCGTACAGACCGTCTTCGGCCATGAGGCGGACGACGCGTTCCACGACGCCTGCTCGGCGATCACCGGCGGCAATCCGCTGCTCGTCCACTCCCTGCTGACCGTGCTGCGGCTCGGCGGTCACCTGCCGACCGTCGACGGTCTGCAGTACATCACCGCGAACGACGGTGCGTTCTTCCACGGGGCGGTCCGGTCCATGCTGCAGAGACAGCCGGAGTCCGCATCGGCGGCGGCCCGCGCCCTGGCGGTCATGGGCGACGACGCCCCGCCGGACGTGTGTGCACGGCTGGCCGAACTGGACGACGCGACCCACAGTGCCGCCATGCGGGCACTGCAGTCCAACGGTCTGGTCTCGGAGGCCGACGACGGCCGGACGTGGTCCTTCAACCACGGCCTGATCAGGGAAGTGATCGTGGCGGACATGCCACCCGAGCGGCTCGCGGAGGCGCACCAGCGCGCTGCCCGTCTGATGCTGGACGCGGGGGCGCGCGCCGAGCAGGTGGCCGGCCACCTGCTGATGACCCCCCTGCCGGCCACCGGGGACTGGGCGGTCACCGTGCTGCGGGAGGCCGCCCGGGAGGCCTCGTTCCGTGGGGACCCGGCGCTGGCGGTGCAACTGCTGCGGCACTGTCTTCCCGAGGAGGGGGAAACGCCCGCGGACCCGTCCGTACTCGTGGAACTGGGCCTGGCCGAGGCCGGCGTGGACCCGCAGGCGAGTGTCCGGCATCTGCAGGCGTCCATGGAGCATGTGCACGAACCGCCCCTGCGCTTTCGGCTGCTGAACTCCCTGGCCGGCGGTCTGATCCGCAGTGGGCAGTCGCTCAAGGCGGTGCGGCTGCTCACTGAGCAGGGACCGACGGTCCGCGACCCCGATCTGCAGCTTCTTCTGGAGGGCCAGCGGCTCATGGCTTCGGCCGAGGGTCTGCAGAGCTTCGCCGTGACCTTGCCGGAGTACCCATTCGACATCGATCTGCCCGGTGACACACCCGGTGAGCGGGCGCTGATCGCCGCACGTGCCGGCCTCAGCTCGGTTCGTGCGGACCGGGCACCGGAGTCGGCCGCCGCGGCGCGCAAGATGCTGGAGCGCAGCGTGCCCGGCATCGACCCGCCGTTCTTCCAGACCACGGCGGCGACGGCGCTGCTGTACGCGGGAAAGACGGACGAGGCGGACACCGCATTTCAGCGAGTCATCGACGCCACCCGGCAGAGCCGGCGCCTGCTGCTGTACGGACTGTGCCTGGCGCTGCAGGCCGAGACACGCTACCGCCTGGGGGCGCTGTCCGAGTCGCTGGCGGCCACCCGGTCGTCGCTGAACGTGGTGCCGCCCAGCCTGTGGGGCCGCAGCCTGGCGCTGCCCCTCGCGACGCAGATCCACGCGTTGATCGATTCCGGTGACCTCGACGCCGCCGATGCCGCGGCTGCGCAGGCCTTCCCGTCGACGAGCCCGGACACCTGGCAGTGGAACGAGTTCCTGTGCGCGAGGGGGCGGCTGCGGCTCGCCCGTCAGGACCCGGAGGCGGCACTGACGGACCTCCTGGAGTCCGGCAAACGGCAGCATCAGTGGACCCGGACGAGCCCTGCTGTGTCGTCCTGGTGGGTCTGGGCCGGCCGTGCCCACCTCGCCCTGGGAGCCGTCGCGCCGGCCCGGGAGCTCGCGGAGGAGGCGGTGGAACGGGCCCGCGAGGGAAATCTGACCGATGCGCTGGGCACCGGCCTGCGGCTCCTCGCGGCGACGGAGGGCACCTCCGGGAAGCTGGGCGTCCTGGAGGAAGCGCTGTCCGTCCTGCAGAACTCGCCGGCGCGGCTCGAACGGGCCCGAGTGCTGGTCGACCACGGCTCTGCGCTCCATGCGCGCGGACACACGGAGGCGGCACGGGAGGTGCTCCGCCAGGGGCTCGATCTGGCGTACTCGCTCGGTGCCGTCCCGCTGCGTACCCAGGCCAATGAGGCACTGCTGGCCACCGGTGCCCGTCCCCGCCGGGTCACCTCGAGCGGCGTGGAGTCGCTCACCCCGAGCGAGCGCCAGGTGGCACGCATGGCCGCGGCCGGCGACACCAACCGGGAGATCGCCGAGGAACTGTTCGTGACCCAGCGCACCGTCGAGCAGCATCTGACGTCCGTGTACCGCAAGCTCCGGGCGTCCGGGCGCCGGGACCTCGGCTCGTTCTTCGACACCGGCCGGGCGGCGAGGTGACGTCCTGGCCGTAGGGCGGGTACGCGCGGTCCCGTCCTGGCATCAGCAGTCTCGCGACGCCCGGTCCTCGGGAACCACACCTTGTGTACGGACTCCTCGGCGCAGAACAGAATCCGGTCCCAGGACAACGGCGTGGTACCGCAAGGGTTTCGGGACAGTCCGGCGCGCTCCCCGGGCAGCGTCACGGCCTCCAGGATCCCGTCCGGCAGCGGCATCGCGGGCTCGGCATCGGCGCCCCCGGCAAGCGCCTCCGCGGACGGTGCGACGACGGCGGCGGCGTACCCCTCGCAGTGGGTGAGGGCGCCGACCAGCCCGGCCGGCCACTGCGGTTCCCCGTGTGGCCCCGGCAGGATCGGAACGGGCGGCGAGCCGAGTGCGGCCATCGCCCGGCGGGCACACCAGCGGCCTGCCGCGAACTCCCGTTTGCGCTCGCCGACCGCGCGCGGGACAACGGGCTCCTCCTGGCGCAGGAACGCCCCGTCCGGCAGTTCGCCGGACAGCTCCGCCACGGAGACCGTCTCCGGCTGTAAGTCGTCGATCATCACGGTGTCTCCTGTCATGGCACCTGTGGGGCGCACCTCGCCGGGCGCCGGCGCGGAGCAGTGCCGAATGGTGCAGCGGGAGTTGAGACTAGGCCGTCATCGCGGGCAGCACCACCGAGGCGGGCGGCCGCGCCTCAAGTACCGGGAAACGACCAGACTTTGCGGGTGGTTGCCCGGTCGTGCACTCCCGTGGGCGGGCGGATGCACCGGCCTCGGCTGCCGTCGGATCATGCACGGGACGGCACTCCCCGGAGGCGGGGCCCGGGTGACATCCGTGGTTTTGGTCCGCTGACCGATGCGGGTAGCGGACCACTCCCCTCCGAGGTACGCGGCCTCCGCCGGCAGCCATGGACAAGAGGTTCGGCGGCCGCTTCTACTGGAACTACTTCAACCGCCCCGGTGTCGCCGACGCCGGGTTCACGAGGGACGTCCGCACCACGGCAGCCGCGGGCCCGGGCCCGTCCGTGAGTTGAGCGGCGGCCAGGGCGACAGCTTCTTCGGCGGTATCGGCGTAGTCGGGCTCGGTGGAAGTGCCCGGATGGTGGACCCGGAACCGTCCATCGTGCAACGGGGTGACGGCTGCCCGCACAACGTACGGATACTCGGGGCAGCTGCTGAGGCACACGGTGAAGTGGCTGGTGAAAGGGTGGAGCTGTCTCAGGCACGGATCTGCGCGGGCCGCCTCCAGGAGGGGGACGATGCCCGGGTACGGCTTTCCCGGCGTGCGGGCCTCATGACGTTCACGCTGCCGCTGCCAGGACCGCACCAACAGTTGCCACCTCGCCTCGACCGCTTCGGTAGGCCCCTCGCTGTGAGCAGTTGCCAGATCGGCATTGTCGGACGGTGGCGGCAAGAACTTCTGCCCCGGCTGGGGGGAATCGTCGATGTTCACCATGACAGTCTGGCCTGGCGCTGTCGTCAGGGGAGAGGTTCGGCCGGCGCGGCACGATCCTGATCCCGCCGAGGTGTCAGTACACCGTCGACCGCGACACCCCGAAGAGGTCGGCATCAGATCAATGCCGAAGGCCCGCCCCCCCAGCTGGGCCTCGCAGCCACCCCGACACTTACTTGGACGGCTCGGGCCGCTGCCATCGTCCGACGCCGCACGAACGACGGCAAGGAGGCGCTATGGGACCGGAGTTCACCAGAGCGGGGCTTTCACGCGGCAGGTGCCGGGGCAGCAGCGCCGCAGCCGACTGAGCACCCGTCGGGGCGGCCCGGCGGGCGGAGCTCCTCGCGATCGCCCAGGTCGCGGGTGACCGCGAGGCCCGGTCACGCGACCAGGCGCAGCCAGGCCGCCGCGAGTGTGGCGTGCCCGGCCGGCGTCGGGTGCACGCCGTCCGCGGCCCAGTACTCCGGCCCGGTCGTCGCGGTGTGGGGAGCCTCACTGTCGCGCCGGTACGCCCTCACCCGCGCCGTGAGCGAACTCGTACAGCTCCACAGCACGATGGACCTGCGCGAGCAGTACGCACACCTGCTGCCCGAGCAGCGCGACGACACCGGTCCGTACCCCAAGCTGCACGCCTGCTACCTGTCGGACTTCACCGCCGCCCTGCCTTCGGCCGAACTCAGGGCGTACGAGGACACGGTGGCTCCGGACACGCCCCGGGGCCACCTCGACCGGCTCCTCGCCGTCCTGCGGAGCCATGGCTTGGCCGTCTACCGGCGTGACCACTACGTCACCGCGGACCTCGCCGTCGTCAACGTGCTTGTGCCGGGACTGGAGCGGTTCATGCTCGTCACCGACGGGCAGGTCGTCGTACCCGGCGGCCGCGGGATGGCGGCCCTCGGCCATGGCTGAAGCGCTGTGGCGCCCGCTCGCCCTCACCGACGCACCCCTGGTGGCGGCGCTGCTCGCCGGATGCGAAGCGGCCGACGGGATCGGAGTAGCCGTCCGGGGCGCGGAAGGCGTCCGCGAGGACCTGAGTGCCCCGGGCATCGACCTGAACGGCGGCACCACATCTGTCTGGTCCGGCGGCGAGCCGGCGGCCTACGCGACCACGCGAATCCGGGAACACGCCGAACCTGCCCACCAGCTGACCCTCGACATCGCGGTACACCCCGCGCACCGCACTCCGTCCATGATCCGCCAGCTCCTCGACTGGTGCCAGAACACCGGTGCCCGACGCCACCGCGAGCTGTACGACGGCACCCCGTTGGAGCTTCACGTCCGTACCCACCACGGCCAGGCCTGGCTCGCCGAGGCATTGGACACCGCGGGGTACCGGCGCGAGCGCAGTTACTGGGGCATGCGGCTGGATCTGGACAGCCACCGGCTCATCGGTGCACCGGCGATGCCGACCGGCACCGAGATCGTGCCGTTCGACGACGCATTCGACGCGAAGTTGCTGGCGGCCCGCAACGCGATCTTCGCCGACAACTGGGGCAGCGCTCCGATGACGGCGCGGACGTGGCGCCACTCGATCACCGCAAGCCCTTACTTCAGGCCTGAGTCCTCGTTCCTCCTCCTCTCGGAGCGCAACCAGGAGATCCTCTGCTATTTGCTGTGCACCGAGCTGGTGGACACCTGCACCGATCGCGAGCTCTACCTCGCCAACGCCGGTACGCAGCCCGCCCTGCACGGCAAGGGCCTCTACCGCGCCGTCTTCACCCACACCCTCGCCCGGGCGAAGGCTCAGGGCTACCGATGGGCCGTCCTGGACGTCGACGCAACGAACCCCATGGCGGCCGGAGGCTTCTACGAGCGCAGGGGGCTGCGGAGGTTCCGGACCTGGACCACGCACGTCCTGACCTGCACGCCGCCATCGCGGCTGCCCTCCCCGGAAGGTGGCCGGGGAGCGCCCGGCGCGGAGAGACACGGGGCGGGAGACCCGGCCTCGGCGCGACGTGGGCGGCGCCCGGTGACGCCGACTTCATCAGGCAAGTCCGTTGTCGGATATTGCGGCGTCGGCTGATTCGAAGCGAGGTGTCAGTACTTGAGGGGCGCGCGCTTCTGCGTCGGTTACGCCTTTCCACGGTGTGCCCGGCGGCGTGTCAGGCCCGGCGAGGTGATCGGCGCATCCGGTCAGCACCGTGCTTGCTCCCCGTCCGACAGCCCCGTGCCTCGACCAGGCCCTCGCCAAGGCGGCAGCAACCCGCTGACGCGCCGTATGCCGGTGCCCCGACCACGGGGTCGGGGCACCGGCATAACCAGGCACCAGGACATCAAGGCATCAGGGCACCAGAACGGACATGCCTGCTCGGCACCCTGAAGCCCACCCGGCGCTGTATCTCATTGCCAGCAGGGCCTGAAACGCGTAGCTGCGGGCAGTGGTTGTGGCCGCGCTGCTGGAATCAGCGAACGTGCACCGTCGCCACGTCAGAGGCGTGCAGACGCACGGGCTTCTGGTCGTGCGTGCTGGTCAGGCCGTACAGCACCGCGCGGAATTCCAGGTTGCCGCGGCGCGCGGAGGTGCCGTGTGTAGTGACCTGCGCGTCGCCCTTGACCACGGCGCTGCAGTTCTCCTGGTGCCACCCTTGGCCGAAGCCCTTCTCCTCCACGCACAGCTGATGCAGGTAGCCGGCGCTGTCGTCGCCGCCGTGCGCCTTGATCGTGATGGTCTTGCCGACCTGTGCCGTGTGCGGCGCCGTGATATCCACACTGCCCTTGGCGAACGCCGGCCCGGCGGCCAGAGCCACTGAGGCCAGACCCAGCGCACCGATCACGGCCACACGGCCGCCCCGCGCCTTCATCCCGGTCTTCTTCGTCCTGGTCATGGACTTCCCTCCCGTGAATCCCCACACATGGCGAGACCCACCCCCTTCGCGAAGGCGCCCGGTGCGCCTCGCTGACCTCCCAGATGAGCTGGCCGTCCCACCCGTTGCATCCCGCCCGGCACCGTTACGAATCCACCACAAACCCGCTGGCCATGCTCATCCCCTACCAAACCGAAGTAGCCGTTCAGGGGCGGTGGGCGAGTAACGGGCTCGTGCCACGCCTGCCACCCGAATGACCCCGCCTCGTCGGCCACCCGGCTGGCCCCGCCTCGCCGGCCTCGGCCGTCAGGGCACGAGGGTCGATGTCCTGGATCGGCAGCTCCCCCAGGGAACGGCTCGTTCAAGCGCTTCGGCGACGGTGTCGTGGAGATGGGCGCTGTCTTCGACACCCTCAGCCCTGGACGGGGCAGGCCTCAGCCGACCCGCCGACCACAGTCGCCACAGTCGCCACAGTCGCCACAGCAAATATTCCACCCATTTGTCATCAATACTGGCCAGAGATGGCGAAGTGCCACATATTCACAGTGACGGGCGAGTGGGCCCGGCTGAGCCAGGCACGAGGCCTATGCCTCCGGAAGAGCGGCGCGGGTACGGCCACCGGGCCACCGGCTCTGCCCGCGGTGGTGGAAGGGGCCAGGGACGAGGAACGCATGGTCGAGCTGGCGTCGGCGCGCATGGTGCAGGAGCAGGACCTTCTCGGTGCACGCAGCGAGGGGGTTCCCGCCGTATTCGGCGGACGTACGGCTCTGGCAGCCCGCACCCTCATCGACATCGTGGACGCCACCGTCCTGATCCACCCGCACGAGCCGGCCTTGGACGACGGGCGGGTCTCGCTGAGCTACCGGGAACTCAGCGCCGAGGTCGACGGACTGCGGCACCGGCTGGCGGCGGCCGGCGTCGGCGTGGGTGACCGCGTCGGGGTGCGGGTGCCCTCCGGCACCAACGATCTCTACCTCTGCATCCTGGCCGTGCTCGCCGCGGGTGCAGCGTATGTGCCGGTGGACGCCGATGACCCGGACGAGCGTGCGGAGCTGGTGTTCGGCGAGGCAGGGGTGTGCGCCGTTCTGGGTGCCGGGCGGAGCCTCACCTTGTCGGGCCGCCGTCCACCCACCGGGGGTCGGAGCCGCCCAGGCCCGGGAGACGATGCCTGGATCATCTTCACCTCCGGTTCCACCGGCCGGCCCAAGGGCGTTGCCGTCACCCACCGCAATGCGGCGGCCTTTGTCGACGCAGAAGCGGCGCTCTTCCTCCAGGAGGACCCGATCGGTCCCGGCGATCGGGTGATGGCAGGGCTCTCGGTCGCCTTCGACGCCTCCTGTGAGGAGATGTGGCTCGCGTGGCGGCACGGCGCATGTCTGGTTCCCGCGTCGCGTTCCCGGGTACGTGACGGAGCCGGTCTCGGCTCCTGGCTGGCCGGGCAGGAGATCACGGTCGTGTCCACGGTGCCCACACTCGCCGCGCTGTGGCCGACCGAGGCGCTCAACGAAGTGCGGCTGCTGGTCTTCGGCGGCGAGCCCTGTCCACCCGATCTGGTGGAGCGCCTGGTCACCGAGGGGCGCGAGGTCTGGAACACCTACGGTCCGACCGAAGCGACCGTGGTCACCTGTGCCTCGCTGCTGACCGGCGAAGGGCCCGTCCGGATCGGCCTGCCGCTGGACGGCTGGGATCTGGCCGTGGTGGACGACGCCGGTGCTCCGGTGACCATGGGCGGCAGCGGCCGGCTTGTCATCGGCGGGGCCGGGCTGGCGCGCTACCTGGACCGCGACATGGACGTCGAGAAGTACGGCCCGCTTCAGTCGCTGGGCTGGGATCGGGCCTACCGCAGCGGTGACCTCGTACGGGCCGAGCCCGACGGACTGATTTTCCTGGGACGCGACGACGAACAGGTCAAGCTCGGTGGTCGGCGGATCGAGCTCGGTGAGGTGGACGCGGCGCTGCAGACGCTGCCCGGCGTCACCGGTGCCGCTGCCGCCGTCCGGACAGCGTGCGGCGGCAACCCACTGCTGGTCGGCTATGTGGTGACCCAGGACGGCTGGGACCGGACGAGGGCCGTCGAGCGGCTGCGCGCCCAGCTGCCCGCCGCCCTGGTGCCGCTGCTCGCCCCCGTCGACGCCCTGCCCACCCGCACCTCCGGCAAGGTGGACCGGGCCGCGCTGCCCTGGCCGTTGCCCCGGACGGCAGGTCCTGCTCCCGCAGCGCCGGGGTCGGCCGGGCAGCTCGACGACACCGAGGCGTGGCTGGCCGAGCGGTGGCACGAGATCCTCGGTGTGCCGGTCACCGACGCCCGGGACGACTTCTTCGCAATCGGCGGGGGCAGCCTGGCCGCCGCCCAGCTCGCCACCCTGCTCCGCGAACGCTACCCGGCCACCGCCGTCCGCGACATCTACCAGCAGCCCACCCTGCGCAAGCTGGCCCGGCTGCTGGACCGCGCCACGCCGGAGGAGAGCAGCACGCCGGAGGAGAGCGGCACGCGCCTGGTGGCGCCCGTCCCGGGACGGGCCCAGGCCGTCCAACTGCTCCTACTCCTCCCGCTCTTCGCTCTGGCCGGGCTGCGCTGGACCCTCGTCCTGCTGGCCCTGGGCAACGTCCTGACGTGGTTCGGCAGCTATCCCTGGGCGCCGACGGCGTCGTGGTGGTGGGTGGCGGCCGGCGGCCTGCTGCTCTTCAGCCCACCGGGCAGGCTGGCGGTCGCAGCCGGTGGGGCGCGGCTGCTGCTGCGAGGGCTACGACCGGGAAGCTACCCCCGCGGCGGTACCGTGCATCTGCGGCTGTGGACCGCGGAACGGCTCGCGGAGCTGAGCGGCGCCGTCCATCTGTCCGGGGCGTGGCTGGTCCGTTACGGCCGTGCGCTGGGCGCACGGATCGGGCCGGATGTCGATCTGCACGCGCTGCCTCCCGTCACCGGCATGCTCAAGCTGGGCCGGGGATGTGCCATCGAGGCGGAGGCCGATCTGTCCGGCTACTGGCTGGACGGGGACCGGCTGGAGATCGGTCCGGTGAAGGTCGGCTCCGGGGCGGTGGTCGGTGGCCGCAGCACGCTCCTGCCCGGTACCCGGGTGGGCAAGCGGGCTCAGGTCGCTCCCGGTTCGTGCGTCACTTCCCGGGTACCGACCGGCCAGAGCTGGGGCGGTGCGCCGGCCGTCAAGCTGGGCAAGGCCGCACGGCGGTGGCCCAAGGGGCGTCCCGCGCGCCAGGCCCGGTGGGCGGCCCTCTACGGAGTGACCCGGCCAGGCCTGGGGCTGCTGCACCTTGCGGCGGGCATCCCCGCGCTGGCGGTGGCCGGCTGCTTCGTTCATCCCGGGGACGGCCTTGGCGGCACGGTCCGTGGCGGACTCCTCGCCCTCGTGCCCGCCACCTTGGCCTTCGGGTTGGCGTACGCCGCCCTGCTGATCGCCGCGGTCCGACTGCTGAGCCGTGGTCTGCACCCCGGCTGGTATCCGGTGCACGGCCGGGTGGGCTGGCAGGCCTGGACCGTCAGCCAGCTCATGGATCTGGCACGTGAGACGCTCTTTCCGCTCTACGCCGGTCTGATCACTCCCGTTTGGTTACGGGCACTGGGAATGAAGGTCGGCCGCCGCGTCGAGCTCTCCACGGTCCTTGCGCTGCCCAGCCTCACCACGGTGCGCGACGGAGCCTTCCTGGCCGATGACACGCTCGTCGCCCCGTACGAACTGGGCGGCGGGTGGCTGCGGATCGGCCCGGCCGAGATCGGCGAGCGGGCCTTTCTCGGCAACTCCGGCATGACTGCCCCGGGGCGCGCCGTTCCGGACCGGGGGCTGGTGGGAGTGCTGTCCGCCGCGCCCAAGAAGGCGAAGAAGGGCCGCTCGTACCTGGGGATGCCCCCCATGCGCCTGCCGCGTGCGACGGACACTGCGGACCAGCGCCTGACCTACGATCCGCCCGCCCGGCTGCTCTGGGCCCGGGGCCTGGTCGAAGGGTGCCGGCTGCTTCCGGTACTGGTCTCGGCCGTCCTCGGCCTGCTGGTCCTGGCCGCGCTGGCCCACCTGGTCACCCATGCCACACCGGTGGCGGCAGCGCTGCTGTCCGGCCCCGTGCTGCTGGCCGCGGGCGCCGTCGCAGGTGTCGTGTCCCTCGCCGCCAAGTGGCTGCTGGTGGGACGGTTCCGCCCGGTGACACACCCGCTGTGGAGCGGCTTCGTGTGGCGTACGGAGCTCGTCGACACCTTCGTCGAGGTACTCGCCGTACCGTGGCTGATCGGCGCAGTACCCGGCACGCCAGTGATGAACCTCTGGCTGCGCGGTCTGGGGGCCACGATCGGCCGGGGAGTGTGGTGTGAAAGCTACTGGCTGCCCGAACCCGATCTGGTCACGCTGGAGAATGGGGTGAGCGTCAACCGGGGCTGTGTGCTGCAGACCCACCTCTTCCACGACCGCATCATCCGGATGGACAGCGTGGCTCTGCGCGAGGGCGCAACGCTCGGCCCCGGCGGCATCGTGCTGCCCGGCAGCACCCTCGGGGCACGCAGCACACTGGGACCGGCGTCGCTGGCGATGGGCGCGGAAACCGTCCCCGCCGGCACCCGGTGGCTGGGCAACCCGATCGAGGCCTGGCGCCCCCGGGAATGAGGCACCTCGCCGCATGGACCGTCAGCCCGCCGACGCCAGGGAGAGAGCGACCGTTGAAGCCCCAGCAGGTCTCGGCCGCAGGACCGGATCCGTACTTCCCCGATCACGGGGACCCCCGCTACCAGGTCCACCACTACGAACTCGACCTGGCATACCGGCCGGTGCCCAACCACCTCAGCGGCTCGGCCCGGCTCAGCGCGCTGACCGGCACCGGGCCGCTGACGGAGATCGCACTCGACCTGGCCGCATTCAAGATCCAGCGCGTACGGCTGGACGGCCGGGCCGCGCGCTACACCCACCGGTCGGGCAAGCTGCGGATCCGCCCCGCGAAGGCGCTCGCCCCGGGCACGGCCTTCACCGTCGAGGTGCACTACACCGGCAACCCCCGGCCGGCACCCAGCCCGTGGGGCGGTCTGGGCTGGGAGGAGCTGACCGACGGTGCGCTGGTGGCCAGCCAGCCGGTCGGGGCTCCCTCCTGGTATCCCTGCAACGACCGGCCGGCCGACAAGGCGTCGTACCGGATGTCGATCACCACACCGTCCCCGTACACGGCCGTCGCAGGTGGCCGGCTGGTCAGCCGTACCCCCCGGGCGAGCAGCACCACATGGGTGTACGAACAGCCGGCACCCACCTCGACCTACCTGGTGGCCCTGTCCCTCGGCAAATACACCGCGGTACCGCTCACCAGCCCTGCCCCCGGCGGACAGCCGCTGGTACCGCAGACTGCCTTCGTGCCCGCACGACTACTCCCCCTGTTCTCCTGGGACTTCGGCCGCCAGGGCCTGATGATGCAGTTCTTCCAAGAGGTGTTCGGCCCCTATCCCTTCGGGGAGTACACGGTGGTGGTCACCGACGAGGAGCTGGACGTGCCGGTGGAGGCTCAGGCCATGGCCACCTTCGGCGCCAACCACCTTGACGGGGCACGCACCTGGGAACGTCTGATCGCCCATGAACTCGCCCACCAGTGGTTCGGCAACAGTGTCTCGGTCGCCGACTGGCAGCACATCTGGCTCAACGAGGGCTTCGCCAAGTACGCGGAGTGGCTGTGGTCCGAGCACGCCGGCGCCCGCACGGCGGCGGAGCACGCCGACGCCACGCACGCCGCGCTGGCCACCCGGCCTCAGGATCTCCGGCTGGCCGGCCCTGGGCGGGACTTGATGTTCGACGACCGGCTCTACGCGCGAGGCGGGCTGACGGTCCATGCGCTGCGCTGCGCCCTCGGCGAGGCCGCCTTCTTCCGCATGCTCAAGGACTGGGCCACCGAACACCGGCACAGCGCGGTGACCACCGCCGACTTCACCGCACATGCCCAGCAGTATGCGGCCGCCCCCGTGGACGAACTCTTCCGTGCCTGGCTCCGGGAGCCCGCTCTGCCTCCGCCACCGCGCCCACAAGATCGCACCGATCCGTAGGCTTTCCGGCCGAGTGCGGGACCGTTTCGACCAGCTCGGCCGGGGTGGCCGTCGGGATAGGTGAGCCTTGCTGTGAATCGTGCGGCGGCGACGGTCGGCCGTCACTTCGAGGGGCGCAGGGTGCGGCACGATTCGACGAAGTCGATCAGGCTGTCGACGCGCTCGCTCGGGGCGTCGACCGCCCGGTTGACCACCTTGATGAGGTGCTCGTAGGCGTCGGTGTGGTCGTAGCGGGCGGTGTCGGCGATCTTCAGCGCCCACCGCCAGTAGCCTCGGATGGTGTCGGACAGTGGCATCCGGAAGTTCGCGACGACCTCCCTGATCGGGTCGGCCACCTCGTCTCCGTAGTGGCGCAGGTACTGGGTGACGACGTCGGCCATGAAAGTGAAGTGGCGGGCCTCGTCGCGGCTCAGCCGTGTCAGTACCTGGGTGAGCACCGGGTCGCCCGTCACCGCGCGCAGCTGCTGGTAGTAGATCTGGGTGGCCTTCTCCTGCACGAGCGCGTACGCGAAGAACTGCACCGGGTGGTCGTAGGGCAGCTCGAACCGGCCCTGTCCCGGGGCGATCAGCTGCGCGCGCACCCCGCTCGCATCGCGCATACCGGAGGCCTCCTGGTAGCGGGCGAGCGCGCGGGCGTGGGTGTCTTCCTCGGACGCCCAGCGGATGGTGAAGTGGTAGAGCTCGCGGTTGTGCTCGTAGATCTCCGGCTCGACGGAGCCGTCGACGGGGAAGTTCTCGGTGTAGAGCGAGAAGTAGCCCGGCAAGTGGTCCTCGATGAGGGTGATGAACTCGACCGCGGAGCGCTGCCCCTCGGTGAGCAGGCCCGCGTCGGCGAGGTCCCAGTCGAGTCCGGATTCGACGCTCCAAGGCCGGGCCTGGGCGGCGGCCGCGAAGTAATGGGTGACGGCGAGCGCCATGTCCCCGGCCGGCAGAACGCCCGCGTCGGCGCAGGCGGTTTTCGCTGTGGTCATGACTTCCCTCTCCGGAGGTGCCCCGTGCGCGGGCGGGTCAGCGCGACTTCCGGCACACGAGCGCGTAGTGCTTGGTGGTGTATCCCCAGCCGGCGTTGGCGATTTCCAGGTAGCGCAGGAGCTGCTCGGTCAGCCCCGCGTCGAGGTCGTCGAGTTCCCCGGCGGCGGCCCGGACGTTCTCGCTCCAGAGCTCGATCGTCCGGTGGTAGTCGGTGGTGAGGTCGTGGACCGCGCGGAGGGAGAAGCCCGCGCCCTCGGCGGCGGCGATGAGTTCGGACAGCGGGCGCAGATCGCCCGAGCCGAAGACGCTGTTGCGGATGAAGTCCGTGCCGGGGCGCTGGTCGAAGGTCCGGCGGACGGCCTCGCTGCGGAAGCAGCTCTCCGACAGGTAGAGGGTCCCGCCGCGGCGCAGTGCGCGGCGGATCTTGGCGAACACCGTGTCGAGGCCGTCCATGTGCACCACGGAACCGAGCAGGGTCACCGCGTCGAAGGCGCCGGCCTCCGGCTCGTAGGTCTCGAACGACGCGGTCTCGGTGCGTACCAGCCCGTCCAGGCGGCGTTCGGCAACGCGGCCGCGGATGTACGCGTGCTGGCGGGGCGCCGGGCTGATGCCCACGGTCCGGCAGCGGTACTCCTCGGCCATGAACAGCAGCAGCGCGCCCCAGCCGCAGCCGACGTCCAGGAGGCGCTCGCCGCCGGTCAGCCCGAGCTGCTCGGCGACGAACGACAGCTTCTGGCGCTGGGCCAGCTCCAGGGTGTCCGCGTCGGTGCGGAACAGGCCGGAGGAGTACTTGCGGAGCGGGTCGAGGAAGCGGGCGAAGATCTCCGGGTCGAGGTCGTAGTGCTGGTTGGTGGCGGGCGCCGCGGCGGGCACACCGGCGGCCGTGTCGGCGGCGGAGACGGTCATGCGTGTTCCCGGGTGATGGCCTTGCCGACCAGCTCGACGACCTCGTCGATGGTGTTGATGCCGAAGATCTCCTCGTCCTCAAGCTCGATGTCGTAGGTCTGCTCGATCTTCGCGATGATGCGCACGACCTTGATCGAGTCGGCCCCTTCGACGCCCCGCAGGTCGGCGTCGGGGCGCAGCTCGTCCGCGGGGCGGTCGAGGACTGCGGCGACCACCTCGGTGATGGTGCGGGCGAGGTCGTCCCGGGTACCGGCGGAGAGGTCGGTGTTGCTGGTCATGTCAGGCTCCCATGGCTTGCTGGGCTTGCTGGGCTTGCTGGGCTTGCTGGGCTTGCTGGGCTTGCTGGGCTTGCTGGTGAGGTTGGTAGCTCGCGGTGGCGGTGGCCATCACGGCGTCGTGCTCGTCGAGCACCTCTGCGCGGGCGGCGATGGGGCCGGTGGCGCCGGTGGCGGCCGACGCAACACACCGGTAGCGGTGGCCGACGGTGACGACGCCGAGGTAGCGCATCCGCATCGAGGTGGTCAGGGCCGGGAACCCCAGCCGCAGGACGACGAGGTTGCCCATCGTCTCGTCGCAGATGAGCCCGAGGATCCCACCGTGCACGACGCCGGGGTACGACTCGTAGCGGTGGTCCAGCACGAACGCGGTGCCGAGGCGGTCGCCGGTCCGCTCGAAGGCGAGCGCCAGGCCGCTGGGGTTGACGGGTGAGCAGCCGAAGCAGTGGTGGTCGGCCCGGCCGGCCCAGGGCAGCGGCTCGGCGGGGGACGCGGAAACGCTCATCCCAGGGCCGTCGCGATGGCGCGCCGCACGGCGCGGTTGGAGGAGAGGTCGTATCCGGTCAGCGAGCCGAAGGTGCGGCGGATCTTCCCCTGGAGCGCGTCCAGTTCGCCCTGGTCGGCGACGGCATCGAGGAAGAGCTCGAAGCCGGTGTCGATCGTCTCCGAGTCGTTGAGCTCGGCGAGGCCCGACTTGAACACACCGACCGGGTGCTTGATCCGGTCGTCGGCGGTGTAGAAGTACAGCGTCTCCAGAACCGAGGCGGTCTCCTCCGGGTGCTGCTGGAGCCGCTGGGCCGCGAAGTGCAGGAACTCCTTGGCATGTCCCGCCTCGTCACGGCTGGCGCGCAGCAGCAGGTCCTTGAGTGCGGGTTCCGCCACCCACGCGGAGACGGCGCGGTAGACGTGGTTGACGGTGAGCTCGGAGATGATGTTGGTGGCGAGCGTCGCCGACGGCGTCGAGCCGGGATCGTAGGGGGCCCGCATCGCCGCCACGGCGCGGTTGTCGACCTCCTCGCCGACGGCCTGGAGCCAGGAGGTGAACGCGAAGTGGTGCTGCACCTCCTGGTATCCCCAGATCACCGCGAACGCCGAGAAGTCGTAGTCAGCGGCGAATTCGTTGAGGAATCCGTGGACCGCGGCGATGACATTGGATTCGCCCATCACGGCGCTCTTCACCAGCGTGATGTACTCCGGTTTGACCAGCGAGCGGTCCACCTCTCCCAGCGGCAATTCGGCGAGCCGCCAATGGCTCTTGTCGTAGTGCCGGAAGACTCCGAGGCTGTGCATCCGGTCCATGCCGGGCGCTTCGGTGGTCTGGTGTGCCGTCATGAATTCGCCTCCGCGATGATGTGGTCCCGCATGCCGAGCCGCTGAAGTTTTCCGCTGGTGGTGCGGGGAATCGAGCGTGCGGCGACGAGTTGGACAGTCAGCTGGGAAAGGCCGAGCACCGAGGTGCAGCGGGCTCGGATCTCCTGGGAGAGCCGGTCTCTCTCCGCCGGTTCGGACAGCCGCGTTTCGGCACAGAGCATGATCTGCTCGTGCTCGCTGTCCTCGGTCAGTGCGAACGCCACGCACCTCCCCTTGTGGACCCCGGGGACCGTGCGGGCGACGGACTCGATGTCCATCGGGTAGACGTTGGCCCCGCGTACGGTGATCATTTCCTTGCTGCGGCCGGTGAAGTACAGCTCGCCGTCCCGCCGGTAGCCGAGGTCCCCGGTGCGCAGCCAGCCGTCGGCGGTGAACGGGTCGTCGAGTCCGCCCAGGTATCCGCTGGTGACGGAGGAGCCGCGGACCTGGATCTCGCCGACCCGGCCGTCCGGCAGCTCCTGCTCGCGGTCCGGTGAATCCGCGAAGCTCTGGGGGTGTTGGGGGTGTTGGGGGTCCGGGGAGCTCTGGGACGCCACGCGGAAGGTCATGCCGGGGGCCGCCCGGCCGAGGCCGACGACGCCGCGCGCGCCGGGGTCGGCCTCGCTCAGCGGCACCGCCGTCCAGCGCTCGGCGAGGGCGGCCCGGTCGACCCAGTCGTACACCGGCGCCCGGCCCTGCGGCGGGAGGGAGATCAGCAGGGTCGCCTCGGCCATCCCGAACGCCGGAAGCAGCGCCGCGGGCCGGAACCCGGCCGGGGCGAAGTGGTCGAGGAAGCCCCGTACGGACGCCACGGAGAGCGACTCGGCACCGTTGAACGCCACCCGCCAGCGCGACATGTCCAGGGACGGCACCCGCTCCGCCGGGACCGCGTCGACGAGGTTGTCGAAGCCGAAGTTCGGCATCGCGTTGATCGTGGCGGGTGTACGGAGGAACTCCTTGAGCCACCGGCCGGGGTTCCGGACGAAGGCCGTCGGAGACCAGATGGTGACCGGAAGCCCGTTGAACAGGCCGGTGAGCGTGCCGAACAGGCCCATGTCATGGAAGAGCGGCAGCCAGCTGCCCCAGCCGTCGTCGGGCCCGATGGCGATGGCAGAGGTGATCGAGTCGGCGCAGGAGAGCACATTCGTCTGGCTGAGGACAACGCCCTTGGGCGCGAAGGTGCTGCCCGAGGTGAACTGGATGACGGCCGGGTGCCCGGCCGCGGGCCGGGGCAGCGGTACCGGGCCGCCCGCGGCGACGAGTCCGGCTGCCTCACGGACGCGGGGGCCGGTGAGCTGCTCGGTCACGGCGCGCATCTTCGCCACCGTCACCACATGACTCACCGAGGCGGTGTCGATGATCCCCTGGGTGCGCCGCAGATAGCCCTCGATGTCGCGCAGGACGATCGGCAGCGGCAGGGGGCAGGCCGCGGCGCCGATCCGCCCGGCGGCGAGCACTGCTTGCAGGAACGCCGCCCCGTTCGGGCAGAGGATGCCGATCGTGCCGCCTTCGGTGGCACCGTCGGCGAGCAGCCCCGCGGCCATCCGCCGGGAGGAGTCGGCCAGTTCCGCGTAGGTGAGCCGCTCGTTCTCGCTGGGGAAGGAGAGGATCTGGCCGGGGTTGCGGGCGGCGGCCTCGTCGAACGCCTCGGTCAGGCTGGGGAACTCGGCAAACGTCACTGCGATCACCTCGTGGTCGTACCGGAGTTCGGGCGGGGGTGCGTACGGGAGTCCGCCAGGCGGCTCGGGACGGCGCCGCCGTGGCGCAGCACCCGCAGCACGGTGGGCGGGGCGAGCAGCGCGGTCGGGGGAAGGGTGAGGTTCGCGACGCGCATGAAGGCGCGGGCGACCGCCGGATCCCGGTGCGCGGCCACCTGCGCGCGGGTGACGTACGCACTGACGATGCGGGAGCGCGTGGTGCGCGGCCCGACGACTCCGGGGTAGCGCAGGTCCGAGCCGGTGGACAGCTGCCAGGCGACGTCGACGACGGCGGCGACCTCGCGGTGGAAGCGGTCCGGGGTGAGCCGCCCGTCCCGCAGCAGGTCGCGGAGGACGAGGGCCTGCTGGGCGGCGACGGTCATGCCCTGCGCGTAGAGCGGGTTGAAGCTGCTGACGGCGTCGCCGAGGACGAGGAAGCCGGCCGGTGGGGCGGGGATTCGGTCGTATCTGCGGCGCAGTGAGCCGCGGAAGCGGTGCGGCACCGGGTCGTCCAGCGGCTCGGCGTCCCGGACGATGCCGTGGACGTCGCCGACCGGGAGCGTGGCGGCGAACGCCTCGAACCCGGCGGGGTCGGTGGGCGGGTGATCGCCGAGCATGCCGGCGAGGGTGACGTGCCAGCGGTCGCCCTCCAGGGTGATCGCGCCGCCGCCGCGCCGCCCGGGCATGGTGGAGACAACGACGGCGAGGTCGCCGTCGAGGTGGTCCGGGCGGCGGCGGTAGGTGCGGGAGGTGTAGCCGAGATCGATGTCGATGCGCTCTTCCGCGGGCCGCTGGTGGCCGAGCGCGGCCAGCCAGTCGGGAGCCCGGGAGGCGCGTCCCGTCGCGTCCACGACCAGGTCGGCGTGGAGCGCCGCATCCCCGTCGGCAGCCGTCTCGCCGCGCCCGGCGGCCAGGCGTACGCCGGTGATCCGGCGGGCTCCCGCCGGGCCGTCCGCCAGCAGGCCGGTCGCGGTGCGGCCGGTGAGCAGCTCGACGCCCGGCAGGGCGACAGTCCGTTCGCGGATCGCGCTCTCCAGCAGGGGCCTGCCGGCGAGCAGCGTGGTCAGCCCGGTGGACGTCGGGTGGACGCGCAGCCCGGAGAGGTACCAGCGCGACTCGCGCAGCACCTCGGTGGTGGGCGCGCCCGCCGCCGTGAGCTGCTCGGTCAGCCCCGGGTAGAGCTCCTCCATGATCTGCCGGCCGCGTTCCATCAGCCCGTGCAGATGCCTGCCCTGGGGAGCGCCCCTGCGCTGGCCGGTGCCTGAGATGTCGTCACGTTCGACGAGCACGACGCGGTCGAAGGAGGCCGCGAGCACCCGGGTGGCCAGCAGCCCGGCGATACTCGCGCCGATCACCACAGCGCAGCGTTCCGACATGCTCCGCCCCTTTCTCTCTCGCAGAAGTCCGGTCTGGGGCAGGGCCAAATCTGGCCGGACGCGTCGGGAGAGGCAATGTGCTCGGGCCTTTACCTATCGCGTCATTGGCAGGTGGGCACAGAGCTGTTTTGTCGGCACGTATTCAGGGCGAATTCACCTGACGCCAGGAGGGTGACCCGCATCGATCGGCCCGGGGTCCCCTGTCCCCAGGGCTTTCGCGGCAACCGGCGGGAGATGACTCCTGAAGTGAATACTGCGACCGACAGCGACGAGAGGCCGGCCGAGCCGTCCGCGACCGATGTCGCGATGGCCGAGCTCTTTCTTCCCACTCATCGCGCCGACCCTTATACGCCGGCCCGGAAACTGCGCGAGGCCGGTCCCGTACACCGCACCCCGCTGGGTCTGCACCTGCTGACGCGCTACGCGGACTGCGCCTCGGTCCTCCAGAGCAACGACTGGAGCCACGCCGACGAGGCAGGTCAGCTGCACCCGAGCGTCTCGGCCGAGGAGGCGGCGGAGGAGCTGCCCACCTCGTTCCTGTGGATGGACCCGCCGGACCACACGCGGCTGCGCACGCTGGTGTCGAAGGCGTTCACGCCGCGCACCGTGGCGAGCCTGCGCCCCCGGATCGAGCAGCTGGTCACCGGCCTGGTCGACGCGGCCGTCGAGGCCGGGGAGTTCGACCTGATCGACCTGATCGCCTACCCCCTGCCGCTCACGGTGGTGTGCGAGCTGGTCGGCGTACCGGCGGCGGACCACAAGGCGGCGCAGCAGTGGTCGCAGGACCTCGCCCGCGGCTTCGACCCGGACGTCCTGATGACCCCGGAGGCGCAGACCGCGCGCAGCACCGCGTCGCGCGCGTTCCTGCGCTACTTCCGCGAGCTGATCGACAAGCGTCGCGCCACGCCCGCGGACGACCTGCTCAGCGCGCTGGCCGCGGTGGAGGACCGCGGCGATGTGCTGACCGAGACGGAGCTGCTCACCACCTGCGTCACCACGCTGGTGGCCGGGCACGAGACGACCGTCAATCTGGTCGGCAGCGGCCTGCTGGCGCTGATGCGCAACCCCGGCGAGATGGCTCGCCTGCGCGAGCACCCGGAGTACGTGCCCAGCGCGGTGGACGAACTGCTGCGGTACGAGCCCCCGGTGCAGCTGACCACCCGGTCCGCCAAGCGCGCGATGACGCTCGGGGGGCAGCGGATCGAGGAGGGCGAGGGCGTGGTGGTCCTGATCAACTCGGCGAACCGCGACCCGGAGGCGTACGCCGATCCGGACCGTCTCGACGTCGCCCGCTACCACGACCGCAGCGCGCCACCGCCCCGGCACCTGGGTTTCAGCCTGGGAATCCACTACTGCCTGGGCGCCCCGCTGGCCATGCTGGAGATGGAGATCCTGCTGCACGAGCTGATCCGCCGGGTCGGCACGATGGAGCTGCTGACGGACGAACCGCCGTACAAGCCCAATCTGATCGTGCGCGGACTCTCCGAGCTCCCGGTGCGGTTCGGGGCGCTGTCGTGACCGGCACGGTCCCCGCCGAACTGGACGTCTTCCGGCCGGAGCTCCGTGCGAACCCCTTCGACGCGTACCGGTGGCTGCGGGAGCGCGGGCGCGTCCACGCGACCGGGTTCGGTATCCATCTGGTGCCCCGGTATGCGGACTGCTCCGCGGTGCTGGCCGACCCCGACTGGGGGCACGGCTACACGGCGGGCATCAATCCCTTCCGGCCCGGCGTGGACGTCTCCGGACTGCCGGGCTCGTTCCTGCTGCTCGACCCGCCGGAGCACGGCAGGCTGCGGTCGCTGGTCGGCAAGGCGTTCACCAGCCGCGCGGTGGCGGCGCTGCGGCCGCGGATCACCCGGATCGTGGATGAGCTGCTGGACGCCGCGCTGGAGGCCGGTGAGGTCGACCTGGTGCGGGCGCTGGCGTATCCCGTTCCGCTGACCACCATTTGCGAGCTGCTGGGCGTGCCCGCCGCCGACCGGGAACTCTTCGGCGCCTGGACGGGCGACATCAGCCGGGGCCTGGACCCGGACGCTGTGCTGAGCGACGAGGAGAAGGCGGCACGGCAGGTGGCGGTGCGCGCGTTCGACGGCTACTTCCGCGACCTCATCGAGTTCCGGCGCACAGCTCCGGGTGAGGATCTGCTCAGTGAGCTGGTGGCCGTCGAGGAGAGCGGAGACCGGCTGACCGCGAAGGAGATCGCCGACATTGGCGTGCTGCTGCTGATCGCGGGCCACGAGACGACGATGAACCTGATCGCGAGCGCTGCCCTTTCCCTGCACCGGAACCCGGCGCAGCGTGCGCTGCTGTGCGAGGACCCGACGCTCGTCGCCGACGCGGTCGAGGAGTTCCTGCGCTACGACACCCCGGTGCCGTTCCCCACCCGGGTCGCGATGCGCGACACCACCCTCGCCGGGCAGGAGATGCCGCGCGGCACCGGCGTGGTGCTGCTGCTGGGCTCCGCCAACCGCGACCCCGAGGTGTTCGCCGACCCGGACACGCTGGACGTCCGGCGCTTCTCCCGGGGCGGCGGCACGCAGCGGCAGCTGGCGTTCAGTCACGGCCCGCACTTCTGTCTGGGCGCGCCGATGGCGCGGCTGGAGAGTGAGATCACTCTGCGGCGGCTGTGCGAGCGCGCCCCGGACTTCGCCGTGCTGACCGACGAGCCCTCCTACCGGCCCAGCGTCTCGATGCGGGGACCCGCCGAGCTGCCGGTCCGGCTGTTCGGATGACCGGCCGACCGTCTCACCACCGGCCGACCGGCCGA
The DNA here is from genome assembly GCF_040650675.1 of Streptomyces sp. NPDC048637. NCBI lineage: Bacteria > Bacillati > Actinomycetota > Actinomycetes > Kitasatosporales > Streptomycetaceae > Streptomyces > Streptomyces sp. NPDC048637. The sequence continues at coordinate 78,150 of NZ_JBEZHQ010000009.1, forward strand.
CCGGCCGACCAGCACCCCGAACCACTGACCGGCAGACCGCCAAGCCGCCAAGCCGCCAACCCGAAGGAAGCATCCCGTGACATCCTCGACGGAGGACGCGCCCACCGCGGTGGAGCGCCGTATCAATGAGCTGACCGCGCTGCTGGACAAGGGTTTGTCCGACGGCATCGGGGTCGGGGACTCGCTCGGCGTGAGGTGCGCCGAGCTGGGCGAGGGACGGGCGGTCTACACGCTCCGGCCGAGCCCCGCGCAGGCGAACGCCATGCTGACCGTCCACGGAGGCGTGCTGTCCACACTGATGGACACCGCGATGGGCAGTTCCGTCTTCACCCGGCTGCCGGACGCCACGGTCTACACCACCCTCGAACTCAAGGTGAACTTCGTCCGCTCGGTCGCGCTGGACGCCGGCGAGCTGCGCTGCGAGGCGAGCACCGTGCACGTGGGGCGGCGCACCGCGACCGCACAGGCGCACGTCTACAACGCCGAGGACAAGCTGGTCGCGCACGGCACCTGCACCTGCCTGGTGCAGTCCTTCGGCTGAGAAGGCGGGGATGATGTCCGAAGTTACGGTGGTATGGGCCGACTTCGGCGGAGTGCTCACCCCGCCGGTCGGGACCGCGCTGCGGCAGGTGGCCGACGCAGCCGGGATACCGGTGACCGAACTCCTGGCCGGAATTCGCCGGTTGGCGGACCGGGACGGTGTGGATCTGCTGGAGCTGCTCGAACGGGGCCGGATCACACAGCGCGAGTGGGGCCGCCGGCTGACGGCCGAGCTGGCTCCGGCGTGGGTTCCGCGCATCGATCTGGGGGATTTCGGCGACCACTGGTACGCGGACCGGCCGCTCAACAGGCCCCTCTACGAGATGCTGACCGGGCTGCGCCGACGGGGGTTCCGGCTCGGCATGCTGACCAACAGCGTGCGCGAGTGGGAGGTGCACCGGGCCGCGATGATCCCTGATCAGACGGTGTTCGACAGGGTGATCAAGTCGCATGAGACCGGTCTGCGCAAGCCGGATCCGGAGATCTACCGGCTCGCGGAGGAGGCGTTCGGTGTCGCCCCGCGGGAGTGCCTGCTGATCGACGACACGGGCATCAACTGCTCGGCCGCGGCCGACAGCGGCTGGCGGACCGTACACCACGTCGACAACGGCACGACCCTGGCGGCCCTGGGCGAACTGCTCGGCTGAACCGTCGGGGGACGGGTCGGGGGACGGAAGGGGGGAAGGGCCGGCGGTGGCATCCCATGCCAGGTGGCCCGCCTCCATCCAGGTGCGATTCACCACAGGTTTGCCCAGGCCCATGAGCATGTCGGCCATACCTGGCGTGCGGAGGCCCACGATGGAATTCAGACACCTGGCGTCCTTCCTGGCGATCGCTGAGGAGCTGCACTTCGGCCGTGCGGCCTCGAAGCTACATCTGACTCAACCGTCACTCAGTCAACAGCTACAACGACTGGAGAAAACCCTAGGTGTGGAACTGGTCGCCCGGACCTCGCACGAAGTCCGGCTGACCCAGGCCGGACGGGCGTTCGAGATGCAGGCCCGGACGATCGTCGCCCAAGTCGACAAGGCGGCTCTGACCGCACGCGAAGCCGCGGCCGGACGGACCGGCACGATCAACGTCGGCTACAACTTCCCGGCCGGGCAGCACGTCCTGCCCACGACCCTGGCGAAGATGAGCGCCGATTTCCCCGATGTCACCGTCGGGCTGTGCGAGCAGCGGACCGGTCCGCAGCTGCACGCGCTCGCGGCGGGCGATCTGGACGTCGCGCTGGTGTACGGGCACCCGGTCACCTCCGAGTTCCGCTACCGGCGGCTGCTCCAGGTGCCGCTGGTCGCGGTGGTCGGCCAGGGGCACCGGTGGGCCGGGCGGCCCGGCGTGCCGTTCGCCGAGGTGGCGCACCACCCGTGCATCCTCTTTGCCCGCGACCAGTGCCCCGCCATGTACGACGCGATCCTGGCGTCGGCGCAGCGCTGCGGGATCTCGCTCAATGTCGCGCACACGCTGAACGACCCGGGGGCGACGGCGATCGTGGTGTCGGTCAAGCCGCTGGTCGGTTTCGCCTCGATCTCCCGCGGGCTGTCCGTCGGTTCGCACGCGGGCGGGACGCGCCCGGCCGTGGTGCAGCTGTACGACCCGGTGCCGACGATCGACCTGTGCGCGGTCTGGCGGGCCGTGGACGGCAGCCCGCTGGTCGAGGCCTTTCTGGACTGCATGGAGGCGGTCCGGCCTTTCGACTGCCCCGGCACCGCCCAGACCGAATCGAAACTGCTGCGATAGACAACGCCAACCGCTCGTTCAGAAAATACGCGTTGCCGGTCCCCGGCGGGTAGTCGAGAATTTTGCCATGTGACGACAGTTTCTTATTCCAGGAATGGTCTCGACCTCCCCGACGAACATGGCCTGTTCTCTGTTCTGGACCGTGCGGCCGCCGCGGACCCGGACCGTATCGCGTTGGCCACGAAGAAGGAAACCGGCTGGCAACACATCAGTATCCGCGAATTCACCGAACAGGTGAATTCTGTGGCCCGCGCACTGCTGGCGCACGGCGTGGAGTCCGGCGACCGCGTCGCGGTGCTCGGGCGCAACTCCTACGAGTGGGTGCTCGCCGACTTCGCCGTCCTCAGCATCGGGGCGGTCACCGTCCCGGTCTACCCCACCGCCTCCGAGCACCAGATGCGGCACGTGCTCACCGACTCCGGGGCGTCCTGGTACTTCGCCGAGACGCTTCAGGACCGGGACCGGCTCAAGGCGGCCGGTGCCACCGGGGTGTGGCTGATGGCCGAGGTGCACCAGTGGAAGGTCACCGGGCACGAGAACGCGCTCCGGGAGCGCAGGCACCGGGTCCGCGCCGACGACCTGGCGACGATCGTCTACACCAGCGGCACCACCGGGCTGCCCAAAGGCTGCATGCTCACCCACCGCAACATGTACGCGTCCTCCGCCAACACCGTGGAGCAGACCGGGTGGCTGTTCCGCCGCGCCGCCGAGGACCCGTCGGCCGGGCAGGCGGCCACACTGCTCGCCCTGCCGCTGTCCCATGTCTTCGGCCGGACCATCCTGCTGTCCTGCCTGTGCGGCGGCACCCGCACCGGGCTGGTGCCCGGGATCCCCGAGCTGCTCGCCGAACTGCCGGTCTTCCAACCGACCTTCCTGGCCCTGGTGCCCTACGCGCTGGAGAAGATCCGCAAGCGCAGCCGCGCGCTGGTCGACCCCGCCGCGGAGGAGACCGCCATCGCGGTGGGCCTCGCCGGCGCTCACGGGACGACCGTCGACGCCGCGGTGGCCGAGGCGCACCAGGCTCTGGACCAGGACACGTTCGCGCGGCTGCGGGAGAGCTTCGGCGGCCGCTTCCGGTATGTCATCGCGGGCGGGGCGTCGCTCGACGAGACGACCGCGGCCTTCTACTCCGGGGTGGGCGTGACCGTACTCAACTGCTACGGGCTGACCGAGGCGGCGACCGCGGTCACCGTCAATGCGCCGGGCACCAACCGGATGGGCACGGTCGGCAGGCCGATCCCGGGCACCACCGTCGGCATCGCCGAGGACGGGGAGGTGCTGGTGCGCGGCGGCAACGTCTCGCCCGGCTACTGGCCGTCGGGACAGCGGAAGGCCGCCGGCGCCGCGGCGACCGACAGCACGGCCACCGCCACCGGGCCCCTGGGTCCCGGAACCCGTGGCACCGGAGCCGCCGGGACCGCGTCCCCCGCCGCCTTGGCACAGCCGTGGCTGCACACCGGCGACCTCGGCCGGCTCGACGACGACGGCCATCTGGTCATCACCGGGCGGGCCAAGGAGATCCTGGTGACCAGTGGCGGGAAGAACGTCTCCCCCACCCCGCTCGAAGACCGGATCCGGCTGCACCCGCTGGTGAGCAACTGCCTGGTTCTCGGGGAGAACCGCAGCTATGTGACCGCCCTGGTCACCGTGGATCGCGCGGTGCTGGCGCAGTGGAACACCGACCACGGCCTCGACCTCGACGGCGCCGGGTGGACGGAGCACCCCGCGCTGCTCGCGGAGATCGAGACGGCGGTCGAGGACGCCAACTCCCTGGTGTCCCGTGCCGAGTCCATCCGGCGCTTCCGGGTCCTCGACAGCGACTTCACGGTGGAGTCCGGGCTGCTGACCCCTTCGATGAAACTCCGCAGGGCGGCCATCGAGGAATCCTTCGCGGCCGATGTCGCCGCGCTCTACTGACCGGTCATTCGGGACCGATCTAGCCGTCGGGTAAACCGCACCAAAACACAGGTCACCGGATCCGCTTCTTTCCTTTCAAGGGCGTTTCCTATTCCCGTCTTCATTGCTCCGGCTAATCGAATGATGGGTTCCCATTCTTGACGTTGACCGCATTTTCCGGCGGTCGACAGAATCGCTTGTATCGACTTCACCTCAGGAGCGAGATCACATGTATGACGTCATTGTCGTGGGTGCGCGCTGCGCCGGTTCACCGGTGGCCATGCTGCTCGCCCGCCAGGGCTACCGCGTCCTGGTGCTGGACCGGTCCACGTTCCCCAGCGACACCGTCTCCACCCACTACATCCACCAGGCGGGGCTCTCCCGGCTTCAGGCATGGGGGCTGCTCGACCGCGTGATCGCCAGCGGTGTGCCGCCGATCCGGCAGCTCAACTTCTCGTACACCGGAATCGACATCGTCGGGTTCGCCGACCCGATCGACGGCATCGACGCCGTCTACTGTCCGCGGCGCACGGTGCTCGACGCCATCCTGGTCGACGCCGCCCGCGAGGCGGGGGCCGAGGTGATCGAGGGGGTCACGGTCACCGACGTGCTGTTCGCCGACGGCCGTGTGGTCGGCGTCAAGGGACGCGAGAACGACGGCCCCGAGCACGAGTTCCGCGCCTCCTTCGTGGTCGGCGCCGACGGCCGCAACTCCGTCGTCGCGGACAAGGTGGGCGCCGAGATCTACCGCAGCGTCCCCGCCGCCTGCTTCGTCTACTACTCGTACTTCGAGGGTCTCGACTGGGGCATGCACCACAACACCGCCTTCACCGAGCAGCAGATCGGCACCTGGCCGACCAACGACGGGCAGAACCTGCTGGCCGTCATGCGGAAGAACGAGCGCTTCGGCGACTTCCGGCGCAATGTGGCAGGCAGCTTCCAGGAGGTCTACGACCAGGTCGCCCCCGAACTCGGCGAGCAGCTGCGGGACAGCGGTGTGCGCACCGAGAAGTTCCGGCCGATGCGCTACCCGGACAACTACTACCGCACCTCGCACGGCCCGGGCTGGGCGCTGGTCGGTGACGCCGGTTACCACAAGGACCCGTTCACCGGCTGGGGCATCACCGACGCGTTCAAGTACGGCGAGCTGCTCGCCGGGCAGCTGCACCTCGGGCTGTCCGGTGAGCGGCCGGTGGACGACGCGGTCGCGGAGTACGCCAAGCTGCGCGACGAGCAGAGCAACGGCACGTTCGAGCTGACCTGCACGCTGTCCGAACTGTCCCTGACCCCGTACTACGACTCGGTGTTCCGCGCGGCCGCCCAGAGCCCCAAGTACTCCGCGCAGTTCCTCGGCCTCATCGCGGGCGGGATCCACGGTGACGAGTTCTTCTCCCCCGCCAACCTCGAAGCGCTCTACGAGGAAGTCGGCTTCCCGCAGGACAAGCGCCTGCTCACCCAGGTCTGACGGGCACCTTCACCCACCTGGCCGGGTTGCCGGTCGGACGATCGAGAGGACACCCCATGCCGGCGATCCGGCTCACCGTGCTCGGCGACAGCTTCGTGGAGGGCAGAGGAGACCCCGCGCCCGGAGACGGGTTCCGCGGCTGGGTCTCCCGGTTCGCCGGCTGGCTGAACCTGCCGCGCGGGACCCTGCTCAACCTCGGCGTGCACGGCGCGACCACGCAGGACGTGGTGGACGGCCAGCTGCGCCGCGCCCTGGTCAACAAGGCCCCGCTGACCGGGGTCATCGTCGGGGTGAACGACCTGATCGGCGACTACGACCAGGTGCGCTTCCGGCGCAATCTGCACACCATCTTCAGCTCGCTGGCGGGCGCGGACACCACCGTGCTGACCGCCGGCTACCCGGACATTCCCGGAAACCTGCCGCTCCCGGACCTCTTCCGCAACCAGATGCGCGAGCGCTTCGCCGAGGCGAACGCGGCACTGTACGACGTCACGCGGGCCACCGGCACCCTCTGCCTGGGCCTGGACCGGCTGCCGGAGTGGCGCGAACCTGCGCTCTGGTCCGAGGACGGTCTGCACCCCAGCCCGCTCGGCCACCAGCGCTTCGCCGATTCCATGGCCGACCTGTTCTCCCATGCCACCGGCATGACCGCCCTGAACGCCGCCTGATCGCGGCCGTACGCACTTTTCCCGGAAGGAAAGACATGAGCGAGGAGTTGGCCGACCGGCGGCTGGCCCGCACCCCGATCGCCATCGTCGGCACATCGGGGCTGTTCCCGATGGCGCGCAACCATCGCGAGTACTGGCAGAACGTCGTCGACGGAACCGACTGCACCCAGGAGGTGCCGGAGTCGCGCTGGCGTCTGGACGACTACTACGACGCCGACCCGGACGCGCCGGACAAGACCTACTCGCGGCGCGGCGCGTTCCTGCCCGACGTGGACTTCAACCCGCTGGAGTTCGGGCTGCCGCCCAACCAGCTCGAAGTCACCAGCACCATGCAGACCCTCAGCCTCGGCGTGGCACGCGACCTGCTGCACGACGCGGGCGCCCCGGAGTCCGGCTGGTATGACGCCTCCCGGACCGGCGTGGTGCTGGGCACCACGGGCCCGGTGCCGCTGATGCACCCGCTCGCCGCGCGGCTGTCCACCCCGGTGCTCAAGGAGGTGGTGCGCAGCTGTGGGCTGACCGCACAGGACGCCTCCGAGATCGCCGAGAAGTACGTCAAGGCGTTCGCGCCGTGGCAGGAGAACTCCTTCCCCGGTCTGCTGGCGAACGTGGTCGCCGGGCGGGTGGCGAACCGCCTCGGCCTCGGCGGTATGAACACCACGGTCGACGCGGCGTGTGCCGCGTCGCTGTCGGCGATCCGGCTCGCGGTGGCCGAACTGGTCGACGGCCGGGCCGACATGATGCTCACCGGCGGAGTGGACACCGAGAACACCATCTTCATCTACATGTGCTTCTCCAAGGTCGGGGCGCTGTCGAAGAGCGACCGGATCAGCCCGTTCTCCGACGAGGCGGACGGCACCCTGCTCGGCGAGGGCATCGGGATGGTCGCCCTGCGCCGCCTGGACGACGCCCTGCGGGACGGGAACCGGATCTACGCGGTGATCCGGGGCATCGGCTCGTCCAGCGACGGCCGGTCGAAGAGCATCTACGCCCCGCGGGCCGAGGGCCAGCGGGTCGCGCTGGACCGCGCGTACGCCGACGCCGAGTGCTCCCCCGCATCGGTCGAGCTGTTCGAGGCGCACGCCACCGGCACCGCCGTCGGCGACCGCACCGAGCTGAGCGCCCTGAGCGACCTGCTGCGCGACGCCTCCGAAGAGGAGCACTTCGCCGCCCTGGGCAGTGTGAAGTCGCAGATCGGGCACACCAAGGGCGCGGCCGGCACGGCGAGCCTGATGAAGCTCGCCTTCGCGCTGCATCACAAGGTGCTGCCGAGCACCATCAACGTCGACGAGCCGAACAAGGCCGTCGACTTCGCCGACGCCCCGTTCTACGTCAACGTCAAGACCCGGCCGTGGATCCTCGACCCGCACCGGCCCGTCCGCCGGGCCGGCGTCTCCGCGATGGGCTTCGGCGGCACCAACTTCCACATCGTGCTCGAAGAGCGGCCGGCGGAGTGGAAGGAACGGCGGGTGCTGCACCGCACGGCGCGGGCGCATCTGTGGCACGCCCCGGACGCATCGGCCCTGCTGGAGCTGCTGCGCTCGGACGCGCCGTCCTCGGACGCCGCGGACTTCCCCGCCGAGCACGCCAGGGCCGGCTTCGTCGCCTCGGACGACGAGACGGCGGCCGACCTGCGCGCGCTGGCCGTCGAGCAGCTCGCCGCCGATCCGGCCGCCGAGGAGTGGACGCACCCGCGGGGCGTGTACTTCCGCCGCCGGGCCGCGCCCGAGGTGAAGGTCGGCGCGCTGTTCGCCGGGCAGGGCAGCCAGTACCTCGACATGGGGCTCGACGCGGCGCTGAACAACCCGGTCGTCGCGGGTGCCTTCGACGAGGCCAACGCCGCCTTCTCCGGCGCGGAGACCCGGCTCGGCAAGGTGGTCTTCCCGCCGCCGGTGTTCGACGCCGAGCTGCGCCAGCGCCAGGAGGCGTCGCTGCGCCGCACCGAGCACGCGCAGCCCGCGATCGGCGCGCTGTCGGCCGGTCAGTTCCGCTACCTCGCCGAGCTCGGCCTGTCCTGCTCGGCACTCGCCGGGCACAGCTTCGGCGAACTGACCGCGCTGTGGGCCTCCGGTGCGCTGTCCGATGAGGACTACTTCACGCTCGCCCGGGCGCGCGGCACCGCCATGGCCCCGGTGGGCGACGAGGACACCGGCACGATGGCGGCCGTGCAGGCCGGCCGCGAGCAGGTCACCGAGCTGCTCAAGGACTTCCCCGATGTGGTGATCTGCAACAACAACGCTCCCGACCAGGTGGTCGTCGGCGGTCCCACCGAGGATGTCGGGCGGCTGGTCGAGGTCTGCGCCGGCCAGGAGGTCACCGCGCGGTTGCTGCCGGTCTCCGCGGCGTTCCACACCCGCTACGTCGCGCACGCGGTGGACGCCTTCCGCCCGGCCGTGGCGGCGGCGCGCGTCGGTGAGCCGGCCGTGCCGGTGCACGCCACCACCCCCGGCGCCGCGTACGGCGCGGACGCCGAGGGCAACGCGGAGACCCTGGTCCGGCAGCTGCTGGAGCCGGTGGACTTCGTGGCCGCGCTGCGGTCGATGCGCGAGGCCGGGGTCAACGTCTTCGTCGAGTTCGGGCCCAAGCAGGTGCTGACCCAGCTGGTGCGCCGCACCCTCGGCGACGAGGTGCACGCCTTCGCCACCGACGGCGGCCCGCTCGGCGACAGCGACACGGCGCTGAAGCAGGCCGCGGTGCGGCTCGCGGTGCTCGGCGTCCCGCTGGCCGAGATCAACCGGTACGCCGAGCCGCCGGCCGAGCCCGCCGCCCCCGGCGGCATGACCGTCTCGCTGTCGGCGCCCGAGTACGTACCCGAGGAGCGCGCCACGGCGTACCGGGAGGCGCTGGAGAGCGGCTACCGGGTCCCGGCCCCGATGGCCGAGCCGTCCGCCCCGGCCGCTGTGGAAACGGCACCGGCCAACGGGGCGCCGGTGCCGTCCGGAGACGCTCGACCGCTGCCCGCGAGCGGCGCGCCGAGCACCCGTCTGCCCGTCCCCGTCACACCTACCGTCGCCTCACTGGAGAACACCGTGCACAATCCGCTCGAACAGCATCTCGCGCTGCACACCCTGTACCTCGAAAGCCAGTTGCAGGTGGCGGACCAGGTGGCCGGCGCGCTGCGGCAGCCCGCCCAGCCGCACACCCCGGAGGCCCTCACCGCCGTCGCCCAGCAGAGCGTCGCCATCGGCCGGGCCCACGCCCGGGCGAGCGAGATCCTGGCCACCCTGGCGGAGCTGGACGCCGGGGTGCCCAACGGCGCGTACACCGCCGCGCCGCGGCCCGTGACGGCCGGCGCCCTCGACGCGGAGTTCCCCGAGCTGCTCGGCGCGCCCGCGCGGCCCGAACTCGCCGTCCCGGCACCGGCACCGGCGCCGACCCCGGCTCCCGCCCCGGCCCCGGCCACCACGCCCGCTCCCGCCCCAGTCGCCGTCCCCGAGCCCGCTCCGGCCCCCGCCGAGCCGTCGGCGAACGGCGGCTCCGCCGGCGTCGACGACGTACGCACTGTGCTCGTCGAGGTGATCGCAGCGAAGACCGGCTACCCGGCGAACATGATCGACCCGACCATGGACCTCGAAGCCGACCTCGGCGTCGACTCCATCAAGCGGGTCCAGGTGCTGGGCTCCATCCAGGAGCGGATCCCGGGCGTGCCGGAGATCCGGCTGGAACAGCTCGGGGAGTTGCGAACAGTCGATCAGATCGCCGACTACCTGGCCGGAGAGGGTGATGTCGACCCAAAAGGCCGTGACGCCGGGGCGCGCGCGCCCCGGCACGTCGTCGAGCTCGTGGGCCTGCCCGCGGTCGACGTGATCGAGCGGCCCTACCCGGCGGAGCCGGTCGCGGTGCTCTTCGACGAAGGCGGTGCCGACGGCGACGCGCTGGCCGCCGCCCTGGCGGACCAGGGCTGGACGGTCCGCAGGGCGGCACCGACGGCCGCAGCCGCCGCCGAGGCGCTGGCGGACCGTGTCGACCTGTGCGTCACGCTGGTCGACGCGGCCGAGGACTGGGCGGCGGCGCGGCAGCGGCTGACCGGTGTGATCCTGATCGCCGGGCAGGCCGCCGACGCGCTCAACCCCGCTGACGGACGGGCCGGGTTCGTCACCGTCACCCGGCTCGACGGCGGCCTCGGCCTGCACGGGCGGCGCGGCGCGGTCGGGTCCCTGGTGGGCGGTGTCGGCGGGGTCGTGAAGACCCTGGCGGCCGAGCGGCCCGCGCTGTTCTGCCGGGCGATCGACATCGACCCGGCCCGGTCCGGGGCCGAGTTCACCGCCGCGGCACTCGCCGAGATCCGCGACGCGGCCCGGGACACCCTTGAGGTGGGGGTCGACGAGCACGGGGCCCGCTGGACGGTGGTGCCCGGCACACACGGCGAGGCGCGCCGCGTCAGCACGGTGGACTCCCACGGCGGCCTCGGGGCGACCGCGCTGACCGCGGCGGATCTGCTGCTGGTCACCGGCGGCGCCCGGGGCGTGACTGCCGAGTGCGTCCGCGCGCTCGCCGAGCACGCGCCCGCCCGCTTCCTGCTGCTCGGCCGCACCGAGCTGGAGCCCGAGCCTGACTGGGCTGCCGGAGTCGCCGACGCCGACCTCAAGCCCGCGGTGATCGCCGGTCTCGCCGCGGACGGCGGCCGGCCCACCCCGCGCGAGGTGCAGCGGGTGCACGGCGGGCTGCTGGCCCAGCGGGAAATCCGCGCCACGCTGGCCGCGTTGGGCGACCGCGGTGAGTACCTCGCCGTCGACACCACCGACCAGGCTGCCGTCCGCACGGCGCTGGAGGGACACCGCGACCGGATCACCGGCGTGGTGCACGGCGCCGGTGTACTTGCCGACGCGCTGCTGCCGGACAAGACACCGGAGCAGATCGAGCGGGTCCTCGCGCCCAAACTCGACGGGCTGCGCCATGTGCTCGACGCGCTGGACGGCGCCGCGCTGCGCCACCTGGTGCTGTTCACCTCGGTGGCGGGCCTGCTCGGCAACCCGGGACAGGCCGACTACGCCGCGGCGAACGAGGCACTGTGCCGGTTCGCGGCCGGGTGGCGGCAGGCGCATCCCGACGCGCGGGGCACCGCCATCGACTGGGGTGCCTGGGACGCCGGCATGGTGACTCCCGATCTGCGGGAGCTGTTCACCGCCCGGGGCATCCCGCTGCTCGATCCCCGGGTCGGCGCGCGGGCGTTCGTCGAGGAGTTCACCGGGCCGCCCTCCGCCGAGGTGTGCGTGCTGGTCGGTGAGAACACCGCCCTCGGCGGTCGGCAGTCCGTCGCCGCTCCGGCGTTCGCCGCCCACCGGGACCTCGCCGGCGTCGAGGCCGACGAGGTCATTCAGGCACACCGGATCGGCGACCACCCGGTGCTCCCCGCCACCTTCGGCCTCGGCTGGCTGGTCGGCGTCGTGGAGCGGGCCCACCCGGGCCTGCGGGTCGTGCGGGCCCTGGACTTCCAGGTGCACAAGGGCATCGTCTTCGACGGGGCGCCGCACGGCGGCTACCGCGTCGAGGCCGAGGCCGGTGCCCCGGACGGCGACGAGGTGCTCGTACGGGCCGCGGTGCGCAGCCAGTCGGCCGCCGGCCCTCTGGTCTCGCACTACGCGGGGACGTTCCTGCTCTCGGCGGAGACGCCCGAGGCGCCGGTCATCGACGTCCCGCCGGTCACCGAGGGGCCCGAGGACGCCCTGGAGATCTACCGCGAGGCCACCCAGTTCCACGCGCCGCGCCTCCAGGGCATGCGCCGGGTGCTCGCCCGCTCGGCGGACCGCCTGGTGCTGCTGTGCCGCCTCGCCGACGCGGACGTGGCCGCTGGGGCGTACCACGGGCGGCTGCACAGCCCGGTTCTCGCGGACGTCCTGCTCCAGGGCCCGCCGGTGCTGGGCAAGGAGCTGCTCGGCGGCGCCTGTCTGCCGCTGGGCATCGGCCGGGCCGAGTGGTTCGCCCCGCTGCCCGACGACGAGCCGTTCGTCCTGGTGCTGGACGAGGCGCGGCAGGCGGCCGGCGCGGTCACGGTGACCGCCACCGCGGCCACGGCGGACGGCCGGGTGCTGTGTCGCTTCGCCGACGTCAGCGTCGTGTCCACCAGGGACATGACGGACAAGTTCCGCGAGTCGGTACGGCGGTGGCACCAGCCGGCCGGCCAGGAGGAGACGAGCGCGTCATGACCGAAGTCCTGGAGTTCGTGGGCGAGCCGTTCGACGCGGTCGCCTGGACCACTCCCCCGCCCGAGCCGGCTCCCCGGCACGACGCCGCGCCCGAGCCCGGCCCCGTGGCCCGGCCCGAACCGGCTTCACCCCACACCCAAGAGGCGGCCGTACAGGCCGTCCCGGCCCCGGCCGAGAGCGCGCCGCCGGCCGCCTCCACCCTCGCCGAACTGCGAACGGTCCTGGTCAGCGCGCACTCGGGCGCGCTCCGCGCGCAGGCGGCGCTGCAGCGCCGCCTGCTGGGCCTGCCCGGCCGGGCCGCCGCCTCCGGCGTGCTGGTCCGGGTGTCCGACGAGGCAGCGTTCAAGCCCCTGGCCCGTTCCGCGGTGACCCGGCTGGGCGCCACGGAGCTGCGGCGGCTGGCCGTCGGCGACCTCGCGGAGGTCTTCGGCGCCGGGTACGACCAGGAGGACTGCAACCCCGAAGTCCGCCTGGCGGCCGGTGCGGAGCTCGCGCTGGCCGAGGTGACGGCTCTTCAGCTGCGCGGCGGCGCGGGCCGCCGCGGCCGGGTACTGGCGCGCCGCGTACCGGGCGCCGACCCGGTCGACGCGGCCGTGCAGGCCGCCCAGGTGTTCGCCCTGTACACCGGGTTGCACCTGTGCCTCGCCGACGCGCGGTTCGTCCGCGTCGACCCGCAGGTCACGCGGATCGAGCAGTCGGCGGAAGCGGACGGCGACGACGCCGTCGAGGTCGAGGTGGAGTGGATCGACCTGGTACCCAGGCCCGGGCTGCGGGTCCGCGCCCGCTGCGGCGGGACGCTGGTGACCGACGTCGCGGTCGCCCTGCACGAGCGGCCCGGGGTGCCGGTCGGCCCCGAGCGCGGCGGCTTCCCCGCCAGGTGGCTGGGCCGCATGAGCTCCCTCGGCGAACGGGTGCTGCTGAGCGAGTTCCAGCTCGCCCACCTCGCCCGGGGCGACCAGGGCATCGCGCTCGGCCCGGAGTTCGCCCATTACACCGGCATCAAGGCGACCCGGATTCCCACCGGCGGGCTGCTGCTCGTCGACCGGATCGTCACGCTGCAGGGCGAGCGCGGCAAGCTCGACAGCGCGACATACCGGACCGAGTACGACTCCCCCGCCGACTCCTGGTACTACGCGGACACCGCCAACGCGTCCATGCCGAACTGCGTCTACATGGAGACCTCCCTCCAGTCGGCACTGCTGATCGGCTACCACCTCGGCGCCACGCTGAGCCGGCCGGACGAGACGCAGAGCCTGCGCAACCTCGGCGGCACGGCCACCGTGCTGCGCGAGGTCGACCTGCGGGACACCACCATCCGGCAGGACTCGGCGCTGGTGGGCACCACCGACATGCCCGGCTCGACGCTCCAGAGCTTCACCTACACGCTCAGCGCGGACGGTGAGCCGTTCTATGCCGGGGAGACCCTGTTCGGCTACTTCAGCGAACAGGCGCTGGCGAACCAGACCGGTCTCGACGCCGGCCGCTCGGTGCCGACCTGGCTGGAGCAGAACCCCGGTTCCGGCATGCGCACCCTCGACGTGGCCGCCCGGCGTGCCGACCCGGCCGCACCGCTCTGCTCCCGCGACCACCTCTCGCTGCTGGACGATCTGACCGTGGTGGACGGCGGCGGCCAGTACGGCAAGGGCTATCTGCACGCCGAGCGGACGATCGACCCGGAGGACTGGTTCTTCGCCCGCCACTTCCACCTGGACCCGGTGATCCCCGGGTCGCTCGGGGTCGAGACGGTCATCCAGGCGATGCAGGAGTGGCTGCTGGACTCCGGGCTCGCCGACGGCATGCGCGACCCGGGCTTTGTGCTGCCGGTCGGCGTGCCGTTCACCTGGAAGTACCGGGGCCAGTTCCTGCCCACCGACGGCAGCTCCACGCTGGAGGTGCACGTCAAGCAGGTCCAGCGCAAGTCCGGGCGGCTGCGCCTCACCGCCGACGCCAGCATGTGGAAGCCGGGGCTGCGCATCTACGAACTCACCGACATCGCCGTCGAACTGCGCGAGAACGGAGCGGCACCGTGGTGACACCGACCGACCGGGAGGCGGGGACCGCCCGTGACTCCGCGGCGATCTACCGCGAGCTGAACCTGCTGGACCGTCCGGTCTTCGTCGTGCGCGACGAGGTCGGCGTCGGTGTCACCACCGACGCCGGGCTCGCCCGCCGGGCGCAGGTGCTGGCCGCCGTGCCGGCCCTGCCGCCGGAGTCGCTCGGCGACCCGGCGTTCCGCGCCGCGCACGGGGTCGGCCACGCCTACCACGGCGGCGCCATGGCCAACGGCATCGCGTCGGCCGACATGGTGATCGCCCTGGCCAGGGCCGGTTTCCTCGGCTCGTTCGGCGCGGCCGGGGTGCTGACCGACAAGGTCGACGCGGCGCTCGGCCGGATCGCCGGGGCGGTGCCGGGCGCGCCGTACGCCGTCAACCTGATCCACAGCCCGAACGAACTGGCCATGGAGCGGGCCGTGGTGGAGCTGTGCCTGCGTCACCAGGTGCGCTGCGTCGAGGCGTCGGCGTTCCTCGATCTGACGCCGCAGGTGGTGCACTACCGGGCCGCCGGTCTTTCCCGGGACACGGAGGGCCGGGTGGTGGCCGCCAACCGGATCATCGCCAAGGTCTCCAGGGCCGAGGTGGCCGAGCGGTTCCTCCGCCCGGCGCCCGAGGGCATGGTGCGTTCCCTCGCGGAGTCCGGCGCGATCACCGCGGAACAGGCCGAGCTGGCCTTGCGGGTGCCGATGGCGGACGACATCACCGCCGAGGCGGACTCCGGCGGCCACACCGACCGGCGCCCGCTGGTGGTGCTGCTGCCGGAGCTCATCGCGCTGCGCGACCGGATCCAGCGTGAGCTGGCCTACCCGCGCCCGGTGCGGGTGGGCGCGGCGGGCGGTATCGGCACTCCCACCGCCGCCGCGGCCGCGTTCGCGCTCGGCGCCGCGTATGTGGTCACCGGCTCGGTCAATCAGGCCTGCGTCGAGACCGATCAGTCCCCGGCGGCGAAGGACCTGCTCGCCGCCGCCGGGGTGGCCGACTGCGTCATGGCCCCGTCCGCCGACATGTTCGAGATGGGGGTGGACGTCCAGGTGCTCCAGCGGGGCACGATGTTCCCCGGCCGGGCGCGCAGGCTGTACGAGGTGTACCGGACGCACGACTCGATCGAGTCCATCGCGGAGAGCGAGCGTGCCGAGCTGGAGAAGCGTGTCTTCCAGCGGCCGCTGGACGAGGTGTGGGAGGACTGCACGCGGTTCTTCACCGAGCGCGACCCGGAGCAGATCGAGCGCGCGCGGGGCAACCCCAAGCGCCGCATGGCGCTGGTGTTCCGCTGGTACCTGGGGCTGTCCTCGGGTTGGAGCATCCGCGGCGTGCCCGAACGGATGGCGGACTATCAGATCTGGTGCGGGCCGGCCATGGGCGCGTTCAACCAGTGGGTCGCGGGCACGCACCTCGCCGCGCCCGCCAACCGCGCCGTCGCCGAGGTCGCCACGCACCTCATGCGCGGCGCCGCCTTCGCGGCCCGGGCGGGCCAGCTGCGGCTGGCCGGTGTGCGGCTGCCCGCGGACTGTGCGACGTATGTGCCGGCCCCCCTGGCCGACGGCGACCACGAGGACCCGCGATGACGGCGACCCTCTCGGCCGGGCCCGCGGCCTGGCTGGTGTGCGGCCGGTGCTCGGCGATGCTGTACGGCAAGCGGTACGCGCGCGGTGCGCGGGTCTGCCCGGAGTGCGGCTGGCACGGCCCGCTCACCGCCGCCGAGCGCCTCGAACAGCTGCTGGATCCGGAGTCGGCGCGCCTGCTGGACACTGCCGTGTCCGACAGCGACCCGCTGGGGTTCACGGACAGCCGCCCGTACACGGACCGGCTGCGGGACGCCCGGGCGAAAACCGGTATGCCGGACGCGGTGCTGTGCGCCCGGGGCCGTATCGAGGGCAACCCGGTGGTGGTCGCGGCGATGGACTTCCGCTTCCTCGGCGGCAGCCTGGGCGCCAACGTCGGCGAGGCGGTCACCCAGGCGTGCGAGATCGCGCTGCGTGAGCGTACGCCGCTGCTTGTGGTGACCGCCTCGGGCGGGGCCAGGATGCAGGAGGGCATCGTCTCGCTGATGCAGATGGCCAAGACCAGCCAGGCGCTCGGCCAGCTGGACGAGGCCGGGATCCTGACCGTCACGCTGATCAGCGATCCGACGTTCGGCGGCGTGGCCGCGTCGTACGCGACGCTGACCGACGTCATCGTGGCCGAGCCGGGCGCCCGGCTCGGCTTCGCCGGACCCCGGGTGATCGAGCAGACCATCCGCCAGACGCTGCCGCCCGGCTTCCAGACCGCCGAGTTCCTGCTGGAGCACGGCGTGGTGGACATGATCGTGCCGCGGGTGGAGCTGCGCTCTGCTCTGGGGCGGCTGCTGTCGGTCGCCAACCGACGGCCCGACGGCGAACCGCACGAGCGGCCGGCCGAGCGGGTCGCGGTGATCCGCGACCCGGCCGGGCTGCCGGAGCGCGACCCGTGGGAATGTGTGCAGGCGGCCCGCCGCCTGGGCCGCCCCACCACCCTGGACTACATCGGGCTGCTGCTGGCGGACTTCACCGAGCTGCACGGCGACCGCGCCTACGCCGACTGCCCCGCGCTGGTGGCCGGTCTCGGCCGGCTCGACGGGACGTCGGTCGTCGTCATCGGCACGCAGAAGGGGCACACCGCGCGGGATCTGGCCGCGCGCAACTACGGCATGCCGACCCCGGCGGGCTATCGCAAGGCGGCCCGCGTCATGCGGCTCGCGGGCAAGCTCGGCCTCCCGGTGGTCACCTTCGTCGACACCGCGGGGGCCTACCCCGGCATTGAGGCGGAGGAGCACGGCCAGTCGGTGGCCATCGCGGAGAACCTCAAGCTCATGGCGGGGCTGCCGGTTCCGGTGGTGGCCGTGGTGACCGGCGAGGGCGGCAGCGGTGGCGCGCTGGCGCTGGCCTTCGCCGACCGCGTGCTGATGTGCGCCAACGCGGTCTACTCGGTGATCAGCGCCGAGGGCTGCGCCTCGATCCTGTGGAAGGACCCCGCGGCGGCCCCCCAGGCCGCCGCCGCGCTGCGGGTGGATGCCCGTTCCCTGCTGGCCCTGGGCATCGTGGACGGCGTGGTCCGCGAGCCCGGCGACGGCGCGGAGACCGATCACCTGGCCGCCGCCCGGGCGCTGCATGACGCGCTGGCCGACAGCCTGGCCGGGCTGCTCCCGCTGGACCAGATGACCCTGGTGACCGCTCGGCGCGCCCGGTTCCGCCAATTCGGCGCCGGCACGTCGGTGGTGCTGGACGACGATCCCGTCGAGAAGGAGAACGCACGATGAGCGCGACGACCAACAGCGGTGAGGGCGGCACTGCCTTCGTCACGGCGCAGGAGGTGGACCGGGTGGTCGGTGTGCTGTGCGCGCAGGCGGTGGCGCTGTCCACGCGGGAGACCCGGCCACCCAGTCTGGTGCGGGTCACCGCGGGCGAGCTGTCCGTGCAGGTGGAGTGGCGGGACACGGCCCCGTCGTCAGCGGTGGCCTCCGTCGTGGCCGCCGTGGCGCTGCCGCCCGCCGCCCCGGCGGCCGGGGTGGCGGAGGACCCGCCGACGGCGCCACGTCAGGACGATGGCCACCGGGTGTGCGCCCATACGGTCGGGGTGTTCTACCGCGCCCCCGAACCGGGGGCGGAGCCCTTCGTCGTGGAGGGCGATGTGGTCGAGCCCGGCCGCCAGGTGGGCATCATCGAGGCGATGAAGCTGATGATCCCCGTGGAGGCCGACCAGGGTGGCCGCGTCGCCGCGATCCTGGTGGCGGACCACACGGCGGTCGAGCACGGCCAGCCGCTGATCGTGCTTGAGCCGCAGTCATGATCAAGAAGGTACTGATCGCCAACCGGGGCGAGATCGCGCTCCGGATCGCCCGCACCTGCCGCGAGTTGGGCATCGGCACCGTGGCGGCGCACTCGGCGGCGGACCGCGACTCGGCGGTCGTACGGTTCGCCGACCAGTCGGTGCAGATCGGCCCCGGCCCGGCGAAGGCGAGCTATCTGTACGTGCCCGCGGTGATCGAGGCGGCCAGGACCACCGGGGCGGACGCCATCCACCCCGGGTACGGATTCCTCTCCGAGAACCCGGACTTCGCCGAGGTGTGCGAGGCCGAGGGAATCACCTTTGTCGGCGCTCCGGCCTCGGTCATGGAGCAGCTGGGCGACAAGGCGAGCGCACGGGCCATCATGACCGAGGCAGGTCTGCCGCTGCTCCCCGGCAGCCGCCAACCGCTGGAGGGTGACGAGGCGTCGGCGCTCGCCGACCGCATCGGCTACCCGGTCATCCTCAAGGCGGTGGCGGGCGGCGGGGGCCGCGGGATCAGTGTGGTCCGCGACCCTGCCGACTTCGCCGGCGCGTGGCTGCGGACCAGGACCGGCGCCCAGGCGGTGTTCGGCGACGACCGTCTCTATGTGGAGCGGTTCCTGGACTCGGCACGGCATGTGGAGATCCAGGTGCTGGCCGACACCCACGGCAATGTGGTGCACCTCGGCGCCCGCGACTGCTCGTTGCAGCGGCGTCAGCAGAAGCTCGTCGAGGAGTCCCCGGCGCCCGAGCTGCCCGCCGAACTGCTGGACGAGATGGCGGCCGCGGCGGTGCGCGGTGCCCGGGCCGCCGGGTACGTCGGCGCGGGCACCTTCGAGTTCCTCGTCGACCGCGCGGGCGGGTTCTTCTTCATGGAGGTCAACTGCCGGTTGCAGGTCGAACACCCGGTGACCGAGATGGTCACCGGGGTGGACCTGGTTGCCGAGCAGCTGCGTGTCGCGGCGGGCGAGCCGCTCGGGTTTGGGCAGGAGGACGTCCTGCCGCGCGGTGTGTCGATCGAGTGCCGGATCAACGCCGAGGACCCGGCACGCGAGTTCGCGCCGGCCCCGGGACGCCTCACCGAGTGCGTGCTGCCCTCGGGCCCGTTCGTCCGTGTCGACACGCATGTGGGGCCCGGCTATCAGGTTCCGCCGCTGTACGACTCGCTGCTGGCGAAGGTGATCGTCTGGGCCCCGGACCGGGACGCGGCGATCGCGCGCATGCGCCGGGCGCTCGCCGAGACCCACGTCGAGGGCCCCGGCGTGGCCACCACCACGGAGTTCCTCTCCGATGTCCTGGACCACCCGCGCTTTCGCGCGGTAGAGCACGACACCCGGTTCCTGGAAACGCTGACCGTCTGAAGCCCGCAACGCCGGAGGGGCGGGGACCACACACAGTGTGGTCCCCGCCCCTCCGGCATTCGGGGCTCACTTGAGCCCGGAGCGGACAAACGCGTTGACGATATTGCGCTGGAGCACGAGGTACAGCGCGAAGACGGGCAGGCACGCCAGGCCGGAAACGGCCATCAGCGGGCCCCAGTCGGTGCCCTCGGTGCCCATGAAGCTGCGCAGGCCCAGCTGGAGCACGGCGTTGCTGCGCTGCATCACCATGGCCGGCCAGAAGTACTCGTTCCAGGCGTTGACGAAGAGCACGACCGTCAGGGCGGCCAGCGCGGAGCGCAGGTTGGGCACCACGACGGTCCACAGCGTCGTCCAGGACGAGCGGCCGTCCATCGCGGAGGCCTCCAGGAGTTCCCTGGGAAAGCTCTCCAGGTGCTGGCGCAGCAGCAGGACACCGAGCGCCGAGCACAGTGTCGGGACGACGACGCCCACCAGGGTGTTGAGCAGGCCGAGCTGCATCAGCAGCACATAGTTCGGCAGCATGGTGACCTGGAACGGCACCAGCCAGGTCCCGACGAACGCCACGTACAGCAGCCGCTTGAGCGGGAAGTTCCAGGCGGCGAAGGCGTACGCGGCGAGCAGCCCGGTGAGCAGCTGGCCGAGGGCGATGAACGAGGCCATCGCCAGGGTGTTGAACAGCAGGTGCAGCACCTCGACCTGGCGGGCCGCGTCCGTGTAGTTCTGCACCGACAGCGGCCAGGGCAGGGGCGACAGCGAGGAGATGTCGCCGGGGCGGCGCAGTGACGTGGCGTACAGCCAGTAGATCGGGAAGACGCATGCCGCACTGAGCACCGCGAGCACCCCATGGGCGCGCGCGGTGCGCAGGCGTCCGCGGTCGCCGACGGCCTGTTGGGACACTGTGTTGGCTCCTCAGTATTGGTGACGGTCGTCAGATGCGGTGACGGTCC